>CACYOR010000022.1 GCA_902775985.1 Oscillospiraceae bacterium
GCAGACGCTGCAGTATACGACTTCGTCGTAGCTTCCCGCTTCCGTGCAGTTGGCGGCTTTCTCATTTTCCCGCACAGCCTCACCGGCCTGGTGCCCGAGAGCAGTGATTTCCTCTGTTTTGGTTTCATCGCAAACCGAACAGGTGTAAGTCTTTACGCCCGCCTCTGTACAGCTGGGTTCTGTGGTCACGATACCTTCACCCCAGCTATGACCGGTGGCGGGGACAGTCTTGATCACACGGCTCAGTTCCTTCTGGCAGACGCTGCAGTACACGACCTCGTCGTAGTTGCCTGCCGTCTCGCAGGTGGCGGGCGTCACATATTCCTGCACGGCCGCGCCGGGCTGGTGCCCGAGAGCGGCGATTTCCTCTGTTTTGGTTTCGCCGCAAACAGAACAGGTGTAAGTCTTTACGCCCGCCTCTGTACAGCTGGCTTCCTTGGTCACGATACCTTCATCCCAGACATGATCGTGCTGTGCCGCCTGGATTGTTACACTACCTGGCGTAACAGAGAAAGCAACGTTATCCTCGTTGGCGTCATAGACCGAATCCGGGTCATAGCTTACGCTGACCTCTGTCTTTCCTGCCGAAGCCGTCTCTTTGATTTTGAAGGTGAGTACGGCAAAGACTCCGGTATCCATATAGTTTTCCCCGATGTAATCCGGATCCCAAGTCAGCAACTGACCGGGGGTCGGACGCATCAAGCGTGAAGTCTCCCGCCGTTATCCCAGTCCATTCAAGAACCGAACTGTCATAGTCCACCCCAAGCTCCATAAAGACAATTCCGGGATTACTATCTACGTTAATTGAGACGTTGACTGTATCGCCCGGTTTTCCTTCAGCGGAACTGAGAGAAATCACTCCAGCTCCTTCAGCAAAGGTGTTTCCTATGAAGCAAAGCAACAGCACAAACACCAAAGCAAAAGATAGTATCTTTTTCATTCTACATTCTCCTTAGTGTATTTCCACATCTCTGAATTTAAGATAGCGCTTCAAACGGGTGACATCCTTATTATTGATCTTTCCATCGCCATTGACGTCGCCGGCTGCCTCAACAATTTCAACGTCATGAAACTTGAGATACCGCTTCAGGCGAGTGACATCCTTGTTGTTCGCTTTCCCATCGCCGTTGACATCGCCGGGGATATGATCGACAACACCGTAGTCCGTGGCACTCAGCGTTAAATCCGCTTCACTGAAGGTGGTGGAAGTCATTTCGTCGAAGGTGTAGGTTACACCACTGAATGTGTAGCGCAGGTAGCCGGTATTTGGATCGTTGCTCATCTGGTCATAGCCCTTCAGGAAAAGCTTGGCCGGATAACCCACGCTGCCCGAATCGCAGTTGGTGATATCCACCAGATAGTTTTTTCCGTCCGGCATGGTGACGATGTTCCACATGTGGTTGCCGGCGCCGGTGCCGTACGCCATGTTGCCGGTGACGGTATAGCAGGTGGCGCTGCCGATGTCGGAGAGATCGCAAAGATACTGGAAGGCCTTGGCATAGCCCTCGCAGACCACGTTGGTGCTGCTGTCGTTATCAAAGACCCAGATGAACTGCCAGGGGTTGCCATAGGCCACGCCGCCGCCTGCCGCGCCATCGTTATACGAGACCAAATCGCAAATGCGCTGCCGATAGTAGTCCAGCTTGTTTACCGTGGAGTAGGAGGCAGCCGCGGACACGATCGCCTGGGCGTTGCTCACAGCGCTCTGCACCTGCTGGCCGAGGGCGGTGTTCATGACATAGGGGCCGCCATTCTGGTATTCGGACGCGACCGTGTATCTGGCTATATAAGCTGCGCTGGTAAAGGTAACTGCAGTATAGTTGTCGATTATCTGCATATTCTCATAAGAGATCGATGGATAAACTCCGACTGTCTTATCGTACCAGTACATCTCATAGGGGCAATCCACGAGAAGCGCCGTAAGCACAGATCGCAAATCCAACTTGCTGGCTAACGCGTTTACGATCTCCTTACTTTTCATTACCTTGTACCCGTCAGAATTGACGGTATACAAACTGTCAAGCCCCAGTTCCTCCTGTGTCCAGGTGTTTTTATTGTCAACCAACGTTACGAAAGAGAGAGAGAGGATTGTGGATTCTCTTTCACCATCCGCGATCTGACGAATTAACGGCTTGCTCTCCTGATAAAGGGCGGCGGGGGGCCCGCTCAAAGAGCCGCCTGCATTCTTGGGCGTGCGTAGCACAGGACGGCGAGGATATAGCTCGTTCATCTCCTGAACGGCATACCCATCGAAAAGATTCTCCGGTGTGTCAATATCCACAATAACCGCCGGGAGGTCAAGAGTACCGCTGATGGGAGTCTCCGCTTCTTCCGTTAGAACCTCTTGCGCGTTATTATCAAAAACTAAGACTTCGTCCGAAATAACTTGCGATGAGTCCTCGATGAAAGCCGTTTGCGCTGGGATGGGGGTCAGAGCAAGCGCGATCTCCAGGGGCGCTTCCTGAGCCGCCACGGTAAAGGGCTGCTTTTCAACGGGCACAAAGCCCTCGCTCTGCGCGTCGTACCAATAGTCCCCGGGCAGCAGAAGATAGGAGCCGTCGGTTTCCGCTTCGATCACAAGCGCTCCGCCATTTGCATCCGTCCGCGCAGCGTCATAGACGGTAATCACAGCCGCTGTCGGCTCACAGACAAAAACGACACGAACAGGCTCCTCGATGACGTCATTCTGAGTTGCGGCCAAAGAAGCCTCCACGGATTCCGCCTGTTCGGACACTTCGCCTTCACTCAGGATGACAGAGGAAGGCTCCTCACTGATGGGCTTCTCGACAATTGGCGCCTCCATGTCAACCGCTTCGACGACGGGGGCCTCTGCCGGTTCATCCTCGGCCAGGGCGGAGACCGGAAGAAGTGTGACACACATGAGTGCACAAAGAAGGAAAGAAAGAACGCGCTGTAAAGCAGGATTGTTCATGGATACACTCCTTTGAGAAAGGGAACTAAAAAGCGATCAAATAAAGAACAGCATAATGATACAGGGTGATTATAGCACTTGTACAGCGGAGTTTCAAGAGAGCGTTGTCTTTTTTTGAATCTTTTTTGAAATGCTGCAAAAAATGGACGTCCATAAAAAAGAGCCGCTGTGTCAGCGGCTCAGGGCTTTTTAATACCGACGCCCGATCGGTGTTTATTCCTCGCCGAGTTTGTGCAGTTCCTCGTCGTCGGTCTCCTTGAAGTCCTCGGGGTTATAGGCGATGCCCTTGCGGTCGTAGTAATCCTTGACCGCAGCGCGCACGGCCTCCTCGGCCAGGATCTTGTGGGTGGGCAGACCGTCGAGGGCCTCCACCACCGCCTTGTTGGACAGTTCCAGCGCCTCGTCCACGCTCTTGCCCTTGATGAGCTCGGTGGCCATGGAGCTGGTGGCAATGGCGCTGCCGCAGCCGAAGGTGTTGAACTTGCAGTCGGTGATGATGCCGTCCTCATCGACCTTGATATACATGCGCATGATGTCGCCGCACTTGGCGTTGCCCACCTCGCCCACGCCGTCCGCGTCGTCGATCTTGCCCACGTTGCGGGGATTGCGGAAATGATCCATTACCTTATCGCTATAGAGAGCCATGATGTTTTCCTCCTAAAATCAAATCAGATTAAGTGGGGGCGTTCGCCCTTTTCCAGCTCGTCCCAGACCGGGGACATGGCGCGCAGATAGCTCACCACTTTGGGGACCGTCTCGATGATATGGTCGATCTCCTCCATAGTGTTGTATTCGCCGATGGAGAGGCGCAAGGAGCCGTGGGCCACCTCATGGGGCAGGCCGATGGACAGCAGCACATGGCTGGGATCCAGCGAGCCGGAGGTGCAGGCGCTGCCGGAGGAGGCGCAGATGCCCGCGTCGTCCAGCATCAGCAGCAGGCTCTCCCCCTCGATGCCCTCAAAGCACATGTTCACCGTACCGGGGACATGGTGCTCCAGGGAGCCGTTGATTCTGCTGTGGGGGATCTTGCTCAGCTCGGCAAAGAGCTTGTCGCGCATGGGGATGATCTTGGCGGTGTTGGCCTCCATGTTGTCGCAGGATTCCTTCAGCGCCGCGGCCAGGGCCACGATGCCCGCCACGTTCTCCGTGCCGGCGCGCTTGCCCCGCTCCTGGGCGCCGCCCTCGATGATGTTCGAGAGCACCATGCCGCGCCGGGCGTACAGCACGCCCACGCCCTTAGGCGCGTGGAACTTATGGCCGGACATGGCCAGCATGTCGATGTTCATGGCCTTCACGTCGATGGGCATATGGCCCGCCGCCTGCACCGCGTCGCAGTGGAAGGGGATGCCCTTTTCGCGACACAGTTTTCCGATCTCGGCCACAGGCTGCACGGTGCCGATCTCATTGTTGGCGAACATGATGGTCACCAGGGCCGTGTCCGGGCGGATCGCCGCCTCCAGATCCTCCAGACGCACCACGCCGTCCTCGTGCACGTCCAGCAGCGTGACCTCGTAGCCCTCCTTCTCCAGCTTGGCCAGGGTGTGCAGCACCGCGTGATGCTCAAACTTTGTGGAGATCAGGTGCTTTTTGCCCTTGCGGGCACCCAGCCGGGCCGCGGAGACGATGGCCTGGTTGTCCGCCTCGGATCCGCCGGAGGTGAAATAGATCTCCCGCGCCTCGGCGTTAATGTAGTGGGCGACGGTCTCCCGGGCCTCCGCGAGCGCCTCGGCCGCCCGCTGCCCGAAGGCATAGAGGCTGGAGGGGTTGCCGTAGTTCTCCGTCAGATAGGGGATCATGGCGTCCAGCGCGGTTTTGGAGACGCTTGTGGTGGCCGCGTTGTCAGCGTAGACAAACATACTCGTTCACATTCCTTTCACTATATTATCATGATGCCATCTTAATTTCCTATTAACTCAATGGGAATTATAGCACAGTACCGGAGCTTGTCAAGTCCCTTTCCATTTATCCCCACTGAGCAGATCCGCCAAGGTGATGGATTCCAGATACTTGTTGGTGATCTCGTCCAGTTCCTTCCACATGGGGATGGTCAGGCAGAGCTCGGCGTGGTCGCAGGTAATGCTGCCGTCCCGGATACAGGAGACCGGGGCCAGGTTATCCTCGATGCAGTGCAGGATCTCCCCCACGCTGTAGGACGCCGCATCCCGGCACAGGCGATAGCCGCCCTCTTTGCCGCGGGTGCTCTCCACCAGTTCGGCCTTTTTCAGATGCCCGACGATCATCTCCAGATATTTCATGGAGATGCCCTGCCGCTCGGCCACCGTCTTCAGCGAGACAAAGCCGTCCTCCGGGTGCTGGGCCAGGTCCACCATCACGCGCAGGGCGTAGCGCCCCTTGCTCGTCACGTTCATTCGATCACCGTCCTTTTTATTTTAATATACTATAGATTCAGTAGGAATTAAAGAGGCAATTCTCTTTCGGCGCTCGCTGTGCAAAATTTGCACAGCGCAGTTTGCGAGACGCTCTTGCTTTATTTCACTAATGTGGTATCATACTAACGCAATTACAATCCCGTTTGAGGAGGAAAAACGATGAAAAAACTGTTTGCTATGCTGCTGGCTCTTGCGATGGTCTTCGCGCTGTGCGCCTGCGGCTCCACCGCTTCCGCTCCCGCCGCCGCTCCTGCCGAAGAGGCCGCCCCCGCTGAAGAGGCTGCCGAGGAGGCCGCTCCCGCCCGAACCAGCTTCATCATGGGCATCGACCCGGAGTACCCGCCCTTCAGCTATCTGGGCGACGACGGCAATTACACCGGCTTTGACGTAGAGGTCTGCCAGGCCGTCTGCGATTCTCTGGGCTGGGAACTGAAGATCTTCGGCGTCAACTGGGATGAAAAGCTGGTGCAGCTGGACTCCATGGAGTGCGACTGCGTGTGGTCGGGCATGACGATCCTCGACAGCATGAAGGAAGCCGGCTATGTGATCTCTGAACCCTACTATGACAACACCCAGGTCCTGGTCGTCAAGGCCGACAGCGGCTTTGAAAGCTCCGCGGATCTGGCCGGAAAGATCGTGGCGGTACAGTTGGGCACCTCGGGCGAGGCCCTGCTGGGCGGCGATCTGGCGGAGCTGGCCGGTACCTTTGGCCAGGTCCTGACCTGTGACAGCTTTCTCAAGTGCTTCACCGAACTGGAGGGCAACGCCGCGGACGCCGTGTTTGTGGATATGCCGGTCGCGGCCAGCTATGTCGCGAGCCACGAGGGGCTGAGCATCATTGACGAGAACCTCGGGGCTGAGCAGTACGGCATCGCCTTCCGCTCCTCCGACGCGGAGCTCTGCGCTCAGGTGGACGCCGCTGTTCAGGCCCTTGTCGCCGACGGCACCTATGCCAAGATCGCGGCCAAGGAGGAGTACGCCGACATCGTCAACAACCTCCTCTTCCTGAGCAAGTAAGCACCGCGAAAACCCTATACATTTCAAAAGTCCCGAAAGCGCATCCTTATGCGCTTTCGGGCAAATCTGTGTTTTGATCCAATGAGGGCTGTCCTATGTCGTTACTGACCATGATCCTCAAGATGAGCGAAGGCCTGGGCAAGACCTGCGCCATCTTTTTTCTGACGCTGCTCTTCTCGCTCCCCCTGGGCATGATCGTCGCGCTGCTGCGCATGAGCAAGGTCAAGGTGGTCTCCGCCGTGACCCGCTTTTTCATCACCGTCCTGCGCGGCACGCCCCTGATGCTGCAGCTGCTGGCCGTCACCTACGGCCCCTATTATCTCTTTGGGGCCAACGTCGCCCGCAACAAGCTGATCCCGGTGGTCATCGCCTTCTCCATCAACTACGCGGCCTATTTTGCGGAGATCTACCGCGGGGGCATCGAGTCCATCCCCATCGGGCAATACGAGGCGGCGGAGGTGCTGGGCTATACAAAGCTGCAGACCTTTATGCGCATTATCCTGCCCCAGGTGATCAAGCGCATCATGCCCAGCGTGACCAACGAGGTCGTCACCCTGGTCAAGGACACCTCCATGGCCTTCACCGTCTCCTATCAGGAGATGTTCACCATCGGCAAGCAGATCGCCAACTCCCAGACCAGCTTCATGCCCTTTCTGGTGGCCGGCGTGTTCTACTACCTCTTCAACGCCATCGTCGATTATCTGATGGGCCGGATCGAAAAACGGCTCAACTATTATAAATAAGGGAGGGGCGCGGATATGGCAGGCGAAAGCAAAAACACCGTCCCCAGCATTCTCAGCATCCGCAAGCTGGAGAAGTCCTTCGGCTCTCTCTCCGTGCTGAAGGACATCTCCCTCTCCGTGGACCGGGGCAACGTCATCTCCATCATCGGTCCCTCCGGCTCGGGCAAATCCACACTGCTGCGCTGCGCCTCCTTCCTGGAGACCGCGGACGGCGGCGATATCCTCTACGACGGGCAGTACGCCATGCGGGACGGCGTCTATGCCTCCAAGGCGGAGCTCAACCGTTTCCGTACCCGCTTTGGCCTGGTTTTTCAGAATTTCCAGCTTTTCCCGCACTACTCGGTCCTGAAAAACATCACCGAGGCCCCGATCCTCCACGGCGAGGACAAGGAAGAGGTCCACGAGCGCGCCCTCTCGCTGATCAGGAAGATGGGCCTAGTGGGCAAGGAAAACGCCTATCCCTATCAGCTCTCCGGCGGGCAGCAGCAGCGGGTGGCCATCGCCCGTGCTCTGGCCCTGCGGCCCGAGGTGCTGTACTTTGACGAACCCACCTCCGCCCTGGATCCGGAGCTCACCGGTGAGGTGCTGAAGGTCATCCGCCAGCTGGCCGAGGAGAAGATGACCATGGTGGTCGTCACCCACGAGATGCCCTTCGCCAAGGCCGTCAGCAACCGGGTCATCTTCATGGCCGACGGCGTGATCGTGGAGCAGGGCGATCCCCGGGAGGTCTTTGACGATCCCAAGGAGGAGCGGACCAAGCAGTTTCTGCGGGTGTTCGAGCGATGAGGGTCCGTTATTCGATCTGGGACCCCAGCGGCAACATCACCGCCCTGGTGGAAAGTCCCGTCCCCGTCGAGCGGCAGAGCGCCGTCGCCGCCGAGCTCATGGCCCGGCATCCGGCGGTGGAGCAGCTCGGCTTTGTGTCATGGCAGGCCGAGGACGGCACCGATGCCGTGCTGCGCATGGCGGGCGGGGAGTTTTGCGGCAACGCCAGCATGAGCGCCGCCGCTCTGCTTCAGAGCCGTCTGGAAAGCGCGGCCCCCTCCGGCGCCTGGATCACCCGTTCTCTGCGCGTCTCCGGCGCCAAGCAGCCGGTGGCCGTGCGCCTGTGCCGCGAGGAAGAGGGTGTCTACCGCGGAGCTGTGTGCATGCCGAAGGCCCGGGCGATCGTCGAGACGGCGTTTCGCTGGGGCGGCCTGTCCGGGAGGCTTCCGCTGGTGCGGATGGAGGGCATCTCCCATGTGATCGTTTCGGATGCCTCTCCCCTCTTCGCGCTGAAGGATCGGCCCGCCGAGGCCGAGGAGGCCGTGAAAGCCTGGTGCCGCGAACTCGGTGCAGAGGGGCTGGGCCTGATGTTTCTCGAGCTCGGCGAGGGCGATCCCCGCCTCACGCCCCTGGTCTACATTCCCGGCAGCGGCACGCTGTTCTGGGAGAATTCCTGTGCCAGCGGGAGCTCCGCCGCGGGCATGGCCCTGGCCGCCGAGAACGGCAGAGCGCTTCGTCTGACGCTGGAACAGCCCGGCGGCCGCCTGCAGGTGGAGAGCGATCCGGAAAGCGGCGAGACCTGGCTCTATGGCCGGACCGCCCTGCTGGGACAATACGATACGGAAATCCGCGGATGAATGCGCTCTGCATTATCCGCGGTTTTTTCTTGGGGTATCTTGTAATTTTTGAAGCAATCGTATACAATAGGCGAAACGTCACTTGAATCTACAGACAGGAGAATTACATAGATGGATACGATCACCGCCAAAACTCCCTGGGCGCCCTTCATGGGCGAGATCCCCATGCACCTGGACTACTTTGAGGGCTCCATGTTCGACAAGGTGGCCCAGATCGCCGAGCAGTATCCCAACAACGTGGCCTTCGACTTCATGGGCAAGTCCACGACCTACAAGGAAATGATCCGCGAAACCGAGCGCTGCGCCAAAGCGCTCAAGACCATCGGCGTGCGCGAGGGCGACAAGGTCACCATCGCCATGCCCAACTGCCCCCAGGCCATCTACATGTTCTACGCCGTGAACCTGGTGGGCGGCATCGCCAATATGATCCACCCCCTCTCCGCGGAGAAGGAGATCGAGTTTTACCTCAACGAGTCCGAATCCGTCACAGCCATCACCCTGGATCAGTTCTATCACAAGTTTGAGGCCATCCGGGAGAACACCAAGGTGGTCAACATCATCATCGCCTCGGTGAAGGATGCGCTCTCCAAGCCCGTGCGCACCGGCTACATGCTGACCGAGGGCCGCAAGATCAAAAAGATCCCTAAGGAAGCGCCGGTCATCCGCTGGAAAGAATTCATGCACCTGGCCGAGCACTGCTTCTACAACTACAAGGTGAAGCGCCAGAGCGACGATCCCGCCGTCATCCTCTACTCCGGCGGCACCACCGGCACCACCAAGGGAATCGTGCTGTCGAACAAGAACTTCAATGCCCTCTCCCAGCAGATCGTCGCCACCAACCCCATGTTCCGCCCCGGCGACAAGATGCTGGCCGCCATGCCCCTGTTCCATGGCTTCGGTCTGGGCGTCTGCGTCCACTCCATGCTGGCCCAGGGCGGCCGCTGCATCCTGATCCCCCGCTTCACCGCCAAGAGCTATGCCAAGCAGATCGTGAAGTACCGCTGCAACTTCATTGCCGGCGTGCCCACGCTCTACGAGGCGCTGCTGCGTCTGCCCTCCATGGACGGCGCGGATCTGAGCTGCCTGAAGGGCGTCTTCTCCGGTGGCGACAGTCTGTCGGTGGAGCTCAAAAAGAAATTCGACAAGTTCCTCTATGACCACAAGGCCACCATCCAGGTGCGCGAGGGCTACGGCACCACCGAGACCGTCACCGCCTGTTGCCTGACCCCGCCCACCATGTTCAAGGAGGGCTCCATCGGCATCCCCTTCCCCGACACTTACATCAAGATCGTGGAACCCGGCACCGACAAAGAACTTCCCTATGGCGAGGAAGGCGAGATCCTGCTGGCCGGCCCCACGGTCATGAAGGAATACATGAAGCACCCGGACGAGACCGCCCAGACCCTGCGCCGCCATGCCGACGGCCTGACCTGGGTCTACACCGGCGACCTGGGCAGCCAGGACGACGAGGGCTTCATCTACTTCAAGGGCCGGGCCAAGCGCATGATCATCTCCTCCGGCTACAACGTCTATCCCGGCCAGCTGGAGAACATCCTGGACTCCCACGAGAAGATCCAGATGAGCTGCGTGATCGGCGTGCCCGATCCCTACAAGATGCAGAAGGTCAAGGCCTTTGTGAAGCTGGTGCCCGGCACGCCCGCCACCGAGGAGACGAAGAAGGAACTGCTGGACTACTGCCGCAAGCACATTGCCAAGTACGCCATGCCCTATGACATCGAGTTCCGTGAGGAGCTGCCCAAGACCCTGGTGGGCAAGGTGGCCTACCGCGTACTGGAGGAAGAGGAACTGGCGAAAATCAAGGCCGCGGAGGCCGAGGCGGCAACCGTCTGAGGCACGCCTGTCCTCAGGCTTGGAGAAAAAATGAGTAACGAAAAGAATCCGAAAAAGCGCCGCGTCGCCGCGGGCGCCATGGCGGTGTTCACCTCGGCCAGCATGCTGGTGGGCGGGATCTTCAATCCCCCCGGCGCGCTGCCCGACGAGCAGGAGCTGCTGCCGCCGCCCGTGGTGCTGGATGAGGACGATCTGGACGGCGACGGCAAGGGCGGCAAAAACCCGCCCCCCAAGACGCCGCAGCCCCAGGTCGAGGAGGAGACGGTGGAGGCAGCTGAGGCCCAGCCCGCACTCCCCGAGGAGGAGAAAAAGGGCATCCGCCGCTGGTGGTCCTCCCTCTCCTTTCGGCAGCGCCTGCTGCTGATCCCCCTGGCCGCGCTGGCCGGCTGGGGCATCTTCGCCCTGGCCTCGATCCTGCTGCCCGGGGTGCTGGGCCGGATCGCCGCCTGGTGCATGACCCTGGGCGCGCTGATCGGTGCCTTTCTGGGGACAGAGAAGGCCATCTTCCCCCACATCCCCATTAAGAAGCTTCTCAGCAGCCGGAATCTAAGCGGCCTGGCGGCCGGGCTGTTGGGCCTGGGCGCGGCGGATCTGCTGCTGCCCTTTGTCTGGGGCAGCTACGGCAAATGGGAGGCCCTCCTCCACGCCCTCGGCATCGTGCTGGTGTTCGGCACCGCCTCGCTGAGCTTTGCCAACCGGACGCACCGAGACGAGGAGGCCGCCGCGGCCCTGGCCGCGCAGGAGGCCGAAGCGGAGGAGCCGGAGGAAGAGGAAGCGGAGAAGCCCATGACCAAGGAGGACATTCTGGCTCTGGCCGACACAGTGAGCCGGAAGCGCAAGTAATACAGGTATCAGACAAAACTGTGAGGCGTTTCGCTTTTTTCAGCAAAACGCCTCACAGTTTTGTCTTGGTGTTTTATACCGTGAATTCGTCCTCGGGCGGCGTTTTGTCGACGCAGCTGCGATAGACCAGCAGGATCACAACGGTCAGCAGGATCAGGGACGCGGCCATGATGGCGTAGCACAGGGCGTAATTGGCCGTGCGCTGCACCCGGTATTCGCCCAGGAAGCCCGCGCCGAAAAGGCTGGCCAGGAAGAGGAGCCAGCCCAGCACCAACTTGAAGCTCCAGCCCTTGCCCCGCACGCGCACGGCGGTAAAGCGGATCATCACGATGAGGATCGTCACGCCCGCAAAGACCTGGCCCAGGCTCACAAAAGAGGCGTAGGGGTTGAGCTGCTTGAGAAGGGTAAAGTGCATGAGGCAGGAGTCGTTGCGCACCGAGTCGATGATGACCTCTGTGGCCCCCCAGAGCAGCAGGAAGAGGCAAAAGACATTGCCGTTGGGGTTGCTGCCGTCCGCCATGGGGTAGCGCCGATAGCGCAGATAGAGCCGCACCAGCACAACCGTGATGACCAGCAGCGCCAGGAAGGACAGGAAGAAGGCGGCCAGCGACCAGCTCACCGCGCCGGACGAGTCCGTCACGGGGACGGCGAAGGGCAGGCGCTGGAAGAGGGGCTTCTGGATGGTGATGCGGCTGCGGCCGCTGGAGTTAAAAAGCTCGCTGAGACGGACAAAGGCCAGACTCAGGCTCAGCCCCGGCGCCACCGCGTCCAGCAGGCGGCCGCTGCGCTGCACAAGCTTGAGCTTTTTCGAAACCTGCGCCGCGCCAAGCACCCCCAGGATCACCCCGGGCATGGCATAGCTGCCGGTGTTGGGAGAGGCCAGGCACTCCCAGAAGCTGCCGAACTGCTCAATATGGCAGTACCAGTAGATCAGGCGGGATAAAATCAGGCCCAGGAGCACGGCAAAGGGGAAGAAGACCCAGACCGCCGCGCTGTGCCGGTTGTAGCGGGGATAGAGCGCCAGGGACAGGCACAGGCCCGCCGCCAGGCCCAGGGCTAAAACGATGCCGTTCCAGTACAGGACCAGATCGCCGGAAATGACGGCTATGCTGTTCATGGCGTCACCTCCCGGTTGGGGACAGCCGAGGCGAAGTAGAGGATATCGCTGACGGTACGCTCGGCGTCATAGTCGATGTGGTTGAAGGGCACGCCCTGGAACAGGATCTCGCTGGTCTGTCCGCCGTCCAGGCCGTAGGCGTTGGGGATGCCCTTGTCATACATGGCCCTGGCCATGTCGTTGACCGTCCAGAGGGCGGCCTTCTCGGGGGCGTGGTTCACGGAGAGATAGAAATAGTGGAGCTTATCCACCTGGCCGATGGCCGCGCGGGAGTCGCCGCGGGTCGGCTCGCCGGCCGGATACCAGTCGCAGCTTTTCAGTTCCCCGTTCTCCACCAGCACCGGGCCGAAGGAGAGGGAAAAGAGAATGTCGTTGCTGGCCATGAAGTCCTGGATCTCATTGCGGGAGTGCTCCTCCAGCAGATGGGTGAAATGGAAATCACCGTTGGCGTCCACAAAGCAGGTCTCCACACAGTTGTACTTCTTATACTGGCCGGTATAGGTGCTCTCGTCCATGCGCCAGAGCTGCCGCTGATAGGCCACGATGCCAAAGTCGCGGAACATGTAGAAGTCCGCGTTCATGGCCACCACGGGGTTGACCGTTCTGGCCAGGTCGGAGGCGTAGTACCAGACCGGAGAACCCAGAGTATCGTCCGCGATCTTGCGGCGGATCTGGGAGCCGTCGGCGATCTTGACCTCGCAGCAGGAGCAGGTGTTGCCGTTGATGACTTCTTTCCAGATGATCATCAGGATCGTCTCATCGTAGTAATAGCCGATGAAGGAGTCCTGATAAAAATCGGCATTGGGGTTGAAGAGGACCTCCTGCCCGTCAAGCAAGCCGGACTTGCGGGCCTTGTCGATCACGGCCATGACCTTGTCGGCCTCCGCGATCGAGACGGTGCCGAAGCCGTTGGGGTCGGGCACCGGCGCGGCCAGCGCGTCCTCGGGGATCACGTAGTGCTTTTTGATGGTGGCGATGGAGCCCAGGGCCTCGGCTTTGGAGTTGGAGAAGCTGTTGTCCAGCTGGGCGCCCAGGTCGGTGCTGCCGCGCACGGCGGCGGCCGCCGGGCCGGTGCCGGGGTGGAAGCTCATGCCCAGGCGGGCCAGGAGCAGCAGCGCGATGACCGCGAAAATCAGGCTCAGAAACACATAGCCCACCCGTTTGGCGGTGCTTTCCCGTTTACGTCTTGCCATAGCTCTCCCTCCTCACACGCCGCCCATCAGGGCCTGAAACAGGGCGGGCGAGGTCTTCATCTTCCACGCGCCGTCGGAATAGCTCAGCGACAGGTCCATCGTCGCCGTGGTATAGTAATCCTCCGCGTTTTCCAGCACCTCGGCCAGGGCCGTGGCGTAGACCTCGTCGGTGAAGGAGGCCTGATAACGCCCCTCCTCGTCGTAGATCTCCGCGCTGTCCCGGTCGGCCACCAGGCGCTCGGTGATTCCCTCCACGCGCTCGGCGATCTCCTGCTCCACGGCCTTCACGTCCAGGTAGCGAAACTCCACCGTCTGCACGGCGCTGAGGTTCTCCACCCGGCTCTCCCCGGGCATACTGTAGGCATAGCTCTGGCGCAGGGCCTCATAGAGGGTGCGGCCGCTGGGGCTGCTGGGCACGTTTTCCAGGCCCAGGCTGCTGTAATCGCTGAGGCAGGCATAGGCGCTGCCATACTCCCCGGCGAGGATGGAGTTGAAGAAGTAGCGCACCAGCTCCTGGGGATCGCCCTCCGCCTGCAGGTACAGCGTGCCGCCCCGCCCGGCGAAGACGCACAGGCCCAGGATCGCCAGGCTCAGCAGGATGCACAGCGCCATCCAGAAAGGATTGACTTTCTTTTTCATGGCAATTTCCTTTTTCTATTGATAAAGTAACTTGTATTTTACCAAATCTCCGTTTTCTTGACAAGCGCTGAGTCGGTTTTTTAAGAAAAAAGGCAGAAGCTTCCACCCGGTTGACAGGCTCCGGGAGGACGGATATAATCGAAGCGGATTATGAAGAAAGTGAGAAATCGGCATGGATGAAGTCAAAACCGGCAGCCTGTACATCGTGGCCACGCCCATTGGCAACTCCCGGGATATGTCCCAGCGGGGCATTCAGATCCTGACGGACGCGGACATGATCGCGGCGGAGGACACCCGCCGCTCCATGGTACTGCTAAACAAGCTGGGCATCCGCAACAAGCTGGTGTCCAACCATAAATTCAACGAGTACGGCAAGGCCAAGTTTTTTATCAGCGCCATGAAGCAGGGCCAGAACGTGGCCGTCATCACCGATGCGGGCACCCCCTGCATCTCCGACCCGGGCAACGAGCTCATCAAGGCCGCCGTGGAGGAGGGCATCCGCGTGATTGGCGTGCCCGGCTGCTGCGCGGCGGTGAACGCCCTGTCCATCTCGGGCTTTGATCTGAGCTCCTTCACCTTTTTCGGCTTCTTCCCCCGGGAGCGGGCCGACCGCCGCCGCCTGCTGGAAAAGCTGCGCCGGGGCGACACCCGCACCTTTGCCCTCTACGAGTCCCCCAAGCGGATCATGGATCTGGTGGACTTCTTCATCGAAGAGGGCGTGTGCTGCCGGATGTGCCTGTGCAACGACATGACCAAGCTCCATGAGCTCTCTTTCCGCGGCACCCCCAGCGAGGTGAAGGAGCAGCTTCTCAATAAGGGCAACTACGACAAGGGCGAATACGCCCTGGTGCTGGAGATCGACGAGGACTACATCTTCAACAAGGTGGAACACACCGTCTCCGCCGAGGCCATGCTGGTGGACGCCATGGTGGCCGGGGATCTGAGCGCCAAGGAGGCCGTGAAAGCCGTACTGGAGGACGAGAACAACTCCTACAGCAAGAACGAGCTGAAGGCCGCGGCCCTGCGGCTCAAAAAACTCTTCGGTGACGGCGATGACTGAGCGGAGTTTGACTCTGGAGCTGGAGAGCGCGCTGGAAAGCCTCTCCAAGGCGGTGTTCAGCCAGCCCATCGACAAGACCGCCGACGCCAAGATCAGCGTCCGGCCCCTGCTGCTGCGGGGGGAGCGGATGTACCAGGCGGAGATCCGCCGCGGCGCCCAGGCCTTCCATGAGAACCTGAGCGGTGAGGCCCTGGTCCGGCGCTGCCGGGAGGACTGGGACGGGCGCTACCGCCAGGCCCTGCTGGTCACGGAGGAGCAGAGCGCCCAGTACAGCCTCAAGACCAACGGCCGCTATAAAAAGACCGCCTCGGCCGCCGCCCTGCCCCGGCCCGCGGCCGCCGGGCACAACCGGGAAAAGGGCTATATCCTCCGGGAGGGAGAGAACATCCCGGCCCTGGTGGATCTGGGCGTGTTCACGCCGGAGTTCAAAGTGGTCAAGGCCCGCTATGACAAATACAAGCAGATCAACCGCTTTGTGGAGCTCATCGACCAGGCCTTTGCCGACAGCGAGAAAAAGGCCATCACGATCCTGGATTTCGGCTGCGGCAAGAGCTATCTGACCTTCATCCTCTACTACTACTTCGCCGTCAAGCGGGGTATGGACGTGACCATCATCGGCTACGATCTCAAGGCCGACGTGGTGGAGCGCTGCGGGCAGATCGCGAAGAAGTACGGCTACACCGGGCTGCGCTTTGTGCACGCGGATGTGAGTCGGGACGTGCTGTACCAGGAAAAGGTGGACATGATCGTGACGCTCCACGCCTGCGACACGGCCACGGACTACGCCCTGCACTACGCCATTGAAAAGGGTGCGGACTACATTTTCTCCGTCCCCTGCTGCCAGCATGAGATCAACCGGGACATCCGCAAGGGCGGCGACCTGGACATCCTGCTGGAGCACGGATTGTTAAAAGAGCGCCTCTCCGCCCTGCTGACCGACGCCATCCGGGGCAAGGTGCTGGAGGACATGGGCTACAAGGTGGACATGATCGAGTTCACCGATTTTGACCACTCCCCGAAGAACCTGATGATCCGCGCCCGGCGCAGGGGTCGGAAGAGCACAAAGGGCCGGGAGGAGGCCCGCCGTCTGGCGGAGGCCTACGGCTTCCGGCAGACGCTGCTGGAACTCTGTCCGCAAGAATGATACCGTTCACGGGGAAGGTGTGGCGCCTCCCCGGTGTTTTTCCAGAAAAAGGATTGCTTTTTTTCCGGTTTTTCGGTAGAATTGATATACTAAGCTTTTACAGCACCAAGTACAGGGAGGCTGTTGAATGATGAACCAGCCGAAGTATGATCCGGCTCTGTTCTCCCAGTGGATGAACTGGCGCGCCCGCTACGCCTCCAACGGCAACGCCCGGGAGACCGCCTATCAGATCCTGCGCGACAAGATCATCTTCCTCGAGCTCAAGCCCGGCGAGCCGCTGAACGACAAGCAGCTGGCCGAGGAGATGCAGATGAGCCGCACGCCGGTGCGCGAGGCGCTGATCATTCTCTCCACCGTTAACATGGTGATCCTCCGCCCCCAGGTGGGCACCTTTGTGGCCCCCATCGACGCCGAGTGGGTGGAGATGGAGCAGTTCGCCCGCCGCGCCACGGAAAAGGAGATCATCCGCCAGGCCTGCGCCGCGCCCCTGGGCGAGGAGATCCGCCGCCGCTACGAGGAGAACATCCGCCGCTACGAGGCTTACGCCACCGGTGACAACCCGGAGCGCGTTCGCCGCCTGTTGGAGCTGGACAACGAGTTCCATCGCATCGCCTTCAGCGCCATGGGCCGGGAGAACAACTTCTTCCACATGCTCAACGACATGCAGCATATCGAGCGTCTGCGCGCCATCAGCCTGATCGACAAGCCCCAGACGGAATTGAACCGGGATCACAGCGCCATCAGCCGCGCGGTGCTGGCCGGGGACGAGAAGGAGGCGCTGGCGCATCTGGATCGCCATCTCTCCCTCTACCAGGACAGCCTGGCCAAGGCCCGGGAGCAGTATCCGGAATACTTCTCATTTGGATAAGCCCGCCGTTTTTCAAGTTGGTATCCCCTCTTTGAGCTCTGAAAAAGCTCAAAACGTGTCATTCCGAGGAGGCCGTCAGGCCGACGTGGGAATCCGTTTCTTCTTAAAAAGACTACGTTCATGCCGCGTTTAGAGGATGCGGATTGCCACACCAGTGACATCGGTCACTGGTTCGCAATGACAAAACCAACTTTGTCTACAGTCTGAACGCTGAAAAACCTCCGGCACCTCAGGGTGCCGGAGGTTTTTCAGCGTTTGGTCCGCAGTTCCCGGATGGCCAGGGCAAAGCTCATGCCGGCGGCAATGGCCAGGGCCGTGTTCAGCGTCTGACTTCCGTACACCCGCGCCATCGCCAGATCGCCGCGGACCGCGCTGTCCATGCTGTAATAGAGGGCGCCGCCCGGCACCAGCGGGATCACCGCGGGGATCAGGAACAGGGTGGCCGGTGTTTTATACAGCCGTGCCAGCACCTCCGCATACAAGACGCCGAAGGCCGCCGAGGCCAGGCAGGCCGCAAAGACGCCTGTCCGCTCCGCCAGCAGGAGGTACACGCCCCAGGCCAGCAGGCCGCCCAACGCGGCGGGCAGAAGATAGCGCCGGCGCATCCCGAACAGCGCCGCAAACCCCAGCGAGCCGAAAAAGGCCGCCGCCAGTTGAATCAGGATCTCTCTCATCGTCTCACCTCAAGGTATCCAGCAGCAGCATCGCCGCCATGAAGCCGCCGGCCAGTGCCCCTGCCCAGACCAGGCTCTCCGCCAGGCGCACAACGCCGGAGATCGTATCGCCCACCAGGAGGTTGCGCACGGCGTTGGTCATGGCCATGCCGGGGATCAGCAGCATGATGTCCCCGATCAGGATCATATCCATATGCAGCATCGGCAGCAGCATCGTCAATCCGCCGACGCCCAGCCCGATCAGCATGGAGATCAGCAGGTTCGAGGCCACGGTGTTGATGCGCGTCCGGCCCAAATAGCGCTGCAGCAGGCAGATCAGGACCCCGAACACGATGGCGGCCAGCGCGTCCCAGACCGTGCCGCCGAAAAAGATGGTAAAGGCACCGGAGCCCAGGATGCTGCCGATCAGGACGGAGCGAAAGGGCTTACGCCCCGCGGCCACCGCCGCCACCTGATCGCGCAGCTCCTCCGGCGGCAGCGGCGCGGCGCAGCAGCGGCGGCTGAGAGCGTTGAGCTTCTCCACCCGGTAAAAATCCGTGCTGCTGTCGGAGCGGACGCGGCGCGTCTCCGTGATGGCCTCCCGGCCCGGGAACTCCATCGTCAGGCTGATGATGGAGGTGATGACAAAGACCTCCACCCGCTGTGCGCCGTAGGCCCGGCCCAGACGGGAGATGGTATCCTCCACGCGGCTGATCTCCGCTCCCGCGTCCAGCAGCAGCGCCGCCATATCCAGCAGGCCGTCCAGCAGCACCGGCTCCTGCTCTCTCGTTATCGCCATAATCCCTCCGTCAGCCCAAAAGGCCGCCTTTGCTTGTATCTTCCGTGCCGCGAGTATATCATACCGCTCCCGCCTTTACAAGAGAGGGCCGCATTTCTTTGGATGACATAACGCACTGTCCGTTTTATCGGACAGTGTTTCGGTTACCATGGGGGCAGAAACAAAAAAGGAGGCACGACCCATGAATGAGAACACTCTGACCACCACATCCACCCCAGCCCAGCAGCTGATCGGCGCGCTGTATCTGCTGGCCCTGCTGGCTCTGCCCCTGCTGGCCCTATTGTAAATCCCGCAAAAATCATTGACGAAGCGGCTGAGACGCGCTAAAGTAATAGCATAATATCCTAACCTGGAAAAGGATACCCGATTGCGAAAGTCGCAACCAAACATGGTTCTCTCATCGACAGGAAATGCAAATCGTTTTTGAGGCAGCTTTGCCGCCTCAAAAACACCCGGCGGCGAGCCATGCGAGCTCTCGCGCCGACCAAAGCGGGCCTTAGCCCGCTGCGATGAGCGCGAGTTCTCAATTGCGAAACGAGTTTCGCAATTGACTAAGAAAAAGGAAGGGATACATACTATGAAAGTCGTCTTAGAGCACCTGACCAAGAGCTTTCCCAGCCGCAACAAAAAGGTCAAGGAGCCCGTGATCGCCGTCAACGATTTCAGCTTTGAGATCCCGGACGGCGAGCTGATCGGGCTGCTCGGCCCCTCCGGCTGCGGCAAGAGCACGATGCTGAATCTGATCTGCGGTCTGCAGACGCCCACCAGCGGCAAGATCTATTTCGGCGAGGACGATGTGACCAATCTCCCGCCGGAGAACCGCGGCGTGGGCCTGGTGTTCCAGAACTACGCCCTCTATCCCCATCTGACCGTGCTGCAGAACATTCTCTTCCCCCTGCAGAACCTGAAAGGCGCCGCGCGTCCCTCGAAAGAGGAGATGATGAACAAGGCGCTGGATGCGGCGCGCCTGGTGCAGATCGAACGGCTGCTGGAGCGCAAGCCCAGCGAGATGTCCGGCGGCCAGCAGCAGCGCGTGGCCATCGCCCGCGCCCTGGTCAAGCGGCCCCGGGTCCTGCTGCTGGACGAGCCGCTTTCGAACCTGGACGCCCGCCTGCGCCTGCAGACGAGGGAGGAGATCCGCCGCATCCAGCGGGAGACCGGCATCACCACCGTCTTCGTCACCCACGACCAGGAGGAGGCCATGAGCATCTCCGACCGGATCGTGGTGATGAAAGCGGGCCTGCTCCAGCAGATCGGCAAACCCCAGGAGGTCTACGACGATCCTGTGAACCTCTTTGTGGCCAAGTTTCTCGGCACGCCGCCCATCAACGTCTTTGAGGGCGAGGTACGCAACGGTCTTCTTTACATCGGGGAAAACTCCGTCCTCCAGGCGCCCGGCGCGCCGGATCGGAAGGTCTGGATCGGCGTCCGGCCGGAGGGCTTTCTTCCCGAGCAGGCCGGCCCCCTGCGCTGCACACTCAGCGGCGTGGAGGTCATGGGCCGGGACATCAGCGTGGTCGCCAGTCATCCCGCCTGCTCCGCCGCTGCCATCCGCGCCATCATCAGCGCCGAGAGCGCCGTGGATCCCAAGGCCGAGACCGTGCGTTTTGCCCTCAAGCCCAACAAGGTGCACGTCTTCGACCGTGAGAGCGAAGAGCGGCTGCGCATCGAGCTGAAGTGAGGCCGGGCTATGGAACAGAAAAACGCCAAGGGCTGGCTCTATCTGCTGCCGGCCATCGCCTTTCTGGGCGTCTTCATGGTCTATCCGCTGGTGGACGTGTTTGTCTACTCCTTTGAGGAGGGCTACAACTCCGCCTCCCAGACCTTTTTCGGTGTGGGCCTGTACAACTACTCCTATGTGCTCCACGACCCCTATTTCCTGCAGGCGCTGAAAAACACCTTCCTGCTGGTCATCATCACGGTGCCTCTCTCCACGGGTCTGGCTCTGCTCATCTCCGTGGGGCTCAGCTCCATCCAGAAGCTGAAGGACCTGTTCCAGACCATCTATTTTCTCCCCTATGTGACCAACACCTTGGCCGTCGGCCTGGTGTTTATGATTCTCTTCAAGCGCACGCCCTATACCGACGGTCTGGTAAACCTGATGCTGCACTGGTTCGGCGCCGGCCCCATCGACTTCATCGACGGCCCCCACTGGGCCAAGATGTTCGTGCTCTGCTTTTACACGATCTGGGTGGTCATGCCCTTCAAGATCCTGATCCTCACCTCGGCTCTGGCCTCGGTGAACCAGGATTACTACAACGCCGCCCGCATCGACGGCACCAGCCGCAGCCGCATCTTCTTCCGCATCACCCTGCCGATGATCTCCCCCATGCTCTTCTACCTCATCATCACCGGCTTCATCGGCGCCTTCAAGGCCTACAGCGACGCGGTCGCCATCTTCGGCACCGACCTCAACGCCGCCGGCATGAACACCATGGTGGGCTATGTCTACGACATGCTCTACGGCGACAGCGGCGGCTACCCCTCCTACGCCTCTGCCGCGGCGATCATCCTCTTTGCCATCGTGCTGACCATCACCTGCATCAACCTCATGGTCAGCCGCAAGCACGTCCATTATTAAGGGGGCTGCGCACATGAACTACGACGCGATCGAAGTCCGCACCCGGCGGCGGGAGCGGCTGCGCAAGGGCTTTACTTACTTTTGCCTGGTGATCTGGGCGCTGATGGTGCTCTTCCCCTTCTACTGGATGCTGCTCTCTTCCCTCAAAAGCTACAGCGCCTATAACAGTGAGTATGTGCCCCGCTTCTTCACCCTCTCCCCCACGCTGCAAAACTATACCGACGCCTTCACGGCGGTGCCTCTGGCCCGGTATTTCCTCAACACGCTGATCTTCACCCTGGCCACCACGGCCATCATGCTGCTGGTCATCACCCTGGCGGCCTTCGCCTTCGCCCGGCTGAATTTCCGGGGCAAGGACCTGGTCTTCACCTTCTTTCTGGCCCTGATGATGATTCCCACAGAGCTGGTGGTCATCACCAACTTTGTCACCATCACGGACTGGAACCTGCGCAACACCTTCCCGGGTCTGATTCTCCCCAGCGTGACCTCGGTCTTCTACATCTATCTGCTGCGGGAGAACTTCGCCCAGATCCCCGATGAGCTCTACTACGCGGCCAAGGTGGACGGCACCTCGGACTTTAAATATCTGCTCCGGGTCATGCTGCCCATCAGCCGCCCCACCATGGTCACCATCACGATCCTGAAGGTGATCGAGTGCTGGAACAGCTACGTCTGGCCCCGCCTCATCACCGACGACGCCAACTATTTCCTCGTCTCCAACGGCATCCAGGAGATCCGGGAAAACGGCTTTGGGCGGGAGAATATCCCGGCCATGATGGCCGCGGTGGTGGTCATCTCCGTGCCGCTGATCCTGCTGTTCCTGCTCTTCCGCAAGAAGATCATGGCCGGCGTTTCGAGAGGAGGCACCAAGGGATGAACGCAACGGGCAAAAAAGCCTTCCTGCTGCTGACGGTCTTTCTGCTGTGCCTGGCCCTGGCCGGCTGCCACGGCTCCCGGGGGCTCAGCGCCTTCTCCGTGCCGGAGAGCTTTGACACGAGCCGGAATTTCGAGATCAGCTTCTGGGCCAAGAACGACACCAACAAGACCCAGACCGCCATCTACGAGAAGGCCATCCGGGATTTTGAGGCGCTCTACCCCAACATCCGGGTGAACCTCCGCCTCTACACCGACTACGGCAAGATCTATAACGACGTCATCACCAACATCTCGACCAACACCACCCCCAACGTCTGCATCACCTATCCCGACCACATCGCCACCTATCTGACCGGCAACAACGTGGTGGTGCCGCTGGAGGAGCTCTTTGCCGATCCCCGTTACGGCCTGGGCGGGAGCGACCTGCGCTTTGACGCGCCGACCCAGGAGGAGATCATCCCCCAGTTTCTCTCGGAGTGCAGCTTTTCCGGCCACGCCTACGCCGTGCCCTACATGCGCTCCACCGAGGCCTGCTACATCAACAAGGACCTGGTGGAAAAGCTGGGCTATGAGCTGCCCGAGACCCTGACCTGGGACTTCGTCTGGGAGGTCTCCGACGCGGCGGCGAAGAAAAACGCCGACGGGGTCTACGCCCTCAACGGGCAGAAGGTCATGATCCCCTTCATCTACAAGTCCACCGACAACATGATGATCCAGATGCTGCGGCAGCTGGACGCGGACTACTCCAGCGCCGAGGGGGAGATCGGCCTCTTCAACGATACGACCAAAGAGCTGCTCTACACCGTGGCCGAGCACGTAAAAGCCGGCGCCTTCTCCACCTTCAAGATCTCCAGCTACCCGGCCAACTTCCTCAACGCGGGCCAGTGCGTCTTCGCGGTGGACTCCACCGCCGGCGCCACCTGGATGGGCTCCTACGCCCCGCTCTCCGACATCAGCCCGGACAAGTTCGTGGACTTTGAGACCGTGGTCATGCCCATTCCCCAGTTCGATCCCGAACATCCCCAGATGATCTCCCAGGGCCCCTCGGTCTGCGTGTTCAACAAGCGTGATCCCCAGGAGGTGCTGGCCTCCTGGCTCTTCACCCAGTACCTGCTGAGTAACGAGGTGCAGATCGCCTACGCCGAGACGGAAGGCTATGTCCCCGTCACCACCAAGGCGCAGAACGACCCGGCCTATCAGGACTATCTCCGCCGCGGCGGCGAGGACAACAACCTCCACTACGACGTGAAGATCCAGGCCTCCCGTCTCCTGCTGGAGAACGTGCAGCACACCTTCACCACCCCGGTCTTCAACGGCTCCACCTCCCTGCGCGACGCGGCGGGCCAGCTCATTGAGAACACGGCCAAGTCCGTCAAGCGCGGCGAGACGATCGACGAGCGCTACATGGAAAAGCTCTACACCGACACCGCCTCCCTCTATCGCCTCAATCAGGGCGCTCTGAGCGTGGGCGGCGGGCAGGACGATCTGGGTCCCCTTCCCACCGAGGCTGTGGTGCTGCTGGTGACGCTGGGCGTGGTGTGGATCCTTCTCGGCCTGCTGACGCTCCGGGACGCGTTAAAAAAGAAACAGGCCGCCGCCCGGGGAAACGGTTGATTTCCTGAAAAAAAGCGGTATAATACTGTTATTCCCGCAAACAAATTTTTCCTGTAAACAAAAGGAGAATGAACAAATGAAAAAGATTCTTGCTCTCGTTATGGTGCTGGCCATGGTTCTGGCTCTGGCCGCCTGCGGCGCTGCCAAGCCCGCGGAAGCCCCCACGGCTGAGCTGCCTGCCGACGATCCCACCGTCAAGTCCGAAGGCGTCATGACCTATGCCGAGTACGCCGCGGCCCCGCTGGACAGCCAGGTCACGGTTGAGACCTATGTTCAGGCCAAGCAGTCCTGGTGGGACAACAAGGCCACCTTCTACACCCAGGATGCCGACGGCGGCTACTTCCTGTACAACATGGCCTGCTCCGAAGAGGACTATGCCAAGCTGACCGAGGGCGTTAAGATCAAGGTCACTGGCTACAAGTCCGAGTGGGCCGGCGAGGTGGAGATTACCGACGCCACCTTTGAGATCGAAGAGGGCGGCTACCTGGCCGATGTGAAGGACGTCACCGCGCTGCTGGGCAGCGAAGATCTGGTCGCGTTCCAGAATGAGAAGGTCGCCTTCAAGGGTCTGACCGTGGAGCCCGCCGGCGACAACGGCGAGGCCTTCCTCTACAACTGGGACGGCTCCGGCCAGGAGGGCACCGACGCCGATCTGTACTTCAAGGCCTCCGCCAACGGCGAGACCTACACCTTCGTCATCGAGTATTACCTCTGCAACGAGAAGACCGAGGTCTATGAGGCCGTGCGCAACCTGAAGGTTGGCGACACCATCGATCTGGAGGGCTTCCTGTACTGGTATGAGGGCGCCCAGCCCCACATCACCTCTGTGACGGTGGAATAATTTCCAAACCGCCAAAAATGGCTCCGGTTCGCTTTGAACCGGAGCCATCAGACTGTCGACAAAGTCGGTTTTTGTCATTGCGAACCAGTGACCGACGTCACTGGTGTGGCAATCCGTATTCCCTGAAAACTGCATGTTTACTGACATTTTTACCGGAGAACGGATCCCTTCGCCCACGTCGGCCTGACGGCCTCCTCGGAATGACACGTTTTGAGCTTTGTCTACACATTGAAAAGTCTCCGATCCAAAACGGATCGGAGACTTTCAGTCTGTCAAAAAACCACCCAAACGCCCTCGTTTCTGGTACAATAGGAGCGGGGGTGTTGTCATGGATGAATGGAAAAAAGACGCACGGCGTGATGT
>CACYOR010000023.1 GCA_902775985.1 Oscillospiraceae bacterium
TTTCTTATGACATACATAATAAACCGGCGTTTGTTAAAAAGCAAGAAGCATGGTATAAATTAACTGTCAAGCAACGGAACAGAGTCATGGCTTCCAGAAAATTCCTGGGCGGTACGCATCAGAGAAGGACGGCGGCGGGCGTGGCTCTTTTTTCGTTCCTGGAGAACCGCTCATTTAAATGGGCAAAGAGAAAAGGAGAGATTGTTATGGAAAACAACCGCAGTTCCTGGGGCAGCAACTTAGGTTTCCTGCTTGCTGCCATCGGTTCGGCTGTCGGTCTGGGCAACATCTGGGGCTTCCCCTATAAGATGGGCAAGAGCGGCGGCTTCACCTTCCTGATCGTGTACCTGCTGCTGGCCGTCTTCGTCGGCATGATCATCATGGTCTCCGAGCTGGCCGTCGGCCGCAAGACCAAGCTGAGCCCCATTGACGCCTATAAGAAGGTCTCGGAGAAGTTTGCCTGGATCGGCTGGCTGGCCACCATCGCCCCCTTCCTGATCATGAGCTTCTACACGGTCCTCGGCGGCTACTGCCTGCAGTACATCGCCCTGAACATGACCAAGCTGTCGTTCGGCAACGACGCGGTCGCCATGAGCGGCGGCGACGTCTTCGGCGCGATGCTGACCACCCCGCTCGGCTGCGTGGTGTTCACGGCGTTGTTCATCGTCATCTGCATGGTGATCGTGCAGGGCGGCGTCTCCAGCGGCATCGAGCAGTTCAACAAGGTCGGCATGCCCGCCCTGTTCGTGATGCTGCTGATCATCATCGTCCGCTCCCTGACCCTTCCCAACGCGGCCGAAGGCCTGAAGTTCATGTTCGTCCCCGGCTATGCGGTCAAGGCAGGCTTCATCGACAAGGCGCCTGACCTGATCACGGTTCTCGGCACCGCCGGCGGCCAGATGTTCTTCTCGCTGTCCCTGGCCATGGGCGCCATCCTGACTTACGGCTCCTACCTGGGCAAGGAGGAGAACCTGGTCAAGAACTCCGCCATCATCGTCATTTCCGATACCCTGATCGCCATCATGGCCGGTATCGCTGTCATCCCCGCGGCCGTCTCCTATGGCCTGAGCCAGGGCATGGCTCCCAGCGAAATCACCCTGCGCGGCCCCGGTCTGCTCTTCATCACCCTGCAGGACGTGTTCTCCAACATGGGCAAACTCGGACCCCTGTTCGGCGTGATCTTCTATGTGCTGGTTCTGATCGCCGCCATCTCCTCCGCCATCTCCCTGATGGAGACCGTCGCCGCCCACTGGATCGACAAGGACCTCCAGAAGGGCGAGACCGACACCCGCAAGAACCGCGTGCTCACCGTCTCCCTGCTGATCCTCCTTGAGGCCATCGTGGTCGCAGCGGACGGCCTGGGCTCCAACTTCAGCCCTGCAAGCCTGCTGGGCATCTCCACCGTTCCCACCTTCCTGGATTGCTTCCTGGACTTCATGGACTGCTGGTCCGAAGGCATCGCGATGCCTCTCGGCGCCATGCTGATGGCGCTGATGATCGGCTGGGAGAAGAGCCCCGATCTGGTTTTGGATGAGGTTGCCCACGGCGATCCCTCCGAAGCCTTCAAGAAGTTCTACCGGATCTGCATCAAGTTTGTCGTGCCTATCGTCATGGCCTTCGTGCTGGCCGGTCAGATGATCGACTTCTTCGGCGGCGCCCAGGTAATCTGGTACGTGGTTGCGTTCCTGGCCCTGATCTTCTTCTGGATCTTTGCCGCAACCGGAAAGAAGAAAGCCTGATTTCTTCAGACATAAGCAGCGCATACATACCGCACTCCTTGGCTTGGCCCCGATCATCCGACCGGGGCCTTTTTTATGCCCTGCGGCAGATGCGGTTCAAAGCGCTGGGTCTGGGGAAGCATAGTAGGGAGAGAGGCTTGCAAAGCGGACCCGTTTCCGCTACAATGGCGCTGACAAAAAAGCAGCAAAAGTGTGGGTAAAACGATGGAACATGTCCGCATTCAAATACATGGCATTGTGCAGGGGGTGGGCTTCAGGCCCTTCATCCACCGCCTGGTGGGGGAATTTGGGCTGAACGGTACCGTCAAGAACACCTCCTCGGGCGTGGAGCTGGAGTTGGAAGGCGCGCGGGAGACGCTGGAGGCCTTTCTCCGGGCTCTGCCCGGGCGGGCGCCGCTGCTGGCGGTCATCGAGGCGATCGACGCGGATTGGGGCGGCAAGCTCGAGGGATACACGGACTTTCGCATCCTCCGCAGCCGCGTGGAGGCGGAGCGCAACACGCTCATCTCCCCCGACATCGGTCTCTGCCCGGACTGCCGGCGGGAGCTGCTGGATCTCCATGACCGGCGCTACCGCTACCCTTTCATCAACTGCACCAATTGCGGCCCCCGCTTTACGATCATAAAAGACGTACCCTACGACCGACCGCTGACCTCCATGGGGCGCTTTCCCATGTGCCCGGACTGCGACCGGGAATACCACGACATTGAAAACCGCCGCTACCACGCCCAGCCGGACTGCTGCCCGGTCTGCGGCCCGCATGTGTTCTACTGCGACGCCGAGGGGCGGGAGCAGCCGGGCGACGCCATTGAGCAGGCCCGGGCGACCATCAAGGCCGGCGGCATCGTCGCTGTCAAGGGTCTGGGTGGGATGCACCTGGCCTGCCGCTGCGACGATCCGGCCATCGCCGCGCGCCTGCGGAAGCGCAAGCAGCGGGACGAAAAGCCCTTCGCCCTCATGTGCCGGAACGTGGAGGCCGCGCGGCGCCTGTGCGAGATCAGCCCGGCGGAGGAAGAGCTGCTCAGCAGCTATCACCGGCCCATCGTCCTGCTGAAAAAGCGGGTGGAGGGACTGGACCACCTGAGTGAAAACAAGACCCTGGGCGTCATGCTGCCCTACACGCCGCTGCATGTGCTGCTGATGGGGGAGGACCTGGTCGCGCTGATCATGACCAGCGCCAATCTCTCCGACACGCCGATCCTCTATCAGAACGAGGAGAGCCTCGCGGCGCTGCGGGGCATTGCCGACGGTTTTCTGCTCCACAACCGGGATATCCAGACCCGCTGTGACGACTCGCTGTTCATGGTGCTGGACGGAAAGGACTATCCCCTGCGCCGCTCCCGCGGCTATGTGCCCTTCCCGCTCCGCGTACCGGGCAGCCGGGGCGGTATTCTGGCCTGCGGGGCCGAGCAGAAAGCCAGCTTCTGTCTCTCCAAGGGGGACTATGTCTTTCCCAGCCAGCACATCGGCGACCTAAAAAACTACGAGACCCTGGCTCATTACGAGCAGCAGATCGCCCATTTTGAGCGTTTATTTGACAGTCAGCCTACCACACTGGTCTGTGACCGGCACCCGGACTATCTCTCCACCGCCTACGCCCGGGAGCGGGCGGAGCGGGAGGGCCTGCCGCTGCTGCAGGTGCAGCACCACCACGCCCACATGGCCGCCTGCATGGCGGACAACGGCCTGACCGGGCCCTGCATCGGCCTGATCTGGGACGGCACCGGCTACGGCGACGACGGCAGCACCTGGGGCGGCGAGTGCCTGATCGGCGACTATGCCGGCTATACCCGCTTCGGCAGCATCCGTCCCATCCCCCTGGTGGGCGGCGACCGGGCCATGAAAGAGCTGGACCGGGTAGCCTGGGCGCTGCTGCGGGACGCCGGCTGCGACACCGGGAGCATCCCCAACGCGGCCCTCTATGAGAGCCTGTTGACGGCCGGGCTCAACTGCCCGGAGAGCTCCGGCATGGGGCGGCTCTTTGACGGGGTGGCCGCGCTCCTGGGCCTCAAGACCCTGGCCGGTTACGAGGGGCAGGGCGCGGTACTGCTGGAGGCCGGAATTCAAGAGGACGAGGGCAGCTATCCCCTCGCCTTTGCGGGCGATCCCCTGCGCTTTGACTGGCGGCCCATGATCCGCGCCATCGTGGCCGAGCGGGCCGCGGGCGTGGAGGCCGGGCGCATCGCCGCCCGCTTCCACAATACGCTGTTGGAAATGGCGGCCGTGATGTGCCGCCGCGCCGCGGAGGCGAGCGGCCTGCACGACGTGGTGCTCTCCGGCGGCAGTTTTCAGAACCGCTATCTGATGGAGCGCCTGCCCGCGCGCCTTGCCCGGGAGGGTCTGCGGGCCCACCGGCATATCCGCGTCTCCTGCAACGACGAGGGCCTGTCTCTGGGACAGCTGATGATCGCCAACACGCTTTATTATGAATAGTAAAGCCAAGCCCCGAAGGACTTGGCTTGGCGTTTATTGATTTTTCGCTTTTTTCAGCCGCGGCAGGATGAGGATGGCGAGAATGCCGCCGATCAGCGCGGTGATGGCCTGGGGCCAGGAGAACATGACGGAGAGCGCCGCCACCTGTTTATCCGGCACACCGACCGCCCGGACAACCAGCGGCACCAGCAGCCAGAGGAAGCCGCATTTGAGCACGGCAGCAATCACGACGTTCAGCCAGTCGGAAAGCTTCCCGCGCAGCAGGCCGAAAACCAGGCAGAGCAGCGCGTTGCCGCAGGCCACCACCGGCACCACCGGCAGGATCGGCCCAATGCCGAAGAAGTGGGCCAGAATCGAGCTGAGAAGCCCGATGATGACGCCGGACCAGAGCCCGACAGCTCCCGTGAACACGAAGAGCACGCAGTTGACCAGACTTCCGGTCAGCAGCTGCTTGCCGGTAAAGGGGCCGACAACGGTGAAGCCCGCGGGGAGCACATTCCCGAGGAGCTGCGCCAGGATCACCAGGGCAATGCCCATGGCGGTAAAGGTAATGAAACGAACGGTTTTGTCTTTCAAGATTCTGCCTCCTCCAGACGATCCGCGACCGGGCTCTCCCCGGCGCTCAGGGACTCGGCCGCCGCCGCATAGCGCTTGACCGCGGCGGTTGCCTGAATGACAGGGGCGATGGTGCCGGCACCGGCCACGCAGCCGCCCGGGCAGGCCATTCCTTCCAGAAGATAGCCGTCGCGCTGGCCTTTCTTGGCATTCTGCAACATTGTACGGCAGGCCTTGAGCCCGTCGCCGAACTCGGTCATGACCTCGCGCTCCGGATCCAGGTGGGAGATGTACTCCTTCACCGCGCCGGCGACGCCGCCCACCACCGCGAAGCCGCGGCCGGCCGCGGTGCCGGTGCGGAAGTCCTCGTCTCCCTCGTCGGGAACGAGGGTGGCAAAGTCGATCTCCTTGGCGGTGAACATACCGTTGAGCTCCTCGAAGGTCAGCACAAAGTCCACATCCGAGCGGACCGTGCGGCGGCTGGCCTCCAGCTTTTTGGCCGCGCAGGGGCCGACAAAGACGATCTTGGCGTCCGGGTTATCGCGCTTGACAATACGCGCGGTGAGTACCATGGGGGCGAGCGCCATGGAGATGTTCTCCTTGAACTCGGGAAAGAGCTTCTTGGCCATCACGCTCCAGGCCGGGCAGCAGGACGTGCCCATCCAGGGGATGTTTTTCGGCACGTTCTCCAGGAAGTCTTTGGCCTCCTCGATGGTGCAGAGGTCGGCGCCGATGGCCACCTCCACCACGTCGGCAAAGCCGAGAACGCGCATGGCCTTTTTGAGCTTGGCGGGCGTGGCGCCCTTGAACTGATTGACAAAGGCCGGAGCCACAATGGCAATGACCCGGGTGCCGCTCCGGATGGCCTGGATCAGCTGGAAGATCTGGCTCTTGTCAGCGATGGCGCCAAAGGGACAGTTCACCAGGCACATACCGCAGGAGACGCATTTGTCGTAGTCGATTTTGGCCCGGCCCAGCTCGTCCGAGCCGATGGCGTCCATGCCGCAGGCGCTGGCGCAGGGCCGTTCCATGCGGCTGATGGCGTCATAGGGGCACTGATTCAGGCAGCGGCCGCATTTGATGCATTGCTCCTGATTGATGTGGGAGCGGTGATCCTCCCCGATGTAGATCGCGTGCTTGGGGCACACGTTCATGCAGGGGCGGGAGACGCAGCCCTGGCAGTTGGAGGAGATGCGGATCTCCTTCTCCGGGCAGGCGTTGCAGGCAAAAGGAATGATGTTGACCAGGGGCGGCTCATAGTATTTTTCCGGGACGCTGGCCTCCTCGATGCCCTTGCTGGCGGGGCCAAACTCGGCTGCCGTGCGCAGCGGCAGACCGCAGGCCAGACGCAGACGCTCCACCACCACCGCGCGCTCGCGGAACACGTTGTCGCGGTACTTGGCCGTCTCGCCCGGTACGATTTTATAGGGGATCTCGTCGATCCGGGAATAGTCCCCGCCCTCGTAGGCCAGGCGGGCCACCTCGGCGAATACGTCCCGGCGGAGATCGTCAATAGCGCTGTGTACACCTCTCATGTGTATCCCTCTCAGATCTGTTAGATTTCAATTCGTCATATTGTAGCACCACATTCGGTGCTTGTGTAGGGATCAGAAAGGTATAGCGATGTTGCGTTTTACGCATAACAAAACCGGGCCATGTGTATGACCCGGTGAGAGAAAAATCCTTATTTAAAATAGCGATCCCGGTTGGTGTAAAGCTCACCGATGAAGGCTTGCTCCAGGGAGCTCAATTCATGATTGCGGCGGTGGATCAGAACGTCCTTATAGACCCGATCGTTATCCACACAGCGGCGCTGCACCAGATCGTAGCGCTCCAGAATCTTTTCCGGGATAGGCGAGACCCACATATAGGTGCGCGCGTCCTCGCCTAACAGTTCAAACTGGCTTGCCCGCTCATAGACAAAAACCCGGCGTCCTTCGATGGGCTGCAGCTCATGACGCATGACCTCATCTGCGCTCAGATTTGGCACGTAATGATCCGCGTGGGCGATCTCAGTGAGGCCCCGCAGATCCGCAAGCGAAATGGTCGCCTGGTTTGCCAGTGGGCTTTGTCGGCTCATGATGAGGCCAAAGCGGAAGGAGATCAGTTCCACCCCGTCCAGCAGGTTATCCTCGAGCAGGGCGTGAAAATTGGCGTCGTATTCCGCCGCGTAGCGGATGATCCCGAGACCGTAGCCGTTTTTCAGAATGTTCTCCACGGCGGTGCGGGCATTGGTTTCGTTATAAAACAGTTCCGCCTTGCTTGCCTTTAGCCGGTCGGAAAAGCGGGTAAACGCGTCGGCTATATAGCTGGCCCGTGGAACGGAAATGGAAAAGCGCATCTGTCTGCCGCCGGTGTATCTGGCCTCCAACGCGTCAAATTGCCGGAGCAGATCCTGTGCATCCCGCAGGAATGGAGCGCCGGTGGTCGTGGGTGACATGCCCTGGCTGCTGCGGCTGAAAAGGGAAAAGCCCAGCTCCTGTTCCAGGTCACGGATGGCCCGGCTCAGGTTTGGCTGCCCGATCAGCAGGTTCCGGGCGGCGCGATTGATGGAACCTGCCTGCGCCACCTCCACGGCATAGCGCAATTGCATAATGGTCATGAAAAACCTCGTTTCTTGAAATAAGGTTTGGATGAAAAGGCATAAAGCTTGACTATCAGCATACCAAACTCGGCAGTCAATTTCAAGAAAAAGCATGAGCCTTAGCGCTGAGAATAGAATTTTTTGTGTGATATGGGGGAATTATGTAAAAAAAGCATAGCGCCAATCAAAAAAAGAGATAATTCCCACTTGCTTTCCCCAGAAAGCTGGGATAGAATGAAATCTGACAAATGATTAACAATAGAAAGCTGCGCCCTTATTGTGGGGCGTCACGCCAGCTTGGGAAGGAAGCATCATGTGTCTGGCGGTGCCGTTAAAATTGATAGAGATCGACGGAAACAACGCCGTGGGGGAATCCCTCGGCATGCGCCGTCCGCTGCGGGTCGATTTTATTGAGGAGCCGAAGCTGGGCGACTATGTGATCGTCCATGCGGGCTTCGCCATCGAGCGTCTGCCGGAGAAGCAGGCCCTGGAGGATCTGGAGTCCTGGGAGGAGCTGCGCGATGTCCTTTGACGCGGGGCGGATCCTGGAGACCATGGCGGCGCTGCCCCTGGGCCGGGTACAGCTGATGGAGGTCTGCGGCACGCATACCATGTCCATCGCCCGCTCCGGCCTCAAGTCGGTGCTGCCGGAGAATGTGAAACTCCTGAGCGGGCCGGGCTGCCCGGTCTGCGTGACCCCGGCGGAGCAGATCGACGCCGTGCTGGAGCTGGCGATGGAAAAGGATGTGATCCTTACCAGCTACGGCGACATGCTGCGCGTCCCCGGCAGCCGGCCGGGGGACAGTCTCCTGCGCCGGAAGGCGCTGGGCGCCAGGGTGGAGATCGTCTACTCCCCCATAGACGCGGTGGAACTGGCCCGGAAGCATCCGGACAGGCAGGTGGTCTTCCTCGGCGTCGGCTTTGAGACCACCGCCCCCGGTACCGCCGCGGCGGTGCTGACCGCGCAGGAACAGGGCGTCAAGAATTTTTCCCTCTGGAGTATGCTCAAGACTGTGGAGCCGGCCCTGCGGGCGCTGATCGCCCAGGAGGACTTCGCGGTGGACGGCTTCCTCTGCCCCGGTCATGTGGCCACGATCATCGGCGCGGAGGGCTTCCGCTTCCTGCCGGAGGAATACGGCCTGCCCGCTGTGGTGGGCGGCTTTGAGACGGAGGATATCCTCACCGCCCTCTATCTGCTGCTCAAACAGCTGGTCGAGGGAGAGCCGAAGCTCCAGAACGCCTATCCCCGGGCGGTATCCCAGGAGGGGAATCGCCTGGCGCAAAGAATGCTTCAGCGCTGCTTTGAAGCACGGGAGGACAGCTGGCGCGGCCTGGGTCGGATCCCGGGCAGCGGTCTGGGCCTGAGAGAAGAATTCTCTGATTTTGACGCGCAAAAGCGCTTTTCGATCCAGGCTTCCTCCGAACCCGCGCCCACGGCCTGCCGCTGCGGCGAGGTGATCTGCGGGCGGCTGAGCCCGGAAGGCTGTCCCCTCTTCGGCAAACGCTGCACCCCGGAGGACCCGGTGGGGCCCTGCATGGTGTCCTCGGAGGGCGCCTGCGCGGCAGCCTATAAGTACCAACAAGGATAAGACAATGGACGAAATCATTTCACTGGACTACGGCAGCGGCGGGAAAAAGACCTCCCGCCTGATCGAACAGACGATCCTGCCGGTGCTGGATAACCCCTATTTGGGGGAGTTGGGAGACGGCGCGATCCTCCCCGGCGCGGAGAGGCTGGTCTTCTCCACCGACAGCTTTGTGGTGGATCCGATCTTTTTTCCCGGCGGGGACATCGGAAAGCTGGCCGTCTGCGGCACGGTCAACGATCTGGCCATGTGCGGCGCGGAGCCGAAATACCTGAGCCTGGCGCTGATCCTGGAGGAGGGCTTCCCCCTGCGGGATCTGGAGCGGGTGATGGCCTCCCTCGGCGAGGCGGCCGAGAAGGCCTGCGTCACCGTGGTCACCGGCGACACCAAGGTGGTGGACCGGGGCCGGGGCGACAAGCTCTATATCAACACCGCCGGTATCGGCTTCCTACAATATCCGGGGCTCAGCCCGCGGAACATTCAAAAGGGCGACGCGGTGCTGCTCTCGGGCACGGCGGGGGATCACGGCACGGCCGTGATGCTCTCTCGCAGCGGCCTTATGCAGGGAGAGCTGAGCTCCGACTGCGCGGCGCTGAACCATTTGACCGAAGCCATGCTCCAAAGCGGCGCGGCGATCCGCTGCCTGCGGGATCCGACCCGCGGCGGCGTGGCCACCACGCTGAACGAATTCATTGAAGGCACGCCCCTCGGCATCGAGCTGGAGGAGAAGGCGGTGCCCGTCCGGCCCCAGGTGCGCGCGGCCTGTGAGCTTTTGGGCCTGGACCCCCTCTACTGCGCCAACGAGGGCAAGCTCCTGGCCGTGGTGGCCGAGGAGGATGCCGAGCGTGTGCTCGCCATCATGCGCCGGACTGACGAGGGTCGGGACGCGGCGCGCATCGGAACGGTAACAGACGCCTGCCCCGGGAGGCTGGTCGCAAGGACCGAACTCGGCGGACGGCGTGTTTTACAAAAATTAACGGGAGCCCAGCTCCCGCGGATTTGCTGAATTTGAGAGAGGTGATGCGAGTTGCAAGAGTACAAGAGAATCGACATCCAGAAAGACCAGATCGTACCCATTGCCGAGAAGATGCGGAAAAACGGGATCTACCTGGTGATGATCCACGCCTTTCGCAACAAGGACGGACAGATGGACGTGTCCTATGACTACGCCGTGGATCCGGCCATCGAGTCCTATCACGTCGTCGGCGAGGAGAGCCTGCCCTCCATCGGCGAGATCTACGACGTGGCGGCCACCTGGCCCGAGCGGGAGCTGAACGAGCTGTTCGGCCTCCAGTTTGAGGGCCTGGACATGAGCCAGCGTCTCTTCCTCCCCGAGGAGATGCTGGACCCGCAGGGCAAGGGCCAGATCATGGTCATGCCCATGAGCGAGCTGCTGGAGCGCAACGGAAGAGGTGAGAGCAAATGAGCTATATTGTTCCCATCGGCCCCTATCATCCCGCATTGGAGGAGCCGATCCACGCCAAACTCTATACCGAGGGCGAGGTCATCCAGGACGCGGAGGTCTTTGTGGGCTATAACCACCGCGGCATCGAGAAGCTGGCCACCGAGCGCAACGCCATCCAGACTCTGGTGCTGGTGGAGCGCGTGTGCGGCATCTGCTCCCACTCCCACGCCCTGACCTATGCCATGGCCGTGGAGGCCATCAACGGCATCGAGGTGCCCAAGCGCGGCGAGTATATCCGCGTCATCACCGCCGAGCTGGAGCGTCTCCACTCCCATCTGCTCTGGGCCGGCATCGCCTGCCACATCATCGGCCACGACAGCCTCTTCATGCACATCTGGGATGAGCGTGAGCTGGTCATGGATCTGCTGGAGAAGCTCAGCGGCAACCGCGTCAACTACGCCATGGTCACCATCGGCGGCTCCCGCCGGGACATCGACGACGATCTGCGCCGGGAGATCCTGGACGGCTGCGTCAAGCTCAAGACCATCCTGGACCGCATCGCCGTCATCGCCACCACCGACAAGACCGTCGCCATGCGCACCAAAGGCGTGGGCGTGCTGCCGAAAGCGGACGCGCTGCGTCTGGGCGCTGTGGGTCCCCATGCCCGCGCCTCCGGCGTGGATATCGACGTGCGCCGCGACGCGCCCTACTGCTCCTACGGTGACTTTGATTTCGACATCCCCGTGGTGGACGACGGGGACGTGTTTGCCCGCGTGCTGGTGCGTGTGCTGGAGTGCTATGAGAGCATCAAGATCCTGCAGCAGGCGCTGGAAAACCTGCCCGCGGGGCCCATCAACCTGGGCACGAAGCTCCCGAAGATCAAGGAAGGCCAGGCCGTAGCCCGTCACGAGGCGCCGCGCGGCCAGCTGAGCCACATGGTGGTGGGCGACGGCAGTCTCAACAACCACCGGGTCAGCGTCCATGTGCCCTCCTTCAAGAACACCCCGACCATCCCCTTCATGCTCCGGGGCAACACCGTGGCCGACGCGGGCCTGATCATCGCCAGCATCGACCCCTGCTTCAGCTGCCTGGACCGCTGAGCCATGCACGAGCTGTCACTGGCCAACGGCATCATCGGCATTGTGAAGGCCGAGGCGGAAAAGAGCGGCTTTCAGCGGGTTTTGGAGATTTCCCTCAAGGTGGGGGAATACTCCGGCATCGTGCCCCGCTGTCTGGAGGAGTTCTTTCCCGTCGCCGCCGAGGGGACGCCCGCCCAGGGCGCGGCCCTTCGGATTGAGGTCCTGCCGGCCCGGTTCCGCTGTTACGACTGCGGCTTTGAGGGCCGCCCGGATCGGGAGCGGGCCTGCTGTCCCTCCTGCGGGGGCGAGCATATCCGCATGATCGCCGGCCGGGAGTTCTATGTGGAAAACCTGGTTGTGGAATAATCAATTGCGAAACGCGTTTCGCATTGAGGACTCACGCTCATCGCAGCGGCTTTAGGCCGCTTTGGTCGGCGCGAGGCCTCGCTAAGCTCGGCTAAAGGTGTTTTTGAAGCGGCAAAGCTGCCTCAAAAACAGATTTCAAAACTTTCCGGGGCAAAAGCCAAGCATGATTGCGACTTTCGCGATCGACTAACTTTTTTGGAAAAACGGAGGAAGAGGGATCGGCCTGTCGGGCGCCTTCTTCCGACGAAAGGGGAGATATCATTGCAAAAAGCCAAATTTCCCGCGATAGCGGCCACCTTTGTGCTTTGCTATGCGTTCTGGATCCTGTTGGACTTCTCCTTCAAGGTCGAGGAACTCATCGCCGGCGCGGTGGTCAGCCTGCCGGTGGCCCTGTTCTCGGCCCGCTTTTTCATCCATGAAAACGCCGGCTGGTTCCTCCATCCCGGCCGCTTCTTCTCCGCCATCTTCTTCTGGTGCGGCACCTTCATGGTGGAGCTGGTGAAGGCCAACGTGGACATGGCCAAGCGCTGCTTCGGCGGCTGCAAAAACATCAATCCCGGCATCGTCAAGATCCCCGTGGATCTGCGCTCGGATTACGGCCAGGCCGCTCTGGCCAATGCCATCACCATGACCCCCGGCACCATCACCCTGGACATCGCCGAGGACAAGGATGGCAAGACCTGGTATTACATCCACTGGATCGACGTGGCCACCGCCGAGCCCGAGGCGGCCGGCGAGGCCATCAAGGGCCGGCTGGAGAGAGGTTTAAGGAGGGTTTGGGAATGAGCGATTTTGTCATTTTCGCGATCTTCTTCGCGGCCCTGGCCGTCCTGAACCTGATCCGCGTGGCCCTCGGCCCCACCCCGGCCGACCGGCAGGTGGCCGGCGACAACGCGGACATCCTGATCACCGTGGCGCTGGTGCTCTTCTCGCTCTACAGCGGCCGCGCCATTTATCTGGACATCGCACTCATCAGCGCCATGCTCGGCATCATCGACACGATGCTGGTCGGACGCTATCTGGACAGAGGGAGGTGGCATTACGATGCTGATTCGGATCATCGCTGATCTTTTGATCGCTATCGGCCTCGTCTTTGCTCTGGCCGGAACGAAGGGCACCCTCAAAATGCCCGATACTTACAGCCGTATGCAGGCCAGCACCTGCATCTCCACGATGGGCATCCTCTGCGCCGGTCTGGGCGCGCTGGTCTATGCCGTCTTCACCATGCACAGCGCCTCCGCCGCCATCAAGATCGGCGTAATCGTGCTCATGGTGTTTGTGACCAACCCCGTCGGCTCCCACGCGATCATCAAGGGCGCCTACCGGGCCGGCTTCCGCCCTGAAAAGCGGATGGAAGTGGACGAGTTCAGGAGGGATTTCGATGAGTAATCTGGTCGTGATTCTGAATATCCTGGTGGTCGCAGGCATGGTCGTCTCCGCGATCCTGGCGGTGCACTTTGAAAAGCTCCTGTCCTCGGTCATCGCCCTGGGCGTCACCGGCGTCTTTGCCGCGGCGGCCTTCCTGCTGCTGCACGCCCCCGACGTGGCCATCTCCGAGGCGGCCGTCGGCGCGGCGCTGAGCCCGCTGATCTTCATCGTGGCCCTGAAAAAAATCCGGGGAGGCGACGATAAATGAAAAAGTTTCTGACCTATGTTTGTCTGGCCCTGATCCTCTTTGCCTGCGTCTTCGGCGCGGTGAGCATGGCCGGTATGCAGCGCACCTATGAGGGGCAGCGCGCCCCCGTCTCCGTGTACGAGCTGCAGCAGGATCCCGCCTCCTATGACGACAGCCAGGCCGACGGCGCCGCGGGCGCCATCGTCCAGCAGAACCTGGCCGAGTCCCACGCGGTCAACGATGTCACCAGCATCGTCTTTGACTTCCGTGGCTACGACACCATGGGCGAGGCCTTTATCCTGATCACCGCCGTCGCCGGCGCCGTGGTCATCCTCTACAACAAAAAGAAGGAGGGGAAGAGCGATGAATGAAAAACCGCGCATCAAACGCGTGATCCAGCGCTGCGGCTGCGACGCGATCCTCCCCTTTGCCCTGGTCTATGTGTTCTATATCATTCTGCACGGCCACCTCTCTCCCGGCGGCGGTTTCCAGGGCGGCGTTCTGATGGCCGGCATCGTGACGCTGGTCTATCTGGGCCATGGCTTTGAGGCCACGGTCGACGCGCTGAGCTATCACGCCCTGCACCGGGGCGAGGGCGTCGCCTCGGTGGTCTATGTGGCGCTGGCCATGATGGGCGTGGCTGTGGGCGCGCAGTTCTGCCAGAACATCCTTTACACCCACGGCAACATCGGAGATCTCTACAGCTCCGGCACCATTTTCTGGATGAACGTGACGGTCGGCGTGAAGGTCATCACAGGCATCGGCTCCATTTCCCTGCTGATGATCAGCCTTCTGGCCGGCAAGGACATCGATACGGCGGATTGAGGTGGATGATATGATACTATTTAATTACATAGCCTCCTTCTTTCTGATCGTGCTGGGTCTGTATTGCATCGTCGTCAAATACAACCTCATCAAAACGGTCATCGGCCTGTCCGTCATGGACTACGGCGTGAACCTGCTGATCATCACGATCGGCTTCAACCCCGGCGGCACCGCCCCCATCTTCACCGCGGGCGAGCTGACCCCGGCCAGCTACTTTGTCGATCCCATCCCCCAGGCTCTGACGCTGACGAGCATCGTCATCGGCGCCTGCGTGACGGCCATGTCCCTGGCGCTGGTCATCAAGCTGGAGGAGCAGTACGGCACGACCGACACCCGTGAGATAAGGAGGCTGAGAGGATGAACATGCTTAGTCTCCAGCACTTCCCGATCTATTCGGTCATGGTGCTTTTCCTCGGCGCCTTCCTGGTCGTCGTCTTTGGCCACAACAAGGTCGTGCGCCACAGCATCGCCCTGCTGGCCACCTGCGCGTCCATGCTCTTTATGATGGCGCTCATCAAGCCCGTCATGCTGGACGGCGGCATCATCGCCTACTGGATGGGCAACCGCGTTCCCGCCGGCGGCTATGCCATCGGCATCGCCATGGAAGTGGACGCGATGAGCCTCTTCTTCGGTGTGCTGATCTCCACGGCGGTTTTCGTGGCCTGCATCTACTCCATCCAGTACATGAGCCACGATGACAACGTCCCCCAGTATTACACCCTCTTCCTCATGCTCGCCGGCGGCGTCATGGGCATGGTGCTCACGGGCGACCTCTTCAACATGTTCATCATGGTGGAGATTTTGACCTTCGCCGCCGTGGCCCTCACCGCCTTCCGCAACACCGTGACCGGCGCGCTGGAAGCGGCCTTCAAGTACCTGGTGGTGGGCAGCATCGGTTCCACCTGCATCCTGGCCGGCACCATCGTGCTCTACGCCCAGATGCACACCCTGAACCTGGCGCAGCTGTCTGCCCTGATCCCCGACCACTTCACCACGGCCACCAAGCTGGCCTTCGCGCTGCTGTACATCGGCTTCAGCACCAAGGCCTTCCTGGTGCCCTTCCATCCCCTGGCCGCCGACGCCCACGGCGCGGCCCCGGCGTCGATCTCCCTGATCATCTCCGGCGTCCTCACCAAGTGCGGCATCTACGGCATCATCCGTCTGACCTACTTCCTGTTCCAGTCCATGAACCTGGGCACGACCCAGTTCCTGCTGGTCTTTGTCGGCTCGGTGAGCATGTTCGTCTGCGTGACGATGGCCCTGGCCCAGCACGATTTCAAGCGTCTGCTGGCCTTCCACTCCATCTCCCAGATCGGCTACGTGCTGACGGCGGTGGGCCTGTCCACGGCCCTCGGCCTCTCCGCCGGCGTCTACCACGCCATGAACCACACCATCTTCAAGGGCCTGCTCTTCCTGGCCGCCGGCGCCGTGCTGCATGAGACCGGCACCACGGACCTAGGCAAACTGGGCGGTCTGTCGAAGAAAATGCCCCACACCACCGTGCTTTTCCTGATCGGTGCGGCCGCCATCAGCGGCATCCCGCCCTTCAACGGCTTTGCCTCCAAGTGGATGATCTACCAGGCCACCTATCAGAAGGCGGTGGAGAGCGGCAACATCGGCTTCCTGCTGGTGACCATCGTCGCCCTCGTCACCTCCACGCTGACCCTGGCCTCCTTCGTGAAGGTCACCCAGTCGGTCTTCTTCGGGCAGCTGCCCAAGGAGCTGGAGAATGTGAAAGAGGTCCCCTTCGGCATGCGCTTTGCCATGGGTATCCTGGCCCTCCTCTGCATTGCCACCGGCCTCTTCCCCAATCTGGTCACCCGTTACCTGACCGAGCCTGCGGCCACCGCCGTGTTCCATGTGGGCGCCTACATCAACGCCGCCATGGGCAGCGGCTATGCCGAAACCGCCATGATCAACCCGCCGCTGGCGGCCGAGCCCGCCTTCATCGAGAGCGGCATTTGGAGCCCGATCTCCTGGCTGTGCCTGCTGATGATCGCGCTGCTGGCCATCACGGTGGTCGCCCTCTCCGGCAAATACGACAAGGTGAGCCTGGGCGACGTGAGCGATACCAAGTATCAGCTCTTCTACGGCGGCGAGGCCAACTTCGCCTCCCAGGTGGGCAGCGACGACATGTTCTGGGGCTTCAAGTACAACTGGCGTCATTACTTCTCGTTTATGCATGAACTGCACTCCGGCGTGGTGAACGACTACGCGCTGTGGGCCGTGGTGGCCCTGGCGCTGGCGATCCTGTACGCCTTCATCGTGATGTAAAGGAGGGGCGCGATATGACATTGATTTTAGAGGCTCTCCGTTACCTGGTCTATGTGCTGATCTTCCCGGGCTTCCTCTTCTGCTTTTTGACCGGCCTGCTGCTGTGCGGCATCGACCGGAAGCTGGTGGCCCGGATGCAGAAGCGTGTCGGCCCCCCGATCCTGCAGCCCTTCTACGACTTCTTCAAGCTCTGCGGCAAGGAGACCATCATCCCCGCCGCCGCCTCCAAGACCACCTTCCTGCTGGCTCCGCTGGTGGGACTGGCGGCCCTGGTGGTGATCCAGCTCTTCATCCCCGTCTTCCGCTTCAGCGCCTTCAGCAACGTGGCGGATATCATCGTCATCCTCTACCTGCTGCTGATCCCGGCCCTGTCGGTGATTCTGGGCGGCGCGGCCTCCGGCTCCCCCTATGCGGGCGTTGGCCTGAGCCGTGAGATGGTGACCATCCTCTCCTGCGAGTTGCCCCTGGTGCTGGTGCTGCTGGCTGTGGGCAAGACCGTGGGCCAGGCGCTGGGCCTGGGCCTGTGCTTCTCCCTGACCCGTATTGTGGAGTATCAGATGGAGTACGGCAGCCTGATCCTCAAGCTCAGCATGCTTCCGGCCGCGGCGGCCTTCCTGCTCATCATCCCCGGCGAGACCGGCAACCACCCCTTTGACGCGGCCGAGGCCGAGACGGAGATCTGCGAAGGTCCCCTGGCCGAGTACAGCGGCGCGCCCCTGGGCGTGTACAAGCTGAGCCACGCCATCAAGATCCTCACCATGACGAGTCTCTTTGTGGCGCTGTTCTTCGGCGGCGTCGGCCGAGGGCTGGAAAACCTGGTGATGCTGCTGGGCGTGACCGGCGGTCTGGCCGGCGCGCTGATCTTCCTGCTGGAGATCCTGGTGCTGTTCCTGTTCTGCGTGGTCCTCACCTTCCTGTGCATCTCCGTGGTTCACGCCGTCACCGCCCGCCTGCGCATCGAGCAGCTGTTCAAGTACTACTGGACCGTGGTCACGGGCCTGGCTCTCATCAGCCTGGTTCTGGCCTGGTATGGTCTGTAAGGAGGGGAGCCCATGTTTAAAAAACTGATCAAAGAGAGCACCGGCAAATCCCCCTGGCTGTTCCATATCAACGCCGGCTCCTGCAACGGCTGCGATATCGAGCTGGTCTCCGTGCTGACCCCGCGCTATGACGCGGAACGCCTGGGCTTCCAGCTGACGGGCAGCCCCCGCCATGCGGACATCGTGGTGGTCACCGGCCCGGTCACGGCTCAGTCCCTGGACCGGGTGCTGCGCACCATCTCCCAGGTGCCCGAACCCCGCTGCATCGTCACCATGGGTTCCTGCCCCCAGTCGGGCAACGTGTTCCGCGGCAGCTATGCCATCGCGGGACCGCTGAGCAAGTACGTCCATGTGGACGTGGATGTGGCCGGCTGCACGCCGAAGCCCGAGGCTGTGATCGACGGTCTGGTGCTGGCCACCAAGATTCTGGAAGAGAAAAGGGGGCAGATGAAGTAATGGATTTCCCGTTTCTCAAAGAAGCTGTCAATGGGCTCTTCTCCAAGAGCAGCTGCGACATGTATCCGGTCAAGCCCGCCGAGGCCGCGCCGCGCTACCGCGGCCGGATCGTCTACCATCCGGACAAGTGCATCAACTGCATGATGTGTGAGCGCGTCTGCTCCGGCAACGCCATCACCCACACCATTGAAAAAACCGAAGAAGGCGACCGGGTCACCCGCACCTTCTATCTGGGCTCCTGCACCTTCTGCGCCACCTGCGCGGACTTCTGCAACCACGGCGCCATCGAGTTCACCGGCGACTACCACATGGTGGCCACCAAGGAAGAGGACCTGATGGTCACGGGCACCTTTATCAAAAAGCCGCCCGTGAAGAAGGCCGCTCCGCCCAAGCCCGCCGCCCCCGCGGCTCCCAAAGCGGAGGAAAAGCCCGAGGTTAAAGCGGAGGAAAAGCCCGCCGAGGCCGCCCCGGCCATCCAGCCGCGGGACGACGGCAAGCCCGTCCAGGACGCCTCCAAGTGCGTCTACTGCACGATCTGCGCCCGCAAGTGCCCTGCCGGGGCTCTGACGGTGGACCGCGCGGCCAAGACCTGGACCCTGGACGAGGATCTCTGCGTTGGCTGCGGCACCTGCGCCGAGGCCTGCCCCAAGAAGTGCATCATTATTTAATCTCGACCCAACAAAAAATCCTGTGCCAAGAGCACAGGATTTTTTGTGTTTATGGGGGAGAAAATCACGTTTTGTGCTTTTCGTCCTCGTAGTCCAGGATCTGGCGGAACTGGGTCTCGTAGAGCTCCCGGTAGGTGCCGTTCCGGGCCAGCAGCTCCTCGTGGCTGCCCTGCTCGGCGATGACGCCGTCCTTGACCACCAGGATCCGGTCGGCCTTCAGGATCGTGGAGAGGCGGTGGGCGATGACGATGGAGGTCCGCCCCTCCATCAGCGCCTCCAGGGCGTCCTGGATGGCGTTCTCGGTGATGGAGTCCAGGGCGGAGGTGGCCTCGTCCAGGATCAGGATCTTGGGATCCTTGAGGATAACCCGGGCGATGGAGAGACGCTGCTTCTCGCCGCCGGAGAGCTTGAGCCCCCGGTTGCCCACCATGGTGTCCAGGCCCTCGGGCTGGGAGGCAAGAAACTCGGAGAGATTGGCGATGTAGCAGGCGGCCTCGATCTCCTCCTCGGTGGCGTCCTCCTTGGCGTAGAGCAGGTTCTCCCGGATCGTGCCGTTGAAGAGATAGCTGTCCTGGGTCACCACGCCGATCTGCTCGCGCAGATAGCTCAGATCGAAGTCCCGCACGTCCACCCCCGCGATCGTAACCCGGCCGCCCAGCACGTCGTAGAGCCGGGGGATGAAGTTCACGACCGTGGATTTGCCGGAGCCGGAGGGTCCCACAATGGCGTACATCTTCCCGCCGGGGACGGTGAAGTCGATATCGGAGAGGAGCGGCTTCTCCGGATCGTAGGAGAAGGACACATGCTCGTAGCGGATATCCGCGTCGGTCACGTCCGGCCGACGGCCGTTTTTCGGGGAGGTGATGGGATTTTCCAGATCGAAATAGTCAAAAATGCGGGTGAAGAGGGCCAGAGAGCGGGTGAAGTCCACATGGATGTTCAGCAGGCTCTCTACCGGGCGGTAGAGGCGGTTGATGAGGGAGACGGTGGCGGTGATGGTGCCGACGGTCAGGGCCGGATCGGCCTGGGAGATGATGAACCAGCCGCCGGCAAAGTAGATGAGCAGGGGACCGACCTGGGTGAACATGCCCATCAGGACCCGGAACCAGCGGCCGCTGTTCTGCTCCCGGAGGGAGAGCTGGGTGACCTCCTCGTTGACCGCCACAAAGCGCTCGTACTCCCGCTTCTCCCGGGTAAAGAGCTTCACCAGCAGCGATCCGCTGACCGAGAGGGTCTCGTTGATGAGCTGGTTCATCTCGTCGTTTTTGGCCTGGGCGTCGGTGAGGATCTGGTAGCGCTTCTTGCCCACACTCTTGGTGGGCAGGATCAGCAGCGGGATCACCACAATGCCCACCAGGGCCAGCTTCCAGCTCATGGCAAAGAGGGCCGAGAGCGTGGTCACCACGGTGGCGATGTTGGAGACGATGCTGGAGAGCGTCCCGGAGATCACGGTGCTCACGCCGCTGATATCGGTGTTCATGCGGGTGATGATGTCGCCCTGCTTTTCCGAGGTGAAGAAGGCGTGGGGCATGTGCTGCAGATGGTCGTACATCTGGTTTTTCATGTCGAAGATGATCCGCTGGGAGATCCAGGCGTTGATGTAGCTCTCCAGCACGGAGATGATCTGGGAGGCGGACAGAGTCACGAAGGCCAGAGCCAGGAGCTTGACCAGCAGCTGCATGTTCTGGCCCACCAGCGCCTCGTCCACGATGCGCCCGGTGATGATGCTGGGCAGCAGGCCCAGGACCGCCGAGAGCAGGATGGTCACGAAGACCAGCAGGAACTGCGCCCAGTAGGGCTTGAGGTAGGAGAGGATACGCAGCAGCAGATCCCGGGATACGGTGGGCAGATTTTTCTTTTCCTCGTCCGTCAGAAATCCGCGGGGCCCGAGCCCGCGCGTGGGAGGCGGCATGGGATCACGACCTTTCGCATTTGGCTGCCTCCATTTTATGGGAATCGGCGGCGCCCGTCAATCGCTTTTCTGCGGAAAGAGGTCAAAAATGGCAGAAAAAGCCGGGAATTGTTGACAAAAGCACCGTTCGGTGATATATACAGAAATACGATACCAAGCCCGATGAAGGCCCGCACGGGCCGTCGGGAAACGATAAGGAGAAGCAATCATGACAAAAGTATATGCACACCGCGGCTACAGCGGGCGCTACCCCGAAAACACCATGCTCGCCTTCCGCGAGGCGGCGAAGACCGGCTGCGACGGCATTGAGCTGGACGTGCAGCTGACCAAGGACGACCAGCTCGTGGTCATCCACGATGAGAGCATCGACCGCACCACCGACGGGACCGGCTTTGTCCGGGACTACACGCTGGCGGAGCTGCGGAAGTTTAACGCTGCCGCCCGTTGGGACGGGAAGTTCGGCTTTGAGCCCATTCCCACGTTTGAGGAATACTGCCGCTGGGCCGCCGGCGAAAAGCTCACCACCAATGTGGAGATCAAGACCGGCGTGTATTATTATGAAAACATCGAGGAAAAGACCCTGGAGATGATCCGCGCCTTTGGCCTCACGGACCGCATCCTCTTCTCCTCCTTCAACCACAGCTCCATCGCCATCCTGCGCAAGCTGGCGCCGGAGATTCCCTGCGGCGCGCTGGTGGAGCACGAGGGTCTGGGCAACCCGGGCTTCTACTGCGAGAAGCATGACTTCCAGTGCTTCCACCCCGGCTGGGCCTGCCTGCCGAAAGAGGATGTGGACAGCTGCAAAGCCCACGGCATCGCGCTGAACGTCTGGACCGTCAACGACATGGACATTCTCGAGCGCTTGACCGACTGGGGCGTGGACGGCGTGATCACCAATTTCCCGAAGGTCTGCCTGGCCTATGTCCGCAGCCGCGGGTAAACCTGCTGCAGAGACCGTGAAAGAATTTCACGGTCTCTGTTTTTTTGAAAAAGAATCCGGTTATCCTTGATTCCGGGGGCCTTTTCGTATACACTGAACAAAACACGAAAACGAAAGGATCCGCCATGGCAAAAA
>CACYOR010000024.1 GCA_902775985.1 Oscillospiraceae bacterium
TGACCCTGGATGTACTCCAGCCGCCCTTTCACATAGGCGTCGCGGCCGTCCTCGTATTCTTTAAGCTTGGCCTTGCCTTCGTCCAGCTGCTTCTTGCCTTCCAGATACTCGGCCATGCCGGCGTTATAAGCGGCCAGCCCGTCCTCGTATTCTTTAAGCTTGGCCTTGCCTTCGTCCAGCTGCTTCAGGCCGTAGTTGTATTCGGCCAGGCCCTGCTCATAGGCCTTTTGGCCATCCTCATATTCCTTGACCTTGGCTTTGCCCGCGGCCAGGGCTGTTTCGCCCTCGGCCAGCTTCTTCTCGCCGGCGGTGATGGCCTTCTTGCCGTCTTCGTAGTCAGGCTTGCCATCTTCCAGTCGTTTTCCGGCATCGGCGAGCTGCTTCTCGGCCGCCAGAAGATCGCTTTCCTTCTTCCCGTAATCGTTGACAGCGGTGTCGTAATCCTTCTTGGCTTTCTGATAGCTCTCCAGGCCCGCCTTATATTCCTCAAGCTTGTCCTCGTAGGCCGCGGTGTCTTCGTCCAGGTTCTCGATCGCCTCTTGCTTGGCCTCAACCTGCGTTCTCAGCTGATCCAGGGCCTCCTGCGTCTCCGCCTTTTTGGCTTCGGCATCTGCGGCGGCCTTGATCTTTGCCTGTGCTTTCGCCAGCGCTTCCTCCGCCAGCTTCAAAACGGACTCTTTCTCCGTCTGCGCCTCCTTAGCTCTGGCGAGGGCATCCCCTTTCGCAGAGAGGGTGGAAGAGGCGGTTTCGGCTGCCGTCGCCGCCGCAGCGGCGGCGGCTTCCTTCTCGGAAACCAGGGCGAGCTTTTCACCGACCAGCGCCATAGCGTCATCCAGGGCCGTCTGCTTGGCGTTCAGAGCGGAATCCTGTTCTGCTTTTTTGGCCTCGACCGCATTCGTTGCTGCCTCAAGTCTGTCCTGGGCAGCCTTAAGAGCTTCCTGAGCCTGCACATAGACGGGATCGCTCTCTTCCAGACCGTCCAGCGCCATTTCCGCTTCGATGACGGCGAGCTCCGCATCGGCCTTTTCCACCAGGAGCTGCGTCAACCCGGCGTCATCCTCCAACAGCTGGGCAAAATCGATTGCCGCCTGTATCGAGGCTTGCTGGGCAGCCTCCAGTTCCGTTTTGGCGTCGGCGAGTTCCTGGTCTGCCGTAGCCTTGGCGCTTCCTGCCGTCTCGGCCGCAGCGGCGGCACTTTCGTAGTCGCCCTGGGCGGCCTCCGCGGCAGTCACAGCGGCATCATACTCGTTCTTAGCGGAATCCCGCTCCGCTTCCAGAGTTGGGAGCTCGTTCTCCGCGGCTGCTTTTTCCTCGTTCGCTTGCGCGAGTGCCTGCTCTGCCTCCTGATTGTCAGTCTCGGCGGCCTCATAGTCGTCGAGCAATTGGCGCAGGGCATCCAGCGAAGCTTTGGTTTCGGTCAACTCCGTGTTGTCCGCCTCAAGCGCGTCCCCGGTTTCGCTCAGCTTCGTGCCGGTTTCATCCAGCTGGCTCTTATCAGCGGCCAGCTGTTCTTTTTGTTCCGGGAGTACTTTCATGCCCGCTTCATAGGCGGCCACGGCGTCCTCGTAAGCCTTGACCTGAGCCTTGGCCTTATCCAGCGCCTCCCGGCCTTCCGCCAGCGCCTGTTCAGCGGCGGCCACGTCTTTCTTCCCCTGCTCATAGGCGGCCTTGTTGGCGTCCAGCTTGGCCCTGGCGGCGGCCAGCTCCTGTTCGGCGGCCTTCAGCTTCTTCTCACCTTCGGCCACGTCTTTCTTTCCCTGCTCATAGGCGGCCTTGTTGGCGTCCAGCTTGGCCTTGGCGGCGTTCAGTTCCTGTTCGGCGGCGGCCAGTTTCTTTTCCCCTTCGGCCACGGTCTTCTTGCCCTCTACGTAGGCGGCGCGGTTGGCGTCCAGCTTGGCCTTGGCGGCGGCCAACTCCTGTTCAGCGGCGGCCAGCTTCTCTTCGCCCTCGGCCACGTCTTTCTTCCCCTGCTCATAGGCGGCCTTGTTGGCGTCCAGCTCGGTCTTGCCCTTGATCAGCTCTTCCCGGCCCTCAGCCAGCTTCTTGGCCCCGGCGTCGTACTCGGCCTGCTTCTCTTTCAGCAGCGCCTCGCCCTCGGCCACGGTCTTCAGGCCCGCCTCATAGTCGGCCTTCTTGGCATCCAGGGCTGCCTTGCCTTCCTTCAGCTGCCTCTCGGCGTCAGCCAGCTTTTTGACGCCTGCGTCATACTCTTTCTGCTTTTCCTCCAGCAGCTTCTGGCCGTCGGCATAGGCCTTTTCGCCCTCGGCCAGTTCCTCCTGACCGTCGGCGAAGTCCGCCTTGCCCTGGGCCAGCGCTTCCCGGCCCTCCAGATAGTCCTCTTCCTTGTCCTTGAGCTGTGTCAGGCCATCCTCCAGTTTGCCGAGATTCTCATCGGTCTCGACGCCCTTTTCCTCCCAGTAGCTCTTGGCGGTGGACACATCCTTCAGGGACATGCCGCCTCCCACCAGACTCAGCAGTCCGGCTGCCGCGAGGATCAGGCTTAACACCTTCGCAGACGCTCTCATATGGCATACCTCCTATATCCAGTCTGAAATCGATATCTCGGATTGATATACTATTTTATAGGAAAGCGGGCTCTTTTTCAATTCCCGAAGACAAGGATGACGCAGTTTCGTGAGAAACGATAAAAATACCGCTTTCATTTTGTGGAGTTTTTCTGAGCATGGCAGGCTTCTTGAAAACTGCGGCGGGGGATGGTATAGTAATTGCATTGTATCATTGCTTACGAAAAGGAGAAGAACGTCATGGAAGAAATTCTGCGCCGAGACATTGACCGTTTTGTAGAGGAGAACACCGAGGCGATCAAGCGGGATATCGCCCGCCTTGTGGCCATCAACAGCGTGGAGGGCGAGGCGTCGGAGGATGCCCCCTTCGGCCCCGGACCGCGGGAGGCGCTGAAGCTGGGGCTGCAGATTGCCCGAGAGTTGGGCCTCGGGGCCGTGGACTGCGAGGGACGGATCGGCTACGCCGCCCTGGGCGAGGGGGAGAAGTACCTGGCCACCATCACCCATCTGGATGTGGTGCCGGTGGCCGACGGCTGGACCGGCGATCCCTTCGTGATGCGGGAAAAGGACGGCTGGCTTCTGGGCCGCGGCGTCCTGGACGACAAGGGCCCCAGCGTCCTGTGCCTCTATGCGCTTAAATATCTGAAGGAAAAAGAGATCCCCCTGCGCTATCCCATCCGGGCCCTGCTGGGCGCCAATGAGGAGACGGGCATGGCGGATGTCACCTACTATCTGGAAAACTATCCCGTGCCGGTCTTCTGTTTCAGCCCGGATGCGGATTTTCCCCTGGTCAACGGGGAGAAGGGCATCTTTCACGGGACGCTGCGTTCCCGCGTGGCGCTGGACAAGATCGTGGATATCCACGGCGGCGTGGCGGCCAACGCCATCCCCCAAAAGGCGGAGGCGCTGGTGAAGGCAGCCCAGCTCCGCTCCGCGGGCCGCGTCACGGCGGAGCCGGCGGGCGAGGGCCTGTGGAAGCTCACGGCCGAGGGCGTGGCGGGCCATGCCTCCATGCCGGCGGGCACCGTGAACGCCATCGGCGTGCTGGTGGACTATCTGCTGGACAATAAGGTTTGCAGCGGGGACGAGGAAAAGCTGCTGGAGCTGCTGGCGGCGCTGCACCGCCACACCGATGGTAGCGGCCTGGGCGTGCAGGCGGACGACGGGCTTTTCCAGCCCCTGACCATCGTGGGCGGCCTGATCGGCGTGGAGGACGGTGTCCTCTTCCAGTCGCTGGACAGCCGTTATCCCACCAACACCAGCGGGGAAAAGATCGCCGCCGGGATTCAGGAGAAAGCCGGGGATCTGGCCGAGGTGCGGCTTCTGCGGGACGCGGCGCCCTTCTACATGCCTCTGGACAACCCCGCCATCCAGGCCTGCATCGGGGCCTACAACGCCGTCACCGGCGAGAACGCCGAGCCCTTTACCATCGGCGGCGGTACCTACGCCCGGGATTTCCCCAATGCGGTCTCCTTCGGGCCGGAGCACTTTGACCGCCCGGTGCCGGACTTTGTCGGGCCCATCCACGGCGCGGACGAGGGGGCCTGCCTTGAATGGCTTCTCGAGGCGCTGAAGGTCTACATCCTGGCCCTCATCGAACTGGAAAAGCTGGATTTCTGAACCCGTTCGGCTTGCACGGTTTTACACTTTTTTAACCTTTGCGGGGAAAGTCGCGGTATAATGCCGAGTAGATACAAAGTGTTGCATTTATGAGACAAAGGGGAGATTGTTATGAGCAAGCGTGCTCTGATCGTAGAAGACGACGCCAACATCGCCGAGCTTTTGCGCCTGTATCTGGGCAAGGACGGCTTTGAGACCATGATCGCCGCGGACGGCGGCAAGGCCGAGGCCACGTTCGATCTGTTCCAGCCGGACGTGGTGCTGCTGGACATCATGCTGCCCGTGAAGGACGGCTGGCAGGTCTGCCGGGATATCCGCAAGAAATCCGCCACACCCATCATCATGCTCACCGCCAAGGGCGAGGTGAACGACAAGGTCAGCGGGCTGGAGATGGGCGCGGACGACTATGTCACCAAGCCCTTTGAGATCAAGGAGCTGCTGGCCCGGGTGCACGCGGTCATGCGCCGCACCGACGCCGACGCGCCGGTGGAAAAGAAGCTGAGCTTTGACAAGCTGGTCATCAATCTGGACTCCTATGAGCTGATCGTGGACGGGAAAAAGGTGGACACGCCCCCCAAGGAGATGGAGTTGCTGTACCATCTGGCCTCCTCGCCCAACCGGGTCTTCACCCGCAACCAGCTGCTGGACGAGGTCTGGGGCTTTGATTACTTCGGCGACTCCCGTACCGTGGACGTGCACATCAAGCGCCTGCGGGAGAAGCTGGAGGGCGTGAGCGAGAAGTGGAGCCTGAAAACCGTCTGGGGCGTGGGGTACAAGTTCGAGCTCAGCGAGTAAGCGATGAAAAGCATTTACCTGAGAAGCTTCGCCGCCACGGCCCTGACGGTGGCGATCTGCTTTCTGATCGTGGCCCTGTCCTTCGTGGGTATCGGCCGCAACTATGTCATCGCCGAGTACCGGGAGAACATGGAAAACAGCGCCCGCGAGGTGGCGCACACCGCCTCGGCCATCGCGCGCAGCGATTCCCTCTCCAGCTGGGTGCTCAGTATGACCATCAGCTCCGTGGCCAAAGCCACGGGCGACCACGTCTTTATCGCCGATGAAAACGGCCTGGTGCTCAACTGCTCCGACCGTACCCCCCTCTGTGAGCATCTGGGCCAGCGCATCCCGGAGGAGATCCTGGGCCTGGCCCGGGGCGGCCTCTGCGATCAGCGCAGCGACCTGGGCGGCATGTACAGCGCGCCGCGCTATGTGGTGGGCGTGCCGGTGGCGGCCCGGAACGGGGGCGAGGCGCCGCTGGGCTATGTCTTTGTCACCAATGCCTCGGACACGATGCTGGGCACCTGGACGGCCTTCCTGATGATGGCGGCCATCGTGGCGGTGGGCGTCTTCTGCGCGGCGCTGCTGGTGACGCTGGTCTATTCCAAGCACATGGCCCGTCCCCTGGACGAGATGGCCCGCGCCTCCCGGAAGTTTGCCAAGGGGGATTTCTCCGTGCGCGTGCGGCAGACGGACGATCCCTCCAGCGAGATCGGCGTGCTGATCGACTCCTTCAACAAGATGGCCGACTCCCTGGAGCAGTCGGAGAAGCGCCGCAGCGAGTTTATCGGCAACATCTCCCACGAGCTGCGCACCCCCATGACCACGATCTCCGGCTTTGCCGACGGTATCCTGGACGGGACGATCCCCCAGGAGGATCAGCACAAGTATCTGGTGGCCATCCGGGACGAGACCAAGCGCCTGAGCCGCCTGGTGCGGGAGATGCTCTCCGTCAGCCAGACCCGCGCCCGGGCCACGGACCCGAGCCGCCGCACCGTCTTCGACCTGACGGAGCTGATTTTGCAGACCCTGCTGAGCTTTGAGAGCCGGGCCACGAAGAAGAACCTGGACGTGGACCCCCAACTGCCGGACAACCACATTCTGGTCCGGGCGGACAAGGACGCCATCACCCAGGTCATCTATAACCTGCTGGACAACGCCGTGAAGTTTGCCGAGCCGGGCAGCTGCCTGGTGCTGAAGCTGTATAAGGAAAAGGGCAAGGCCTATGTGGCCATCAAGGACAAGGGCGAGACCATCCCGCCGGACGATCTGCCCTTCATCTTCGACCGCTTCCACAAGTCCGACCGCTCCCGCAGCCTGGATAAGGACGGGGTCGGCCTGGGGCTGTATCTGGTGAAAACCATTCTGGTCAGCCACGATGAGGACATCGCCGTCAAGAGTGAAAACGGCTATACCGAGTTTGTGTTCACCCTGGCGCTGGCCGATCAGGAGAAATAAAGCGAGGGATACCAATGAGCGAATACAAAGACGGCTGGTATGAGCCGCTGAAAACCGAAGCTCCGGCGCAGCCGGCCGCGGAGGAAAAACCGAAAACCAGGAAACGCCGCGGCTGGACGCCGGGACGGGTCCTGGGCGTGATCGCCCTTGTCATGGCTCTGATCGTGGGCAGCTCCCTGCTCTTCTCCCTGGGCGGCGGGAGCGAGCCGATCGTGGTCGATGTGGAGCGGGATCCGGAGCCGAGCCGCCGCCCCAATGTCCGCACGGACGAGATGCCCGAGGACTGGGCCGACTTCTTTGCCAGCTATTATGACCCCACCGAGAGCACCGAGGAGAACATCGGCATCGAGCGTATGACTCTGCCCCTGGACTTCGCGCTCCAGATCCGGGAGCCGGAGGGGGAGGAGCTGACGCTGCAGGAGCTCTATGCCACCTGCGCGGACTCCATCGTGGGCATCGCCGCCTCCGCCGATGGGGACACGGGTTACAGCTGGGGCACCGGCGTGATCCTCTCCTCCGACGGTCTGATCTTGACCAACACCCACGTCATCAACGACACCGACATGGCCACCGTCACCCTCTATAACAACGAGGAGTACGAGGCCAAGCTGGTGGGCGCGGACGTGATCAGCGATATCGCGGTGCTGAAGATCGAGGCGAAGAACCTGCCCGCGGCCGTTTTCGGACCCAGCGGCGATCTGCAGGTGGGCGACCCGGTGGCCGCCATCGGCAACCCCCTGGGTGAGGAATTCCGCAGCACGCTGACCAACGGCATCGTCTCGGCCATCGAGCGCGGCATCAACTACAACGGCCGCACCATGACCCTGCTGCAGACCAACACGGCCCTGAACGAGGGCAACTCCGGCGGCGCGCTGTTCAACATGTACGGCCAGGTGGTGGGCGTCACCAACATGAAGATGATGTCCTCCTATTCCAGCATCGAGGGCATTGGCTTTGCCATCCCCTCAACGACGGTACAGACGGTGGTGGCCTCGCTGGTGCAGCACGGTGAGTTCCGGGGGCGCCCGGCCATCGGCATCACCGTGGGCGGCATCCCCGATGCGGCCAAGGAGCACTATGAGCTGCCTGCCGGCCTCTACGTCACGGCGGTGTCCGAGGGCTCGGACGCCGAGAAGCAGGGCATCCTGCCCGGCGATATCGTCACCGCGGTCAACGGCACGCCCGTCACCACCACGGAGGAGATCAACGCCATGAAGCAGGATCTGAACGTGGGCGACAGCATGGACTTTACGATCTGGCGGAAAGGCGAGAGCTTTACCGTCACCGTGAAGCTGGTCGATACCATCGACATCTACGGAAAATGATTTCAACGGGCCGCCGGTTCCTCCGACGGCCCGGATGATATCAGCATGGATGGAACCGACCAATGACAGCCATACCGACATGGGTATGGCTGTTTCCGCCTGTGCGGGATGGAAAAAAGCTCTGAAAAAAGCAAAAAACTATGGAAATACGTAGAAAGCAGTGGTAAAATAAATAGTCTTTATTTTTTGCCAACGTAAACGAAAGAATCAGCGGATTGTGGAAGCCATAAGCCCTCTTGACGGATTGGCCGGAAGGAGATTTCCACGGGGCTTGAGACGCTCGGAGCGGGGAAACACCCGGGGACGAACGCACAGGCGGGATCACAGTCGGCTGAGTTACAGGAAGTCTGCTATGATCGAATTCCACGCTGACGACTACGGCCTCTTTCCCGCGCAAAGCCGCCGCATCCTCTCCTGCCGCCAAAACGGCGTGCTCAACGGTACCAGCCTCATGCCCAACAGTCCCTGCCTGGCGGAGTGCCTGGAGCTGCTGCGCCCCTGGGCTTCCGGGATGCATCTGACCATACATCTGAATCTCATGGAAGGGAAGAGCCTCTCCCCAAGCGGGGCGCTGCCTCTTCTCACGGACACGGAGGGGGTCTTTGCCGTGTCTTTCCTGACGCTGCTGCTGGCCCCGCTCAGCCCGAAACGGGAGGAGTATCGGCGGCAGCTGAAAGAGGAGCTGCGGGCGCAGATCCGGGCTGTGCGGCCCTTCCTCACGGAGATGGGCGCGCCCCTGCGCCTGGACGGGCATGCCCACTGGCACATGCTGCCCATCGTGTTCGATGCGCTGATGGACGTCATCCGGGAGGATGAACTGCCCGTGCGCTACATCCGGATGCCGGCCGAGCCCCTCAGCCTCTATGCCCGGCACCTGGGGCATATTTTCCCCTTCCACCCGATAAACCTGGTAAAGACCGCCCTGCTGCGCCTGCTCTGCCGCCGCAACCGCCGCCGTTACCGCCGTGAGCTCTCCGGCATGGAACAGGCGCTGTTCCTGGGGGTGCTCTTTTCCGGCGGCTTTACGCTGGAGAAGTTTCGGCTCTTGCTGCCGGACGCGGTACGCCTCGCGGAAAAGCGAGGCTGGCATCTTGAGCTGTTGGCCCACCCCGGCGCCGTATATGAGCCGGAGGATATCCGCGCACTCACCAACCGGGACGATGTGGCCTTCCTCACCAGTCCCGCGCGTCGGAAGGAAGCGGAGGCCTTTCTCAATCTGAAGGAGGAAAACGAGGATGAATAGACGCCGTACGCTTCTGGCGGCTGCCTTCTTAGTGCCCTTTTTGCTCCTTTTGCTGTTGGCGGCACTGCTCCATCTCGCGCCGTTCGGGGTGAACACCCTTGTCTGCGCCGACGCCCGGAATCAGTATATCAGTTACTACGCCTTTTATCAGGATCTGTTCCACGGCTCCGGCGACTGGCTGTACAGCTGTGAAAAGGTCCTCGGCGGCTCGACGGCCGGGCTTTTCGCCTACTACCTCATGAGCCCCTTCAATCTGCTCCTGCTGCTCTTCCCGGGGGAGAGACTTCCCCTGGCCATCAATTGTCTCATCGCGCTCAAGCTGTGTGCCTGCGGTCTGACCATGGCACTCTATTTGGAAAGCCGCGGCCGCCTGCGCCCCACGGCGCTGCTGTTCACCACGGCCTATGCCTTCTGCGGCTATAATCTTGCCTACGGCTGGTGCTCCATGTGGCTGGACGCGGTGGTCCTGCTCCCACTGATTGCGCGGGGGATCGATAGCCTGCTGGCCGAGGATCGGCCGCTGCTCTATCTGTTCTCTCTGGGCACGGCGATTGTCGCCTGCTTTTATACCGGCTATATGCTCTGCCTGTTTGCGGTGCTGTATGGCGTCTACCGCCTCGCGGCGGAACAGCCGGTCGGCAAAGCCATGCTGTGGAAGCGCATCGGCCGCTTTGTGCTCGCCTCCCTGGGGGCTGGGGCGCTCTCGGCTGTGGTGCTTCTGCCCGGCGTGCTCGCCCTCGGCGGAGGGGTGGAGGTCGCTCCGCTTGGTTTCGTGCGTGAGTATAGCTATCCGGCGGCGCGCTATGTGATGGAGCATCTGCTCCCTGGACGCAGCGGGGCGTTTTACGACGCCCACGTTTTGCCGACGCTTGCGCTGCTGATGCTGGGGGGGCTGCTGGCGGCCGCCGGCCTCCTGTGGTGCCTCTATTCGCCGCGCTGCCCCCACGGGGGGAAGGTGCTGGCCGTGTTGGCCGCCGCCGCGCTTTTCCTCCTCTGGTTCTTTACGGCCGAACGGCACGTGCAGCGGTATGAAATGGATCTGGCCGCGAACCTGCTCCCCGGTAAACTCCTCTTCGGCGTGACGCGCTTCTGGGAGATCTACAACGGCAGCGCCAACGTCTACGTGGGGCAGCTGGTTTTGCTGCTGGCGCTCAGCTCTTTCTTTAACCGCGCCATCCCCGCCCGGGAGCGAAAAGCCAACCTGCTGCTGCTCGCGGTGCTCACGGTCTCGCTGCTGTGCTATCTGCCAAACCTGGTCTGGCACGGTTTTGAACAGAATAACTGTTTTAACTATCGCTATTCCTTCGTTGTCTGCTTCTTCCTGATCCTGCTGGCTGAGCGCAGCTTTGCCTCTCGGGAAGGTATCCCCGCTCTGGGCATCCTGCTGCCGGCGCTGCTGCTTGTTGTCTTCTTCTATGCCACCTGGCGCCTGCAGCCCTATTTTGTCGAGCAGCCTCTCTATCTGCCGACACTGCTGTGGCTGCTGCTCTCCGCGGCGCTGCTGCTGTACCGCCGCCGCGGCGCCATCGCTCTGCTCACCGCCGTACAGCTCACGGCGCTGTGCTTCACAGCCGGGATGAGCTTTCGGAACCAGGCCGCTTATGGCGAAGCCACGGATCGCTTTGCGCCGCACGATCGGCAGCTGCGGGGACAGTTCACCGCGCTGGCCGAGCGGGACGGCGATTTCTACCGGGTGCGCAAAGACCGGATGGAGTATAACCAGAACGACCCGATGCTCCTTCACTATCGCGGCATTCTGCATTTCAGCTCAGCGGAAAAGACCCGGGTCCTTGCCTTCCTGAAGGCGATCGGGATTCACACCTCCGAGGAATACTGGGCCAACGCCGAAGACGGTGCAAGCCGCGCGGCGGACGCGCTGCTCGCGGTGCGGTATTTCCGGGGCGAGGGCTTTGCCGATTACGAGCCCCTGGACAACGGCTTCTGCCGCAACCCCTATGCGCTGCCCCTGGCCTTTGCTGCGCCGCTCTCGGCCTTGGACGTGCCTGCGCTGGACGCCTCGCCCTGTGACAATATGAACCGCCTGTTCGCGGCCCTTGCCCCGGAGGCTGGCCCTGTGTTCAGCGCCCTGGCGACAGAGTGCTCCCCGGAGCGGGACGGTTCTCTGACGCTGCGCTGCAGGCCGGAGAGCGGCGAGCCGCTCTATCTCTACCTCTGGGATCAGGACACCCGGAGCGTCACCCTGCCCGACGGAACAGAGCTCACCCGGCTGTATGCCCCGGCGGCGCTGTACCTGGGCTCGTTTGCGCCGGGCCAAAGCGTCAGCATACGCCTGCGCGGCGAAAACACACTCACCCCGCCGGAAGGCGCGCTTTTCTATCAGGAGAGCAGTACGGCCCTGGCAAAGGCCAAGGCGGCCCTCACGGCCTCTCCCTGTACCTCGTGGATGGAGCGCGAGTCCCGGCCGGGCTGTCAGGTGGAGATGCGCGGAGAAGACCGGGTGCTGATTTTTAACCTTCCCACAGAGGACGGCTGGTCGGTCCGGGTGGACGGAGCGCCGGCCGAAATGAGGGAAGCCCTCGGCCTCTTCCTCGCGGTGGAGCTGCCGGAGGGCATGCATCGGGTGGAACTGCGTTTCGTGCCCCCCGGGCTGATCCCCGGCGCCGTGCTGAGCGCCTCGGCGCTGCTGCTGTCCCTGCTCTGGGCGCTGCTGCGGCGTAAAGGAAAAGAAAGCTCCCCCATAAAAAAGTGACAGTCCAAAGAACAGCCTTGCCCGTTCGGGCAGGGCTGTCAGACTGTAGACAAACTCTATTGTTGGAAAAAGCCTCGCAGAGTTTTTCGCCTCGCAAGGCGAAAAATCAATCCAATCCGTTTTTTCCGGGGACATGCGCCTCGGAAAAAACTCTTCTCAGCCTGCAAACGTGCGAGCGTCTCACGGAAGCGAGTGCGCTGCAGCAGGCTGCATCCCCTCTGTCGGCAAAGCCTTTTGGCTTTGTCGACAGCTTGACAGCCTTGCCCGTTCGGGCAGGGCTGCTTCTGCGTTGGGGACGTTTTCGTTCGGCCTTACATGGAGGGAAGGCGCGCGGCAAACCGGCCCTCTTTTTTTTCATGGAAGACATTCCCGACGCTTTGTCCGTTGACATTTTCTCCGACTTGGTATACATTCGGCAGGTAGGAGTTGGTTTGATGAGATTCGGGGAACTGCTGCTGATCGCGGTGGGACTGAGCATGGACGCCTTCGCGGTGTCGATCTGCAAGGGCTTGAGCGTCCGGCGTCTGAGCGTGAAGCACGCGCTGCTGGCGGGGCTCTATTTCGGCGGCTTTCAGTTTTTGATGCCGGTGCTCGGCTGGCTGCTGGGCTACCGCTTTGAGGCGCTGATCGCCAGCGTCGATCACTGGGTCGCCTTTGTGCTGCTGGGCCTGATCGGCGCGAATATGATCAAGGAATCCTATGCCGAAGGGGAGAAGCTGGACGATGATTTCGGCTTCCACGCCATGCTGCTGCTGGCCATCGCCACCAGCATCGACGCGCTGGCCGTGGGCGTGACCTTCGCCTTTCTCTCGGTGCGCATCCTGCCGGCGGCCGGCCTCATCGGGGTGACCACCTTTCTGCTCTCCGCCCTGGGCATCGCCATCGGCCATGCCTTCGGCGCCCGCTATAAGGCGGGGGCGGAGCGCTTGGGCGGCGTGATCCTGATCCTGATCGGCCTGAAGATCCTTTTGGAACATCTTGGAATTTTGAACGTCTGAACCGTAGCTGCTTATGAAGACCAAACAGAAAACACACAATACTCTCTGGCTCACGCTGAGCCTGGTGGCGCTGCTGGCTTTGCTGATCGGCATCGGCATCCAGGCGGGCCTGGCCTTCTGGCGCTATCAGCGGAGCCGGGTCGTCGCCGGGGCGGCCCTGGAGGCGCTCTCCGCCTCCTGCACCGCGCAGCTTCAGGAGAAGCGGGAGGCGCGGCTCGCGGCCCTGGGCGGCAGCGGGGAGGAGGCGCGGGAGCGCCTGATGGCCCTGGCCGCGGAAAAGGGCGAGAAACAGCGGGACAAGCACCTGGAGCTTTTGATGCTCGTGAACCCCTGGCACCTGCTGCCCGAGGGCTATGAGCCTCAGCTGGCGCCCGCCGTGTCCACCTACCAGTCCAATTCCGGTTTCCAGATGGACGCGCGCTGCACCGAGGAGCTTCACCAGATGCTGGACGACTGCCGCATGCAGGGGCTGCAGCCCTATATCTGCTCGGCCTACCGGACGCAGGACTACCAGCAGATGCTGTTTGACAATAAAATCGGCCGTCTGATCGACGAGGGCGTAAGCCCCGAGGACGCGCCGGAGCTGGCCGCCACCACCGTGGCCCTGCCCGGCACCAGCGAGCATCAGCTGGGCCTTGCGGTGGATCTGATGGACGAGGGTTATCCTTATCTGAACGAAGCCCAGGAGTGGACGGAGACCCAGCGCTGGCTGATGACCAATTCCTGGCGCTACGGCTTCATCCTGCGCTATCCCAACGGCACCAGCGATATCACCGGCATTATCTACGAGCCCTGGCATTACCGCTATGTGGGCAAGGAGTATGCGAAAATCATCTACGATCTGGATATCACGCTGGAGGAGTACCTGCAGCTGCGCAACGGGCGCTGAGGCAGGGAGTTCCTGTCAAAATTCTTAATTTTTTATAAATTCCGAAACCACAGCTGTCTTTTAGCGGAAATCTGTGGTATGATACGCTCACAACGAGCGTTTGTGAAAAAGGAGGTCGGTGCCATGGCTCGCGAGGCAAGGCGACGGAAAACTGCAAAAAAACGACTGAGTCCGGCAGCCAAGGTGCTGGGGGCTTTCCTGGTCCTGATCCTGATCGGACTGGTGGCGCTGCGGGTGCTCGCCTGGCGCGGGCAGCGCGTGGAGGGGCAGATGACCACCCTGGTCAACCCCTGGAACAGCAGCGAGGCCACCGAATATCGGCCCCAATTGACCACGGTGCAGGGCGTGCAGGTGGACGAGGCCTGTGCCCAGGCACTGCAGAACATGCTGGCCGACTGCGCCTTTGAGGGCAATGCCCCTGTGCTTGATGCCGGTTATTTGAGCCGCAACGACCTGGAGGCCGATCCCACCCGTAGCCGGGAGGAGGACGCCGCCGGCTACTCCGAGCATGAGCTGGGCCTGGCCGTGGACATCCGGGATGACGAGAACAGCGATCCCGCATCCAGCGCGACGCTCCAATGGCTTCAGGATAACGCCTGGCGCTACGGCTTCATCCTGCGCTATCCCCAGGGCGCCGAGGAGCAGACCGGCGTGCCCTACTGCCCCTGGCATTACCGCTATGTGGGCGAGAGCGCTGCAGCCCAGATCCAGCAGTTGAACATCACGCTGGAGGAATACGCCACCATGTTCTATAACGACTCAGCCGAGGTCGTGTTTGAAAAGTAAAAAAGCTGTACCGTCACGCCGCCCGTCCGAAAGGATGGGCGGTGTTTTTGTGGATTGATGTTTTCTGTCGGATGTGGTATGCTTTTTTTATTCTGGATAGGAGTGTAAACGAACATATGAGAATGCGCAAACGCCACAATCTGGGAGCGCGCATGGAGCGTGTGGCCGAGCTGCTGGTGGAGGAGCCGGAGGCGCTGCGGGGCCGCTGGCTGGCGGAGGAGCCGGGGGCGGAGAAGCTCTATGTGGAGCTGGGCTGCGGCAAGGGCCGCTTCACCGTGGAGACCGCCGCCGCCCTGTCCCGGACGCTCTATCTTGCCATCGAGCGGGTGCCGGACGCGATGATTCTGGCCATGGAGCGCGCCCGGGAGCGGGGGCTTAAAAACGTGCGTTTTATGGACAGGGACGCGGTAAAGCTGCCCGAGTGCTTTGCCCCCGGGGAGATCGACCGGCTGTACATCAATTTCTGCGATCCCTGGCCCAAGAGCCGGGATGCCAAGCTGCGCCTGACCGCGCCGGGCTTCCTTCGCCTCTATGCCGACGCCCTGAAGGAGGGCGGGCAGATCCACTTCAAGACCGACAACACGCCCCTCTTTGACTGGTCGGCGGAACAGATGGAGGCCGAGGGCTGGGCCCTTTCGGAACTGACCCACGATCTGCACGGCGAGGGCCCGGTGGGTGTGATGACGGATTATGAGGCCAAGTTCTATGCCGAGGGCATGAGCATCAACCGCCTGGTGGCCACCAAGACGGCGGCGACAAAGGGCACGGCTGCGGGGCCGGTCCCCCGGCTGCGCGGCGCATCCCTGGTGGATGCGCGCGGCTACGAACAAAGCGCAAAGGAGAGCGAGGCATGAGATTCATTTCCTGGAACGTCAACGGCCTGCGGGCCGTCATGAAAAAGGGCTTTGAGGACGTGTTCTGGAGCCTGGACGCGGATTTTCTCTGCCTGCAGGAGACCAAGCTCCAGGCCGGACAGATCGAGCTGGATCTCCCCGGCTATGAGAGCTATTGGAGCTACGCGGAGAAAAAGGGCTATTCCGGCACCGCGATCTTTACCAAACATACGCCCCTCTCCGTGCGCTATAACCTGGGGATCCCCGAGCACGACACCGAAGGCCGGGCCGTGACATTGGAGTATGCGGACTTCTTCCTGGTCTGCGTCTATACGCCCAATGCCCAGGACGGGCTCAAGCGCATCGACTACCGCATGCAGTGGGAGGACGCTTTCCGTGCCTACCTGCAGGAACTGGACAGGCAAAAACCCGTCATCGTCTGCGGGGACATGAACGTGGCCCACGAGGAAATCGACCTGAAAAACCCCAAGCAGAACATCGGCAACGCCGGCTTCTCCGATGAGGAGCGGGGCAAGTTCTCGGAGCTTCTGGACGCGGGCTTTACCGACAGCTTCCGCTATCTCTACCCCGAGCGCACCGACGCCTACTCCTGGTGGAGCTATCGGGCCGCGGCGCGGGAGCGGAACGTGGGCTGGCGCATCGACTATTTTGTCGTCTCCGACCGCCTGCGGGAGAAGATCAAAGACGCCTATATCCTGCCGGAAATCCAGGGCTCGGATCACTGCCCGGTGGGACTGGATATGACATGGTGAACATCGGCACCGTTCAGCTGCAGGGCCGGGTGACCCTGGGGCCCATGGCCGGGGTGACGGATTTCGCTTTTCGGCAGCTCTGCCTGGAGCAGGGGGCCGCCCTGGTGACCACCGAGATGGTCAGCGCCAAGGCCCTGGTCTACCACGATGAAAAGACCAAGTCTCTGCTGTATGTCCCCGAAAACGGCCATCCCTGCGCCGCCCAGATTTTCGGCCACGAGCCGGAGGTCATGGCCGAGGCCGCGCCCATGGCCCTGGAATACAGCGGGGCGGAGATGATCGACATCAACATGGGCTGCCCGGTGGGCAAGGTGGTCAAGTCCGGGGACGGCTCTGCCCTGATGCGCTCTCCGGAGCTGGCCGGGCGGATCGTCGAGGCGGTGTGTCATGCCGTCTCCGTGCCTGTGACGGTGAAGTTCCGCAAGGGCTGGGATAACGGCAGCGTGAACGCGGTGGACTTTGCACGCATCTGTGAGCAGGCGGGGGCCGCCGCCGTCGCTGTCCACGGCCGCACCCGGGCCCAGATGTACGCCGGCCGCGCCGACTGGGACCTCATCCGAGAGGTCAAGGCGGCGGTGTCCATCCCGGTCATCGCCAACGGGGACGTCTTTTCCGGTGAGGACGCGGCCCACATCCTGCGCTACACCGGCTGCGACGCCTGCATGATCGGGCGCGGGGCCTTCGGCAATCCCTGGCTCTTTGCCCAGGCCAATGCCGCCGTGGCGGGGGAGGAGATCCCACCGCTTCCGCCCCTGAGCGCGCGGATGGACGCGGCCCTGGGGCAGATCGAGGCCCTGGCCGCGGTCAACGGGGAGCGCCTGGCCTGCCTGGAGGCCCGGCATCACCTGCCCTGGTATCTCCACGGCGTGGCCCACAGCGGCGTCTACCGGGCGGAGCTGGTGCATGTGGAGACGCTGGAGGACGTGTACCGCATCGTCAAAGAGATCAAACGCGATTTGAAATAAAAATTGTTGGGGGTGATTCCGTGACCCGGGAGGAGGAACTGCGTCTGGTGCGCCGCGTGCAGAGCGGCGAGGCGGAGGCCTTTGAGGAGCTGGTCAGAGCCCATGAAAAAACGGTATATAACCTGGCCCTGCGCCTGGTCGGCAACCCGCAGGACGCGGAGGACATGGCCCAGGAGGCCTTCCTCAAGGCCTACCGCTCGCTGCCGGAATTTCGGGGCGAGAGCAAATTCTCCGTCTGGCTGTATCGGATCGTCTCCAACGTGTGTCTGGATCATCTGCGCCGCCAGGGCCGCCGTCCGGCGAGCTCCCTGACCACCGAGGATGAGGACGGCGAGGAGCAGCAGTGGGACGTACCGGACGAGAGCCAGTCGCCCGAGCGTCTGCTGGAGCAGAAGCTGACGCGGGAGGCGGTCCAGCGCGGGCTGGAGACCCTGCCCGCGGATCAGCGGCAGATCCTCTTGCTGCGGGAGATCCGCGGCATGAGTTACGAGGAGATCGGTCAGACGCTGGATCTGGAGCCGGGCACCGTAAAGTCCCGTATTTTTCGGGCACGAAAAAAATTGGTGGCCTGGCTGCTGGCAGATGGGAACATTCCTGATGCCTATGCGTCAAAAGGAACGGGAAAGGGGTGATCTGCCATGGAAAACTGTGAAGCGATGCAGGCGCTGATCAGCCGCATGCTGGATGAGGATCTGGACGCGGCGGAGCAGCGGGAGCTGGCAGAGCACCTGAAAAACTGTCCCGATTGCCGGGCCATGTACGAAGCCTTTTCCGCCCTGTCCGGCCAACTGCGGAGCGATCTGGCCGAGCCGCCGGAGAGCCTGCGGGAGAACGTGATGGCGGAGATCCGCCGGGAGCAGATCCGGGTGAAGAACCGCCGCCCCTGGCGCTACGCTCTGGCGGTGGCCGCGATGGCCGCTCTGGTGATCGGCGTTCACTTCGCCGCCGGGAACCGGATGGTCGCGGATCTGAGCCAGTCGGTGGAGATCGCAGCTTCGGCCCAGCCCTTTGAGGCGGTGGCTGGCGGAGGCGTGATGATGTACGCGGCCAACAGCGCCGCCGAAGAGGAGAGCGCCGAGGAGATGGCCCCGGTGCTGCCCGTCTACGATCGGCAGGAGCAGAGCTGGGAGGGCTTCCTCGCCTCTGCTGCCGGAAAACAGCGCAGCAAGACTACAGCGGATATGGCGCCGAACGAGGCCCTGGCCTCTGCGGCGGAGGAGCCGGAGCTTTTCGCCGAGCTCAGATTGGCGGAGGGGAGCGTGTGGCTTCGCTGCCGGGGCGAGGAGCTCTTTGCCGAGGATCCGGACACCGGGGAACTGGTGGCCCTGGATATGACAAAGAGCGAGTTTGAGGCGGCGTTCGGGGAAGCCCTGGCGGATCTTCCATAAAGAGGAGCCGCGGCGAAAGCCGCCGCGGTTTGACAAGAGGGGCCGGTCATGGTATAGTGACTCAGATAAAGAGCACTGTGCCAGAGTACCGGCTCTTTCCTATTATGTTGAACAGAAAGGAACTTCGTATGAGCGATTACGAATTGGATCTGGATCAGATTCTCGCGGAGTTCAATGCAGACGCCCCGGAGACGTCGCCGGGGGAGCGCCCGGAACGCGCGGAGAGCGCGGCTCTCTCCCGCCGGGCGCGGCGTGAGGCGGCCGAGCGCGCGGCCGAAGCGGCGCGCCGTCCCATCCGTGAGGAGCCGGAAGCGCTCCCCGAGGAGGACGATGCGGCGCCGAAGACGGAAGAGTTCGCCGATGAGGAGCCTGCCCGCCGCCGGAGCAGACCCGAGAAAAAAGCGGCGAAGAAGAAAAAGGCCCCGGCCCGCGTCTCCCGCTATGAGGACGACGACTACGAAGAGGACGACGAGGGGGCGGATTTTGACGCCTACGAGGAGCCGCGGCAGCGGGATCCCGACCGCCGCCATCCGCTGCTGGTGCTGCTGTGCTGGCTGCTCTTTGCCCTCTGCCTCTGCTTTTCGGCCCTGAACCTTCACCCGACCATCTCCACCAGCTCCGGCCGAGCAAGCCAGCAGACGGCCGTGCAGCCCGTCGCGGTCACGCCCGCGCCGGCGGAGCCCACGCCCGCGGCTCTGGAGCCCGCGCCGACCCTGCCGCCGGAGAATCCGGCCGTCGTGCCGGAGGTGACGCCCGAGCCCACGCCGGAGCCGACGCCGGAACCCGTACACTACACGATCCCCGAGGGGGCCCTGGTGGCGCCCGCGCCCCGGATGGAGGGCTATGGCAGCGCCCCGGTGGACGATCCCGCCCCGGTGCTCGCCGTCATCCAGCAGGCCCGGGAGTCCGGCCTTCTGGCCCCGGACGAGCAGACCGTCTTTGAGCGCAACACGGGCTCCGGGACCCACGAGTTCTATCGCGGCGCCCAGGCCAAGGACATCCTCTATTATCGGGACGACACGATTCTGGTCATCCTCTGGAAAGAGCAGATCGACGGCAACAGCGTCACCTTTACCGAGGTGAAGATCGCCGACGGCTCCCAGCTGCGGCGCAAGTTCACCGAGGATACCTTCGGCAGCTACAACAGCGACTACGCCTCCCAGCTGGCCGCCGCCACCAACGCGGTTGTGGCCATGAACGCGGACTATTATCTCTTCCGTGATTTTGGCATGGTCGCCTATAACCGGGAGCTGTTCCGCTTCAACACCGGCAGCTACGACGGCACCTACAGCAAGTATAACTGCGTGGACACCCTGTTTGTCACCGCCGGGGGCGACTTCCTTTACAAGCGCCTGGGCGAGCAGAACACCTGGGAGTCCATCCAGCAGTTCATCTGGGATAACGACGTGGTCTTCTCCGTGGCCTTCGGCCCGGTCCTGGTGGAAAACGGCCAGGCCCTGCCCTGCGACTGGTATCCGGTGGGTGAGGTCAATTCCGGCTATTCCCGCGCCGGCATCGGCCAGGTGGAGAAACTCCATTATCTCTACCTGTCTCTGAACCACTCCACCGAGAAGGAGGCCCGCTGGACGGTGTCCACCTTTGCCCAGCATTTTGCCGAGCAGGGGGTGCAGACCGCCTACTGCCTGGACGGTGGACAGACCGGCGAGGTCGTGTTCCGCGGCGAGCCCTATAACTACATCGACTTTGGCTCCGAGCGCCTGGTGAGCGATATTCTCTACTTTGCCACGGCGCTGCCCGAGGAAGGAGGGATGACCCCGTGATCAACAAGATCCTGCTCACTGTGGCCGACCGGCCCATCTATGCCAGCGCGGCCATGATCACCCTGGGCATCTTCCTCTGCGTGCTGCTGACCCTGGCCCTTTACCGCTCCCGCCATCGCAGCGGCGCGGCGGTGATGGTCCTGGCGGTCCTGGGCTTCGTCTTCGGCGTGCTGTTCAGCCGTTTTCTCCACTGGTATTTTAACGCCGAGGCCTATTCCTCCCTTGGTACCGCGCTGACGGACTATTCCACCGGCAGCTTCTGCCTGCCCGGCATGCTGCTGGGCGTGTGGCTTGCGGCCTGGATCGTCAAGAAGCTGGGCCTGACCGAGACAATGGGGGAACTGCTGGACGCGGCGGCCCCGGGCATGGCCCTGCTCATCGCGCTGATCCGCCTCTCCGCCCTCTTCAACACCACCTGCCGCAGCCGCATCATCATCAAGACGCCCTGGATCCAGTTCCTGCCCTTTGCCACGGGCCTGACCGATACGGCCGGCAACGTGACCTACCGCCTGGCCACCTTCTTCCTGGAGGCTCTGCTCCTCTTCGCCGTGGCGGGCAGCGTGTTTGTGTTCTATAAGGAGAAGAGCCAGCGGCGCATGCGCAAGGGCTGCCCCCGCACCGGCAACGCCGCGCGCTACTTCGTGCTGCTCTACGCGGCCATCGAGATCGTGGCCGACTCCACGCGTTACGACTCTCCTCTGATGCACTTCCGTCTGATCCCGGTGCTGAACCAGTATTCGGCCTTCATCAGCCTGGCCCAGGTCTTCGCCGGCTTCACGGTCCTTGGCATCCTCATCAAGCTGAGCATCTGCTCCATCCGGGCCAACCGTTTCCATCTCTATCATCTGCTGAGCTGGATCGGCTTCCTCTTCTGCCTCTTCGGCATCGGAAAGCTGGGCGAGTACAACGTGCAGCGCTATGCCACCTACGTGAGATGCTACAGCATCATGGCCGGCTGTTGCCTGCTGATGGTGCTGATCGTCTGGGGCATCTATAAAAGCTGCGTCTCAAGGCGCGAACTATAAAAAGAGCAATCGTCCGTGCAGATTCCTCTGCACGGACGATTATTTTATCCTTTCCCGTTGACGCAGGCCCGGGGAGAGGGTAAAATGATTTCAGTTTGCATCACGCGCAAACCAACAAGAAGGAGAAAGAAACATGGAACAGAGCTACATTGCCCGCACCAGCGGCATCAAGGCCAAGGACAAGCTGGGCTACGCCATGGGCGACCTGGCCTCCTGCCTGGTCTTCGGACTGACCCAGAGCATCCTCAACAAGTATTACACCGACGTGCTGGAGATCAGCGTCCTGAGCGTCATGATCATGACCATCGTGGCCCGCATCTGGGACGCGATCAACGACCCGATCTGGGGCCGCATCATCGACGGCGCC
>CACYOR010000025.1 GCA_902775985.1 Oscillospiraceae bacterium
AGGCACAGCGCGCGCAGGTTTTCCTCCGGCAGGCGCTTGGCGTTATCCAGCAGCGTCCCGTCCAGATCAAAGGCAATCAGTTTGCAATCCATTGTGTTTTTCCTGTTCCTAAAAGAATCAACCTATTATGGCCCGTTTCCGGGATTTTGGCAAGGCTTTTCTCCCGGGATCGGCGGAGAGAGCAAAAAACTTTCCGGATTTACTAATTTACTCTTGCAAAGTGACGGGGAATCGTGTATCATTAACAGCGAACTAATTCGTCAAGAATTGTATACACGTATACCAAAAGGAGGAACAACCTATGAAGAAGATTCTTGCTCTTGCTCTGGCCCTGTGCCTGGTTCTGGCCCTGGGCGTCAGCGCCCTGGCCGACGATGCTGTCGCCCCCAAGGACGGCGGCTCCAAGCTGACCTTCACCACCGGCGGCGAGGCCGGCACCTATTTCGGCTTCGGCGGTGTCATGGCCCAGAAGGTCAGTGAGGTCACCAGCTCCACCGTCACCGCCATCACCTCCGGCGGCTCCGCTGCCAACATCTACGCGCTAGATGATGGCGACGCTCAGTTGGGTTTTTCCCAATCTGATGTCCTTTCTTACGCTTATGTTGGTGCGCGTACCTTTGAAGAAGACGGCGCTATCGACAACTTCTCTATCGTCGCCCCGCTGTACATGGAGCAGGTCCAGATCGTCACCCTGAACCCCGAGATCAAGACCGTGGCCGACCTGGCCGGCAAGTCCGTCTCCATCGGCGCCCCCGGTTCCGGCGTGTACTTCAACGCCATCGACGTCCTGGGCGCCTATGACCTGACCGAAGAGGACATCAAGCCCACCTACCAGTCCTTCGCCGACAGCGTTGAGGCCCTGCAGGACGGTCAGATCGACGCCGCCTTCATCGTGGCCGGCGCTCCCACCACCGCCGTCACCTCCCTGACCACCACCAACGACGTGTTCCTGGTCAGCCTGGACGACGAGCACATCGACGCCCTGATCGAGGAGTCCCCCTTCTACGCCAAGGCCGTCATTGAGGCCGACACCTACGGCATGCCCGAGGACGCCACCACCGTGGCCGTCAGCGCGGTCGTCATCGCCTCCAACGACGTGGCCGACGAGGACGTGTACAACTTCCTCTGCGGCGTGTTCGAGAACCTGGACGATCTGGCCAAGGCCCACGACAAGGCCAAGGAGCTGAGCCTGGAGTTCGCCTCCTCCTTCGTCGGCGTGCCCTATCACCCCGGTGCCGTCCAGTACTTTGCCGACAAGGGCATTGAGGTCCCCGCCGAGTAAACAAACGGCTGTGTAAACACCTGTCACACGGCCCGCATCCCACCCGGATGCGGGCCGCGTGAGCTTCTATCTCCTGTTAAGATTCTGTGTAGAAAGGAGAGATATGCCCCATGGCCAAGAACAAAGCGAACGGAACGGACGTGCCCGTCAGCGCGGAAGAGCTGATGAAGAAATACGACCGGGAATCCAACGTCCGCATCTGGGAAGGCGTGCCGGGTAAGATCATCCGCTATCTCTGCGCGGCCTTCTCCCTGTACTGCATCTGGGTAACGCTGTTCAGCACCATGATGCCGGAGGAAAAGCTCAACCTCTTCCTCGGCATTGTTTTGATCCTCGGCTATCTCAACTACCCCATCAGCAAGAAAAACGTGCGCCCCAACCATCTCCCCTGGTATGACATCGTCATCATGCTTCTGGGCGCCATTCCCTTCTTTTACTGTGCGATCAACGCCCATCCCATCATCAAACTGGCCGCCCGTGTGACCCGCGACCCGAAGATGGTGGTCATGGCGATCCTGGCCATGCTGGCCTATATGGAGCTCTGCCGCCGCTGCGTCGGTGTCCCCATCCTCTGCGTGGTGGGCGTGCTGCTGGTCTATGCTTTTGTCAACGTCCGCTTCGGCAAGGTGATCTACGACCTGTTTTTCACCACCACCGGCATGATGGGCACCCCCATCAACGTCTGCGCCAAGTACATCGTCGTCTTTATCATCTTCGGGGCCTTCCTCGAACGGACCGGCATCTCCAATTTCTTCATCAACCTCGCCAACTCCATCGCGGGTGCGTCCTCCGGCGGCCCGGCCAAGGTGGCGGTCATCTCTTCCGCCCTCTGCGGCATGGTGTCCGGCTCCTCTGTGGGCAATACGGTCACCACCGGCTCGGTCACGATCCCGATGATGAAGCGCACCGGCTACAAGCCGGAGTTTGCCGGCGCCGTCGAGGCGGCCGCTTCCACCGGCGGGCAGATCATGCCCCCCATCATGGGCGCGGCGGCCTTCCTGATGGCCGAGTACATGGGCATCCCCTACGGTCAGGTGGCGTTGAAGGCGATCCTCCCGGCGGTACTCTACTTCGCGGGCATCTATATCGCCGTCCACCTGGAGGCCCGGAAGCTGGGCCTGAAGGGTATCCCCAAGGAGGAGCTGCCCCGTTTCCGCCAGCTGCTGCCGAAGGTGTATCTGCTGCTGCCGCTCGTTGTGCTGGTCTGGCTGGTCGCCACCAACAAGCACACCATGCAGTTCTCCGCCGCCGTGGCCATCGGCATCACCATCCTGGTGGGCCTGTACAACAATCTGGTCACCCTGGCCACCAAGAGCGAGGACAAGAGTGATAACCTGACCCTCACCAAGTTTGTCGACGCGCTGGAGGCCGGCGCCAAGAGCTGCATCACCGTCGCCGTGGCCTGCGCCATGGCCGGTCTGGTGGCGGGCTCCGTGACCTCCACGGGCCTGGCCTCCAAGCTCATCACCGCCGTGGTCACTATCTCCCGCGGCCATGTGATGGTCGCCCTGCTGCTGACCATGCTCTGCTGCATCGTGCTGGGCATGGGCGTGCCCACCACCGCCAACTACTGCATCATGGCCTCCACCTGCGCCCCGATCCTTATCACCATCGGCGTGCCCCAGGTGGCCGCCCACTTCTTCGTGTTCTACTTCGGCATCGTCGCGGACATCACGCCGCCGGTGGCTCTGGCCGCCTACGCCGGCTCCGCCATCGCCAAGGCCCCGCCCATGAAGACCGCCTTCAACGCCTCAAAGCTGGCCATCGCGGCTTTCATCGTGCCCTATATTTTCGCGATGAACCCGGCCATGCTGCTCATCGACACCACGCCCCTGCAGGTGGTGATTGTTGTCGCCACCTCAATCATCGGCATCTTCGGCGTGGCCTCCGGCCTCAACGGCTATCTGTTCAAGCCCATGAACCCGCTGATCCGCATTGCCATGATCGCGGCGGGCCTGCTGATGATGGACCCGACCGTGACCACGGACCTGATCGGCATCGTGCTGATGGCCGCCGTCGTCCTCTGGCTCTACACCGGCAGCAAAAAGAAAGCGAACGCCGCATAAACCCCATACAACGCAAGCCACCCCCGCCGGATTCCCGGCGGGGGTGTTGTGCATATTCCCTTGTCATTCTGCGTGAAGTATAGCGACGCGGCAATCCGTTCCCCTTTTACTTGCTCTGCTTTCGTTTCAGCGTGAGATTATCCGCGATCATGGCGATAAATTCGCTATTCGTGGGTTTTCCCTTGATATTCGACACCGTATAGCCAAAATACTTCTGCAGCACCTCGATGTCGCCGCGGTCCCAGGCCACCTCGATGGCGTGGCGGATGGCGCGCTCGACGCGGGAGGGCGTGGTATCGAACTTCTTGGCGACCTCGGGATAGAGCACCTTGGTGACGGCGTTGATCATCTCCATGTCGTTGATGGTGAGAATGATCGCCTCGCGCAGATACTGATAGCCCTTGATGTGGGCGGGCACGCCGATCTCGTGGATCACGTCCGTGACCATGCTCTCCAGGTCCGGCCCGCGCAGCGTCCGGTTCCAGACCGCGTTGCAGTCCACGCCGTCGGCGACCACGGCTCCGGCGTCCCGGCCCATGACCTGCCGCACGTGGGACAGCAGCACCGCGCTCTCACAGGGCTTGGGCACGAAGTAGTCCGCACCGAGACTGGCGCAGTCCGTCACGACCTTGTTGTTGACGAAGCCGGAGAGCACGATCACGTGGCAGGCGAGGTTCTCCCGCCCCAGCTGGCGCAGCAGGCTCAGTCCGTCCAGCCGGGACAGTACCAGGTCCAGAAGCACCACGTCGGGCTCCCGGGTCTTGATGAGCTCCAGGGCCTCCTGACCGTCGCCGGTGGCCGCGATCACGTCCATGTCCCGTTCGCGGCTGAGCAGCTCGGTCATCATCTTGCAGAAATCCGGGTTCGGGTCGGCGAGCAGAATGCGAATTTTGGTTTCCATAATTTTTCCTCCCGTGTATGCGATGTCGGAGCGATTCTGAACAAATCGAAGCGGATTCATCGTAATCTCGGAATAAATTTACCACAGCAAGAACGAGAACAAGGTAAAACGCTGTCGAATCACGCAAGCTATTTGTTGACATAATATGGCGTACTTCGACAAAATGCAAGGGGATTTTCCCAAATTCGAAGCTTTTATTTTTCAAACCATGTCGAATTTTGTCGAATATCCAGAAAAAGCCATTTTCAGACAAAAAACAGGTGCGCCGGCGGGAAGCGGGGCCGGCGCACAGCGCTGTAATATGCCGTTGTCAGGGCTCGCCGGCGAGGAGCTGAAAGCTCTCATAGTGGTCGCCGGTGTAGTAAATCAGGCCGTCGTTGGAGAAGATCAGCCGCTCGGCCCCGCGGGAGCGCTTGCCGAGGGTGTTGATGTCGCACTCGGTCCACTTCCGCCCGGAGGCCTTGGGGAGCAGACCCTCGTAGTTGCCAAAGTAGTCCCCGCCGATGCACTTGCCGGGGGCGACCTTTTCCAGCGAGCCGCCCTCCCAGCCCAGGGCCTGGGCCTGCTTTTTGGTGATGAAGTTGGAAGGGAGGTGCCCGTACTGCAGCAGATAGGCGCAGACGTCCTCGGCCGTGGTATAGCTGCCGTCCTCATCCAGGGACGCGGAGAGTGTCTCCTCCTGCGGCGTCTGCAGCTCCTGGGCGATCGTCTCCTCGACGGCCTGCGTGACCGTCTCGGCAATGGGCGAGAGAGCGGGCTGCCCGGACTCCGCCGGGGCGAGAACGTAGTTATAGACCAGCGCCAGCAGGATCAGAACCAGCAGCAGGGGCAAAAGCTTGGAGCGCTTCTTCACAGAGAGGCCGCCTTTCCATGGGAGTATTTATTATATTCTACCATGACGGCGGGAAAAAGGGAAGAGCGGAAATCCGTTTTACAAACCGGGGCAGGGATGCTATACTGTATAAAAGACAAGCGAAGCCAATACCGACCGAAACACGGAGAAGCCTATGTACAAACCTCTTGCAGACGAGATCCGTCCCGACAGCCTGGACGATGTGGTGGGGCAGCGGCATATCCTGGGCCCCAACGGCATGCTGCGCCGGATCGTGGAGAGCGGCGTCGTGCCCAACATGATCTTTTACGGCCCCTCGGGCACCGGCAAGACCACGGTGGCCCGCATCATCGCCGAGCGCACCAACCGCAGCCTGCGCAAGCTCAACGCCACCACGGCGGGCATCGCGGACATCAAAAAGATCATTGACGAGCTGGACACCTTTCTCGCCCCCGGCGGTGTCCTGCTCTACCTGGACGAGATCCAGTATTTCAACAAAAAACAGCAGCAGTCCCTGCTGGAGTTTATCGAGGACGGGCGCATCACGCTGATCGCCTCCACCACGGAGAACCCCTATTTCACGGTGTTTAACGCGATCCTGAGCCGCTCCACGGTCTTTGAGTTCAAGCCCATCTCTGCCCAAGACGCCCAGCGTGCGGTGGAGCGGGCCGTCCGCATCCTGAATGAGCGGCGGGAGACGCCCCTCGCCCTGGAGGAGGGCGTGACCGAGCGGATCGCCGCCGCCTGCGGCGGGGATGTGCGCAAGGCCATCAACGCGGTGGAGCTGCTCTTCTCCGCGGCGGGCGAGCGGGAGAGCATCAGCCTGGAGGACGCCCGGGCCATCTCCCAGCGCAGCGCCATGCGCTACGACCGGGACGGGGACGAGCATTTTGACGCCCTTTCGGCCCTGATGAAGTCCCTGCGCGGCTCCGATCCGGACGCGGCCATGCACTATCTGGCCCGGCTGCTGGAGGCCGGGGACCTGATCGGCGCCTGCCGGCGGATCCTCTGCTCGGCCAGCGAGGACATCGGCCTGGCTTATCCCCAGGCGGTGCCCATCGTGAAGGCCTGCGTGGATTCGGCGCTGCAGCTGGGCCTGCCGGAGGCGCGGCTGCCCCTGGCGGAGGCCTGCCTGCTGCTGGCCACGGCGCCCAAGTCCAACAGCGCCTGCGTGGCCATCGACCGGGCCTCGGCGGATCTGCGCGCCGGCAAACTGGGCAGCATCCCCCGCGAGCTGCAAAACGTCCATGCCGACGGCACGGGCTTTGAGCGAGAGCAGGGCTATCTCTACCCCCACGACTACCCCGGCCACTGGGTAAAGCAGCAGTATCTGCCGGATGAACTGAAGGACGCGAAGTATTACGAGTACGGCGACAACAAGACGGAGCAGGCGGCAAAACGCTATTGGGAGGCGATCAAACCCGATGGATATCCAGGTCGGTGATGTTCTCACGCTGAAAAAGGCCCATCCCTGCGGCAGCAAGGACTGGGAGGTGCTGCGCATCGGGGCGGATTTTAAGCTCCGCTGCTGCGGCTGCGGTCACGAGGTCATGGGACCCCGGGCAAAATTCGAAAAGAGCGTGCGGCAGGTGAAGCGGTGAACTACTGTTATATGCTCCGCTGCGCCGACGGCAGCCTCTATACCGGCTGGACCACGGATCCCCAGCGCCGTCTCCGGGCCCACAACGCCGGGCGCGGCGCCAAATACACCCGCAGCCGGCGCCCGGTGGCGCTGGTGTACGTGGAGGAATGCGCCACAAAAGAGGTCGCCATGAGCCGGGAATGGCACCTGAAGCATCTGACGAAGGAAGAGAAGGAAGCGCTGGTTGCCGGAGAGAGGCAATAGGCAACAGGAATTGCGCTCCGCCGCTGCCGGTGGCAGAACTGCGGCTTTGCGCTGCCGGGGGCAGAAAAAGCAAAGGCGCAGTTTCCGCAGCCGCGCCATTGGCGGGCCGAAGCGCTTAAGCGAGGCCCGCCAATGGCTTTGCGGCAAGGTGTTAGCGGGGCGCAATTTGCGCAGCGTTTTCCGGGCACCGCAAACCGGCAGTAGGGGACGGCCTCCGGACGTCCCGCGGTATGTCATCCAAAATGGGTCGTCGAGGACGCCGACCCCTACAAACGCATAGACGAACAGCACCCCCGTTGGTTTTCAGCGGGGGGCTGTTTTTGTCATTGCGAGGAACCAGTCCGCAGACTGGTGACGTGGCAATCCGTTCCTTTTTCACCGGCCACCGGGAGAACGGATTGCCACAGCCAGTGTGCGCACTGGCTTCGCAATGACAGAACCGGGATGGTACCGCGTCTGCGGGCGATTCATGAGTCACCCCTACGACCGAAACCAAATCAATGCAAAAAACAACAGGAACGGAATATCCGTCCCTGTTTTCTAATGTCTAATTACTGATGCCTTAATCCACGCTGTACGTCAGCGTCCGGCTGCCGTTGGAGAGCTCATGAGAGCCGCTGGGGAGCGTGTCGCTGGTGAAGAGCAGGGTGACATAGGGGAAGGCGGCCTCGGCGTTCAGATCCGTGCCGTCCAGTGTCAGGCGGTCTCCGGCGCTGCCGGAGAGACTCTGGAGCAGGCAGCGCTGCCCCTCGGGCATTGCCTGCTTCTCGGTGCCGATAAAGGCGCAGACCGTGCCGCCGCTCACGGTGAGCGTCCCCCGGGCGTTCAGGGCCCGGCGCACGGCGCTGACGGCCAGATCGCCGCCGCTCACCGCGATATCGCCCAGACCGCTGCCCTTTTCCCCGGCCTGGAGGCCGTCATTTTCGGACTGCACCCGGATCACGCCGCCCGAGACCGTGATGTTTCCGTCACAGCTGACCGCGTCCTCAATGGCGCTGAGAGCCAGACTGCCCCCCGAGAGCGTGAGGGCGGTGTTGGCCTTGAGGGCCTTGCTGCTCCGGGCAAAGCCGTCGCCCAGCGCTTCCACGCTGAGGGCGCCGCCCGAGATCGTGAGCTCCGTCTCGGCGGCGATGCCGTCGCCCTGGGCCGAGACCGTCACCGCGCCGCCCGAAATGGCGACATAGCCCTTGCCCGCCTTCTTGGCGGAACTGGACTTGATGCCGTCGTTGCCGGCGATCACCGCCACCGCGCCGCCCTTGATCTCCACGGATTCGGAGCCGCGCAGGCCGTTGCCCGCCGCCTGTACCCGGAGGCTGCCGCCCTCGATGTCCAGGTCGTCCTTGCAGGTGAGGCCGTTGTTGAGATAGCCCAGGATCTCCAGCTCGCCTTCGCCGGAGAGCTTCAGATCGTCCTCGGAGAAGAGGGCCGCCCCGTCCTGGGTGCCGTCATAGGCGGCCATGTCGGCCTCTGTGCCGGAGACCAGGCGGTTTTTCGTACCGCTGAGGGTAGAGAGATAGAGGTTCTTGGCCTGCTTTACATAGAGCGCCGCGCCGCCGCGGTTAGAGATGGAGGCGTTATCCAGCGTCAGCCAAACATCCATGGCCTCGTCCCCGGTGTCCACGACCAGCTGCCCGTCGTCCAGCGTGCCGCTCACGATGTAAGAACCGGCCGCGCCGATGCTGATCACAGAGCCGCTGACCTTCACGCCGCCGCCGGTGACGGAGGCCGAATTCCCGTTGAGGACAATGCGGGTCTGCTGCCCGTCGCCGCTGACGGCAGTGGCGCCGCAGGCGCTCAGCAGGAGCACAAGGCAGAGAAAAAGAGGAAGCAGTCGTCTCATCACAGCATGTCCCTGTCTGCCTCGCGGCCGCAGATGATGTTCAGATTCCCGTTGCGGCAGCGGATGGCGTCGATAAAGTCCTTGGTCTTCTGGGGGTCCCGCAGCTCAATGTCATAGCTGAGCTCATAGAGGGTGCCCATGTTGGTGGTGCGCACGCGATTGAGCTCGTGCCGGAAGGTATAGATCTCAAAGAGGTCGTCGAAGAGCCCCTCGTAATCCAGGTTCTCCGGGATGGTGATCTTGAGCTGGCGGTGCCGGTTGGCCGGCTGGCCGAAGTGAAACTGATCCAGCAGCATCGCGCAGGCCGACACGATCAGGAAAAAGATCACCGCGTAGCCCACATAGCCCATGCCGCAGGCCAGGCCGATGGCCACGGTGAAGAAGATGGCGGTGATCTCCTTGGCGGTGCCGGGGGCGCTGCGGAAGCGCACCAGGGCGAAGGTGCCCGCCACGGCCAGGCCGGCGCCGATGTTACCGTTGACCATCATGATGACCAGCGCCACCACCGGGGGCAGCAGGGCCAGGGTCTGGGCGTAGGCGCCGGAGTGGTGCTCCCGGCGGGTAAAGACGAAGGCCGCCAGCAGGCCGAGCGCCAGGGCGCTCAGCTCGCAGATCAGGAAGGAGACCAGATCCATCTGGACTCCGATGACCGAATCAAACATATACAGATTCTCCTTCTAAGTATTCCCAAAGCAGGTAGTTTTTGTAGCAGGTGCCGTATTTGGAGAAGCTGGTGGGGTAGACCTCCAGCTCGCTGAGCAGGTGGGCCAGCCAGAGAGGCGCCGCCTCGGGGAGCTTGATCTCCATGAGGACATGCCCCTGGGGCAGCAGCTCTTCCCCGTCGCCGCCCTGGTCCATCCGCAGCCGGTCCTCCCGCCAGCGGATGCTCTCGTCAAAGGTGATGCGCAGCTCCGGATCGTCCTTGGCCTGCCAGGCCAGACGGTCGCAGGCAATCATGACCTTGGGACGCAGCGGATTTTCGTGGAGGAACCACGCGATCTCCCGCGCCATCTGGCTGTCCTCCGGCGCGCTCGTCTCTCCGCTGAGCCAGGCCTCCGCCTCCCCACCGCTCATGACGAGGCGGCGCTTGTAGACGATGCCCTTGTATTTTTTCTTAAGCTCCACAAAGACCGGCGCATCCATCCCCGGCTCCCGGCTGTAGCTGCGCACCCGGAGCTTTTCCTTGTAGACCGGGGCGTCCAGGGAGTGGCGGATCAGACGGAAGTCGTCGCTGTCGTAATAGATGCTGCGGATATAGCTGCGGTGGTAGTCCGTCGGCTCAATGTAGGGCGCCAGACCCGCCATCAGGCGCTCGTAGGTCTCCCGTGAGAGCAGATATTTTTTTTCATAGCGCTTGAAGCTGAGTTTGGTCTCTCCCATGGGCTTAGTCTCCAAAATAATGGGCGCGCTCCTCCTCGGTGACGGAGAGGTGGCGGCAGAGCATGTCGATGCTCTGCTGCTGCCAGTCCTCCGAGAGGATGAGATCCCGCAGATTCTCGAAATTGAAGCGCCAGTTGCGCCCCTGACCGCCGATCATAAGGTGGTTGCGGTCCACCTCCGGGTCGAGCTGGGCGGCCAGTCTGTCCATCTCGGCCAGCAGTTCCTCGTTGCTCAGCGGGCCTGTCAGCATGACGGAGGCGCGCTCGAGGAGCCGGGTGCGGAAGTCCTCGTTTTGCAGCAGAGCCTGGATGATGTTCCCGATCTGCCGGGAATAGAGGGCGATGGGGTTGAGCAGGTCAAAGCAGAAGCCGGGATGGGAGAGCGTGGCGTCCAGATCGTAGAGCATGAGCCGCCATTTCCCGTCGTTTTCCGTGGAGCGGCCATAGCGGAGGTTGCCGGAGGTCAGGTCCTTGTTGGCGCACCAGCCCTCCACCAGGATCCAGTCGATCATGCTGTCGATGTCCAGCTTCTCGCACACCGCCCGGTAGTTTTCTTCCACGCTCAGATCCGTCTCCAGGCAGGGCCGCACCACGTCGGCATAGAAGGGATCCCGGGAGGAGACGGAGGCCTCGCTCACGGTGACGCTCTCCCGGCTCACACCCAGGTGGTCGGCGAACATCTGCTCGTTGGCCTTCTCCTCCAGGGCGTAGATGCCCCGGTATTCGCCGTTGATGTAGAGCACGCAGTATTTGAAGCGCTGCACCAGCACCTCGTCCGTGGCCTTCTGGGCCATGGCGCAGCAGAGCTCGTTGCGCATGATGACGGCGTTGTAGTCCTGGCCGCTGCGCAGCAGGAGGTTGGTGAAGTGGTCCACGCCTCCGTCAAAGCAGTCGTAGCAGAGCTCCGACGCGCCGTAGGCGCTGCGGAAGCGGATGGACAGGTTCTTTTTCGGCAGCACCAGACTGGTGGCGCCGTTGAGCTTGATGCCGCAGGGCAGGTTAAAGCCGCCGTCGGCCTCGTAGAGGGCCAGATTCCCGGCCAGCTCCACGTTGGGCCAGGGGCTGTTGTAGACCAGGCCAAAGTTGGCCACGGAGTCGCTGGCCAGGCTCAGCACGGGGAGGCTATGCCCCTCGTTGAGAATATAGCTCTGGGTCAGGGCCGGGCTGGGCATAGCCCCGTCCTCGATGCAGATAACGCGCAGCACGCAGGTCTCCGTCAGGGTGATCGGCCCGGTGTAGTGCTCGCTGTCTTTGTTGGGCAGGGAGCCGTCCGTCGTGTAATACAGCGCCCCCGGGCCGCCAAACTCCGCCGTGACGCTCTGGACGCCGTCAAACACGCCGTCCTGCGTCAGAGCCGTCGGGGCCTGGGAGATGCGGCGATATCCGGCGCCATTCTCCTCGCCGGGCGTCTTTTCGGCGAAGTAGAACCAGCCGTTCCGATCGGCGGCACGGCCATAGCTGCCGTAGTAGGGGATGCCCCGCAGGGAGATGTAATCCAGCAGCGTCCCGTCCGGGGCGCTCAGATAGAGCCGGTCCGCCTCGCCGTCCAGGGAGAAGCCGGTATAGAGCTCGTTGAGGACATACTCGGCGCAGTAGACGCGCAGATAGCCCCCGGCGCTCAAGGTGACGTCCGGAAAGACCCAGAGGGCCCGGTCGTTCTCCTTGTCGGAGAGAGAGTAGCCGCCCAGAACCAGATCCTCGCCGGAAATGTTATGGATCTCCACCCAGTCCTCGCTGCTGTTCCAGCCAAAGTTGGCCTCCTTGCCGAAGACAGAGACCTCGGAGAGAACCAGGGGGCCGGGGGCATACAGCGTCTCCTGCCAGTTCTCGTAGCCGGCGGCGGTGTTGGGCAGGCCGGGGCTGGGATAGCGGCTCTCGGCAAAGCCGCCGTCCGCCGTGCGCACCAGGGAGAGATCGGCCAGGTCACTGCTGCAGAGGGCTTTGTCGGCCACACTGCCGTCCGGCATGCGCAGGCAGAGGGTCTCCCCCGCGGAGAGGGAGAAGTCGGTATGCAGTTCGTCCTCGCGGCGATCCTTCCCGTCGGCAAAGACCAGCAGCCGTTCACCCGGCGCCAGGGTCCGCTCCGGGAGGACCCAGCCGGGCTTGGAGAGGGAATCGCTCAGCTGCCAGCCGCTCAGCTCCACCAGACCGTCGGAGCCGTTTTCCAGCTCCAGCCAGTCGGAGAAATCCCCGTCCTCATCCCGCAGCATGGCCTTGTTTTTGGCCATGAACTCAGAGATGCGCACAGGGCCGTCCTCAGCAGAGGCCGTCCCGGTCGGAAGCAGAAGCGCAGCCGCCAGCACAAGCGCGAGGCAGCAGAGGAAATATCGGAAAAGAGAGAAAAATTTAGACATGATGACTCCCACGGCGTTGGGCCGAAATGAGAATAGAAAATCAAGATATTATACCGCAGAAGACGGATCGCTGTCAATCGCCGGCTCAAAAAGGAAACCGGATGCGGAATCATGCCGCATCCGGTTTTGAACAGAAGAGAGACTTCAGCCCTCCGCCTCTTTGGCGTAGAGCAGCCAGACGCCGTTCCAGCACAGGCTGACCGTGCCCTCCTCGGGGCCGAGCTGCCAGTCGTAGCCCTCGTCACTGACGCCGTCCATGGTCCCGCAGCGCGCCTCCGCGCTGTCCGCGCCCTGCAGGGCATAGCTCTGCCCGTCGATGGTGATGCATTCAGGTGCGGCCGGAAGACCGGAGCCGTCCAGCTCGATCCAGTCGGTGACCGTGGCGCTGCCGTCGAGAGCCGCGTATACCACGGCGAGGGTGTAGCAGGGCTGCGCGTCCGGATAGACGCCGAGGCCCCGGCACAGCACGCAGTAGTTCATGCCGGCCACAAGCTGCTGACCCAGGACACAGAGCGGCGTGTACTCCACCCCGAGCAGGCCCTCGGTGGCCTTGGCGAAGGCGTCGAGGCCGGCCTGCTCATTCTCGGGCACGGACCAGCCGCCCACCAGACCCTCGGCCGGGACAGGATCTTGCTCAATCTGGCCGTTGGGAGCCAGGGCTGTGATGTCGATCAGCTCGCAGCCCTTCTCCGTCTGGCGCAGCTGCACGATGGCATAGCGGCCCTTGGCTTCGGGCGATACGACCGTTGCCCGGCAGAAAACGGAGGAGTCGCTGCCCTACACGCCCTCCCGGGTGCCGAGGCAGAAAAGGGGCTCATATTTGACGCCCAGCAGGCCTTCCGTCGCCTGGGCAAAGGCGTCGAGCAGGTCTTCGTTCAGGGCCGGCTCCTCCGCGGCGCGCCAGGCCTGGTCCGCCGACGGCTCCTCGGCCATGGCCGTGAATCCGCCGAGGGCAAAGGACAGGCAGAGCAGCAGGCTCAGCAGAAAAGCAGTCACAGGTTTCATCGGAAATTCCTCCTGATTTGTATGGGTGGCAGGGGAGATCCCCTTATGCCCCTTAGATGCCGAAAACGGGAAATGGTTCCCGGAAAACAGGTTTTTTTAAAAAGCTCCCGCCTCCAAAGAGGCGGGAGCGGGGAGAAGAGCAATTTACACCGCGCGGCCCGCGTCGTTGCCGGCGCGGATGGCCAGGGCGATGTTGAAGGGATTGGCGCAGTCGCCGATGGCGTAGGTCTCCTTTACGTCGAGACCCTCCAGAAGAGAGGTGTTGGGCAGCATGTCGGCGGCGTTGAGGATCGCGTCGCAGGCGATCTCCGTGTCCACGCCGGTCTCGGTGGTGATGATCGCCTTGCCATCCTTGACCTCCTTGATGCTGGCCTGGGGCCAGGAGTGGAAGCCCAGGGAGTAGAGCGCGGTGGTCATCATGCGCATGGCGTGCTGGGACTGCTGCATGTCCATTTCGGCGGCGGGGTTCGGCGTGACCATGGTCACGTGCTTTTTGTGCACCGTCAGCCACAGGGAGGCGTCGAAGGCCTGGGCGTTGGAGCCGTAGACCAGCACGTTCTCGCCCATGTCGGTGAAGAGGAAGCTGTCCATGTCCACCACGGGGACGCTGCCGTCGCCCTTGACCTCCAGCGTGTCGCGCAGACCGCCCGCGGCCAGAATCACCGCGTCGGGGGCCTCGGCCTCGATGAGCGCCTTGTCCACCTCAGTGCCCGTCACGACCGTGACGCCCGCGATCTCCAGCTGGCGGATCAGGTATTTCTTCAGATCCAGCAGATTCTCATGGCTGCCCTTGACGGCGTTGGCGAAGTCCAGCAGACCGCCCAGCATGCCCTTCTTTTCGTACAGGGTGACGTCGTGGCCGCGGTAGGCCGCGATGCGCGCCGCCTCCATGCCGGCGGGGCCGCCGCCGATGACCATGACTTTCTTTTTCGTCTCGGCCGCGGGCAACTCATAGGTGGCGGGGCCGCCCTCACGCATGACGCGCTGGGTCAGGGCGTTGACGCGGCAGTAGCCGGCCATGGCGTTGGCCTCGTTGCTGCCGATGTGGCAGTGCAGGCAGCGGGTGCAGGGGGCGATCTCGTCCAGACGGCCCTCCCGCAGCTTGTTGACGTACTCGGTGTCCACGGTCAGGGGACGGGTCATCATGAAGAAATCGACCTTGCCGTCCTCCAGCGCCTGCTCGAAGAAGTCGGGGGCATGGGCCGGGTCCATATAGGTGACCACGCCGCAGGGGATGCTCAGCGCTTCCTTATATTTGGCGGCCACGTCCAGCGCCATGCCGGCGCCGCTGGTATCACCGATCAGCAGGCCCTGCCAATGGCGCTTGAAGTCGTACTGGGTGCCAAAGCCCGTGGCGCCCTCGATGCCGTTGAGGATGAAGTACAGATCCGCGCCGAACTGGGCCACGTGGTGTCCCAGGGGTCCCAGACGCAGGTGCATGGAGTCGGCGCCGGCGGCCTCAAAGAGACGGGCGAAGGCCACGCCCTCCTCCACAGTGGTGACCTGAGTGTGGGGGATGGTGACGGCGTTGTCCAGGGTCATGAGGGTGGGGTTGTTGGTGATGTTGTCGTTTTCCTCGATGCAGTCGATGAGGATCTGGACGTTGAAGTCCTCGCCGCATTCCGCCTTGACCTTCTCGATCCACTCGGTCACGAAGCGGGCGCGGTTTTCCAGCGAGTCGATGCCGTACTCGTCGGTGCGGGTGTTGTAGAAGCGGGAGAGAAAATGCTCGCCCATGTTGAAGCCCGCGGCGTTCATCTCGATGGCCTTGAAGCCCATCTCCTGCATGCTCTTGGCGATGGCGACGCCCCGGTCCTGGATGGCGTGGATGTCGTCCACGGTCATCTCGTTCTCGCCCATGCCGAACTGGGCCCACTGGTAGCCCAGGCTCGCGCCGTACTTGCCGCACTCCTCCACCAGCTTCTTGCCGAAGGCCAGGGTCTCGGCGGGCATCTCGCTGCCGTCCATGGGCGGCTCCAGGGCCGTGATGCCCTCGACGTAGATCATCTCCACGCCGCCCTTGGCGAAGTTCACGTAGTACTGCAGCAGCTCGTCGGTGAGGCCGGCCAGATAGCAGGCGGAGCCGGCGGCGGACTTGACCATGCGGTGGCTGAGCTCAATCGAGCCGATCTTCAGCGGGGAAAAGAGGGTGGTGAGTTCCTTGTCGCTGGTGCGATAGTCGCTGCGCTGGGGATTGAGGTAGGCGGCGGGGATCATGTCGTTGGGGGCGTAGACCGGCTCGGCCTTGGCCTCCTCGGCCGCGGCGGCAGTGGAAAAACCGCCCAGCTTGCTCATGGCGGCGACGCTCAGGGCGCTGGCAGCGGCACCCTTGAGGAAATTCCGCCGGGAGATCTCTTTCATGGGAATACAGCTCCTTTCAAATGATTCCTGTGTCAGGATAAATTTACAGTATCACGCGGCCGCCCGGCCGTCAAGCGATATCGGCAACGCCTCTCTGCTTTCGGGCAAAAGAGGCTGCGAGCCACTTTCCGCGGTCGCAGCCTCTTTTGCCGTATGGGTGTTATTCGATGACGCCCCAGTCGGGGACCTTGACGGTAATCTGCTCTTCGCTGGACTTTTTGGCGGCCAGGGAGTAGATCAGCGCGGAGATGCCGTCGGCGAGCGGGGTCTCAAATTCGGTGCCGTCCCGCAGCGATTTCTGGAAGGCCTCGTGGGCGTAGTAGATTACGTCGCCCGTGGCGTGGTCGTAGGAATCGTTGAACTGCAGGGTCTCGGCATAGGGCATGTCCTCGGTCTTCCAGGTGAGCCTGGTAAACTCGAACATCCCCTCGCCGGTGAGGAAGATGGAGCCCTTAGTGCCGATATAAGCCCGGGAGCAGGTGGGAATGTCGCAGGCCCAGGAGGCGGCGATGGTGCCGATGGCGCCGTTGCGCAGGCGAATGGTGATGGAGGTGTGGTTGTCAAACTTAGGCACGGAGGCGATCGTGCCGGTGTAGTTGCAGGCGATGGTGTCAAAGCCGCCCGCCATGGCGGTGATGAGCTTCCAGTCGTGGCTGACGGACTCCACCGTCATTCCGCAGGCCAGGTTGGGGTCCGTGCGCCAGGAGGCGCCCAGGTTTTTGGCGTGGAAGCCGAAGCCGGGGCTGAGGCGGGAAAAGGCGATGTCCACGGGCTCGCCAAACATGCCGGTCTTTACCAGTTCCAGCATCTTCCGGTAGGCCGGACGGTAGTAGTGGGCAAAACCCACCATGATCTTCGCGTCGTATTCATCGGCCATGGCCTTGATTTTCATGGCGTCCTCCATGGTGCAGGCCACGGGCTTTTCCATGTACAGGGGGATGTGGTGCTTCAGAACCATTTCCACATAGTCCAGACGCTTGGTGGGCGGGGTGGAGATGACCACGTAATCGGCCTTCACCACGTAGTCCTCGATCTCCTCGTAGGCGCAGGTGGGGCAATGGAATTCCTGGGCGACCAGGCCCGCGCTTACCTCGCTGATATCAAATCCGCCGATGACCTCACCGCCCAGACGGACGACGGCGCGGCCGTGATGCCGGGCAATATCGCCACAGCCAATCAAAAATACTTTCATGGAAGTCTCCTTCTATTATCTATAGTAGGCAATCAAGCGCCGCCCAGCAGGGCCAGGGAGATCTGCGGGATGTAGGTGACAAGCAGCAGCACGATCAGGGAGGCGATGATCAAGGGGACGACCGCCTTGGAGATCGCCTTCAGATCCACCTTGGCGATGCCGCAGGCCACATAGAGGTTCACGCCCACCGGCGGCGTGACCAGGCCGATGGCCAGGTTCACGATCATGATGGTGCCGAAGTGCACCAGGTTCATGCCCAGCGCCTGCGCAACCGGAAGGAACAGCGGCGTGAAGATGTACAGCGCCGAGGTGGAATCCAGGAAGCAGCCGGCGATCAGCAGGCAGATGTTCACGATGATCAGGAATACCACCGTGTTGCCGGCGGCGAAGGTCTCCAGCGCAGAGCTGATGGCCACGTTGATGCGGGCGCGGGTCAGCACGTAGGCAAACAGAGAAGCCGCGGCGGTGATCAGCATGACGACGGCCGTGGTGGAGGCCGAGTCGATAATGATCTTCTTCAGATCCTTGAGCTTCAGCGTCTTGTAGACGAAGAGGCCCACGATCAGGCCGTAGACCGCGGAGACAGCCGCCGCCTCGGTCGGGGTGAAGATGCCGCCGTAGATACCGCCCAGAATGATGACCGGCATGAGCAGACCCCAGAAGGCCTCCTTAAAGGCCTTCCAGCGCTCGCCCCAACTGGCGCGGGGCAGGAGCTTGAGGTGGTTCTTGCGGCCGATCCAGAGCGTCATGATGATAAGCGCGGCACCCATCAGCAGACCGGGCAGCACGCCGGAGATGAAGAGGCTGCCGATGGAGACATCGGAGATGGAGCCGTAGACGACGAAGGTGATGGACGGCGGAATGATAACGCCGATCGCGCCGGCCGTGGCCATCAGGGCCGCGGCGAAAGCGGGGGGATAGCCCACCTCGATCATGGCGGGGATCAGGATCAGGCCGAGGGCCGCGACCGTGGCCGGGCCGGAGCCGGAGATCGCCGCGAAGAAGCAGGCAACCAGCACGCAGACCATGGCCACGCCGCCCTTGAAGTGGCCGACGCAGGCCTGGGCGAGCTTGATGAGCCGCGTGGAAATGCCGGATTTTTCCATGATGTTTCCGCCGAGGATGAAGAAGGGGATCGCCATCAGGACGGACTTGGTGATGGCGGCGGAGACCAGCTGCGGCACCGTGCCCAGCACGATGTTCAGCGGGCGCCCCGCACCGAGAGCGACCATGGCGGCCACGCTGGACATGCCGAGGCAGACCGCGATGGGCGCGCCCATCAGCAGCAAAACGGCAAACAGGCCGAACAGAACGATTGTTACCATGCTTTACTCCCCCTTCCCCGCCTTTTCAAAGCTCTCGCGCTCCTCTTCGGGAACGTCGTTGAGGGCGTCGGCCAGCGCATCCGCCAGCACGTCCTCCCGCGCCGCATCCTTGTTTTGCAGCGCCTGGATCAGCAGCTCCACAAAGCGCAGCAGCAGGAAGAAGGCGCCCAGCGGCACGAAGGAGCCGTAGATCCACTCGGGGATCTGCACGCCCAGCGAGAGCTGGCCGCGCTGGAACTGGGTCATGGTCATGCGGATGCCGTAGTAGAAGATGACGCCTGCGAAGGTGATGCCGGCCAGGGCGGAAATGACTTCAAAAATGCGGGCCACGATCTTGGGCACATGGTCAGCCAGAAGCGTAAAACCCAGGTGCGCACCGCGCTTGGCCGCGATGGAGGCACCGAAGAGACTCAGCAGGACAAAGGAGTAGGTAGAGATCTCCTCCGCGAAGTTCATGGAGAAGTTGAAGACGTAACGCGTCACCACGTTACTGAAAGTGAGGATGGTCATCACCGTCAGCGCAATCAGACAGATGATCTCCTCAAAATTGTCAATGATCTTTTTCAGCATAAGCGTTTCTTTCCCTTTCCCCGTTTAGAGGGAGAGCCGAAGCTGGGCTTCGGCTCTCTGTTTCACGAAGTTGGTTTATCCCTCGATGCCGAAGGCGGCCAGCGCGGACTCGTCAAACTTGGCCAGGAACTCGGCCTTGACGTCTTCGACTTTCTCCTTGAAGAGGGCGACCTGATCCTCGGTCAGCACGTCGACCTGGATGCCCTTTTCACGGAACTCCTCGATCAGGGTCTCGTGCTCGGCCTCGACCACGTCGCGGCCCCAGTTGCAGGCCTCAAGGGCCTTCTCCCGCAGGACAGTCTGGGTCTCCTCGTTCAGGCTGTTCCAGATGTCGGTGTTGAACATCAGCAGGTCGTTTTCATAGCTGTAGCTCCAGACCGTGACATAGGGCTGGACTTCCAGAACGCCGGAGGTGTTGGTGATGCTCAGGCCGTTCTCCTGACCGTCGATGGTGCCCTGCTGCAGGGCGGTGAAGACCTCGCCCCAGTTCAGCGTGGAGGGGCTGGCGCCGAGAGCGGTGAAGGTGTTCTGGTAGATGGCGCTGCCCGGGGTGCGGATCTTCAGACCGGCCAGGTCATCGGGAGTCAGGACCGGGCGCTTGGAGTTGGTGAGCTGACGGAAGCCGTTGTGGAAAGAGCCCAGAAGGGTCATGTTGTAGTCGGCCAGAATCTCGGCATAGTAATCCAGACCGGTCTCGTCGATGGTGGTGCGGGCGTCGGTGTAGTCGTCAAAGATCCAGGGGGTGATGCCGATGGTGAGGCGCTCGTCCAGGGCGCCCATGGTGACGGTGGCGTAGGCCGCAATGTCCACGGAGCCGTCAGCCAGCATCTCCATGCCCTTGGCCGCGTTGCCGCCGGCCAGCTGGTCATTGGGGAAGACGTCGATCAGCACAGCGCCGTCGGTGGCCTCTTCCACCAGCTCGGCAAACTTCTGGCCGACCTTGGTATCGATCTGGGTATCGGTGCCGTTGACGGTCATGGTGAGGTTGATCTTGTTGTAGTCTGCGGAAGCGGTCGGGGCTCCGGCGATGGCCAGCGTGAAAACGCAGGTGAGAGCCAGAACAAGTGCTAAGAACTTTTTCATGATGTTTCCTCCTGTTTTGATTTTTAATTATCCGCCGACCGGCGGGTGTTCACTTCAGCAGGGCTTTCGCCTGGGCCACGATGTTCTCCACCGCGATGCCGTTCATCTCCAGCAGCCGCTCATAAGGGGCGGACTGGCCAAACTGATCCTGGATGCCGATGCGCTTGAGTTTGCCCTCGCCGCGCTCGGCGATGATCTCCGCCACGGCGCTGCCGAGGCCGTTGAGGATGTTGTGATCCTCCACGGTGATGAGCTTGCCGATCTCCCCGATGCAGGCGTTCACCGCCGCTTCGTCCAGAGGCTTGATGGTGTGTACGTCCAGAACCCTGGCCTCGATGCCCTCGGCGGCCAGCTTTTCCGCGGCCTGAAGCGCGAGGCAGACGGTATCGCCGTTCGAGAGGATGGCCACGTCTTTGCCGTCCCGGAGCTGCTTGGCCTTGCCGATCTCAAAGCTCTCGCCCTCGTCGTAGATCACGGGGATCGCGTCGCGGGTGAAGCGGAGATAGACCGGGCCTTCATAAGCCGCGGCGGCTTTGACCAGCGCCTTGGCGGAGGCGTAATCGGCAGGCATGACAACGGTCATGTTCGGGATCGTGCGCAGGATGCCCATATCTTCAATGGCCTGATGGCTCGCCCCGTCGTTGGCCGGGGTCACGCCGCCGTGGGAGCAGGCGATCTTCACGTTCAGATTGGGGTAGGCGATCTCCTGGCGGATCATCTCG
>CACYOR010000026.1 GCA_902775985.1 Oscillospiraceae bacterium
AGCGATGGCCAAGTAGTTCAGTCGGTTAGAACGCCGGCCTGTCACGCCGGAGGTCGAGGGTTCAAGTCCCTTCTTGGTCGCCATATATGCCTCTCTTTATGAGGGGCATATACTTTGCTGCTGTAGCTCAGTAGGTAGAGCGCATCCTTGGTAAGGATGAGGTCGGCAGTTCGAATCTGCCCAGCAGCTCCATGCAAAAAGAACCAGTCCAAACGGACTGGTTCTTTTTTGTATATGGTGGTCGCCGGGCAGATTCGAATGGGTATCGCACACGCCGGTGGCGTGTGCATTTCCCAGTGCACACACTGGGAAATTCCTTGGTTTCTTTTTCGCTGCGCGAAAAAGAAACGCAGACGAATCCTGCCCGGCAGCTCCAACGAAAGTCCTTCCCTCTGTAATCTAATTATAGGTTTTCGGGGGAAATCTGCGAAACTATATCAAAAACCATAGTATTAATTCTGTTATAAATATAAGTTGAATACTTGCTTTACTTTTGCGTTATGCCGTGATAACATCGTTCTCAAGGTAAAAACCACACTGATTCTGTGTGGGGGGTGAGCGTACACTATGTTAGATTTACAAAGAGTTGACGATATCCTATCAAATAACAAGCTCTTTACTGGGATGAAAAAGTACAAACAAATTATGGATACCCTGTACTGGACAGATGTTTCTACCGATAAGAGCTTTCAGCGTTGTTTCAATGACTTCTTTGTAATGAGATCCAGAAAGCCTTCTTACTATACGGTTTTCTATGGATTATTGGAAGAGAAAAAAACATGTGGCATACCTTTTGAAGAAACGCTGGAGCATCTGAAGAGTGCCGAAGGAAGATTAGAGTTATCTTTTTCAAGTAAACTGATTCATGTGATTAATCCGAATCGACCAATATGGGATAACAATGTCTCTGTCCATCATTTTGGAATGAAGCTGCCCGGCTATGGCCTTGAAGCGGCCACTAGGCAACGTGAGATCATAAGGCTGTATCATGAGTACTGCAGCCGGTATTATGAATACCTTGATTCCCATGATGGACAACAAGCGATTAAGATGTTCAATGAAAGATATCCGCATACCGGGTTTACAGATGTCAAAAAGCTTGATTTTCTAATGTGGGTGGATGTTTGATATGTACGAAACTATAACAGGTATTATCTCAAAAATATCGGATGAAGCGCCAAACAGAGTTAAGAGACAACTTATCCAGGAAATTCAGAACTTTGTCGACAGGCACTCTGATTATGAGTTAGTACGCTATCAGGACATTTTAAAACAAAACGGACTTGAGTGGAGCGTTGAATCTATGCAACACGCAGATGTTTCGAAGCTTAACGGACAGGGTGTCATGGCCTTGCTGGTTGGGGCTTACCGGGCGGATTATATGGCCGGAGGCTGGGAAGATGGCCCATGGGCAGAATTGTTTGAGAGCGGATGCGTTAAGCGGTGGTTGCTCAGGCTGAAAGAAATCGACAAGACAACAACAATTGCGGCGAATTCGTAGCTTGTACGAATTCGCCGCAATTGTTGTTTTATTGTTCCGGTAACGCCGCGGGGAAACGGATTGCCACGTCAGAAGTGACACAGTCATCGGTTCCTCGGAATGACAGGATTGAGAGTTGCCTGTGCATTTCCGGGCGCTTCGTGAAGCGCCCCTACGTATCCAGCATCCCTTACGCGTGTTCGCTTTCCTCCAGTTTTGCGATCCGGTCGGCCTCGTCCAGCACCTTCTGGGCCCAGTTCTCGTCCGGCTCAAAAATCCGCAGCGTGCGGAAACCGTAGAGCTTTCCGTTCTTCTCCACGGATTTCTCATCGTCGATGTGCAGGGAGATGCGGTAAAAATTGGGAAGCTTCGTGGGCATGAGCCTGGGCCGGTCGCGCTGCACCTCTTTCTCGTGGCGCTGGGCGTTCACGATGCCGTCAAAGTGAATGCCATAGAGGCGAAACAGGGCGTTGAGATAGCTCTTCCGGCGGTAGGAGGAGGTATAGATCCAGACTTCATAGCCCCGTTTCTGCAGGGCGTGGATCAGTTCCGGCGTGCCCTTCCGGAGCCGCTCGGTATAGCGGAGATTCAAGGGGAAAGGCAGGGCCGGCTCGGTCTCATATTTTTCGGGTAAGACAAAAAGCACATCGTCCAGATCAAAGGAGATTCTCACGGCTTTCTTTTGCCTCCCTTCACATGGTTATTCCTTCGGCGGGTTCATGATCGTCGCCCGGACCTTCCTGAGCCCGCTCTTCAGGGTGGCCGCCCAGCGGTGGTGCCCGTTGAGGATCAGGTAGCCCTCCGGCTTCATCTTATAGACGACGATCGGCTGGGGGAAGATGTCCCACAGTTCATCCCTCATCATCTTGATCTCATCCACATACTCGTTGATGATCCGGTCGCTCGGGCCGACGCGGGGATTGGCAAACTCATCGTCCGGATTGACATGCATGTCCTCCGGCGAAAGGCGGTGCACGGCCAGGCGCTCGAGGAGGCTTGTCCGGACGACCTCCCGTTTCCCCTCATAGGCGTCCAGATCCTCCTGGATGTAGGCGAAGAAGGAGGAGCGCAGCCCGGCATAGCTCACCGGTTTTTTCTTTGCCTCTGCGCCGATGCTCTCCATCTGGCGGGTCAGCTCTGTGCTCTTTTCCGCCCCGCTCCGATCCGCTTTCACGCTCTCGGCCAGGGTGCGGCAGACCTGCTCGTACTTCTCCGTGTTCTCCCGGATCCGGGCGCTCAGCTGCTTGAGGATCTGCAGGAGAAGCTCCGGCTTATCCTGGAAAAAGGCGTTGAATTCCTCTTCATCGATCACCCGGAGGAAGGTCCCGTCCTGCAGTGCCACCGCCGTCGCGGAGCGCGGCGCGGCCTCGAGCAGGCCCATCTCGCCGAAAAGCTGTTTCTCCTTCAGGACGGTGAGCTGTCTTTCCTGCTCTGTCCCGTAGTCGAGATAGATGCCGACGCTGCCCTTGCGGACCTCGTACATGCTCAGCTGCATCTCGTCCTCGCGGAAGACCACATCGCCCGCGTGGAAGCTCACATCTTTCATGCCTGTGCCTCCTCTCTCTGGTTCTCCATATGGGAGGCCTCATAGCCCGCCAGCGTCTTTGCGATCCGGTGCTTCAGGGCGGCGTCCGGTTCCTTGCCGGCTTTCTCCGCCTCGACCACCTCGCCCACCGTGTGGCAGGCGTCGTCATAGTCGCGGGTGATGCGGCGCAGGCGCATGCTCATCTGCCGGAGCAGGGCCAGCATGCCGGCGGGATTCTCCTCAAAGCAGAGGGCAAAGTCCTCCTCCCGGATCACCTGCAGCGTGGCCTTGTCGGACAGGACGACCGCCGTCGCGGAGCGCGGCGCCTTGTCCAGCAGACCCATCTCCCCGAAATAGCGGCCGGCCGACAATTCGGTGAGCTTGTTCTCGTTGGCCCCGCCATAGTCCAGGAAAATGCCCACGGTCCCTTTCTGTATGCGGTACATGCAGGCGCTCGCCTCTCCCTGGCGGAAAATGACCTCATCGCGTTTTGCGTGTTTCAGATCCATTGTGTCTCTCCTCCTTATCCCCGGATGTGTTTGACCATGGTCAGGATGTTCTGTCCGTCTTCATAGGCGTAGCGGACCTCATCCATGCTCTTTTTCACCATAAAGATCCCCAGGCCGCCGATCTCCCGCTCCTCGGCGGGCAGGCTCAGGTCGGGCTCCTCCCGGCCCAGCGGATCAAAGGGGGTGCCCCTGTCCATCAGCGTGATGGTGAGTTCTCCCGTCTCCCCCTCAGCGAGAACGCTCAGGCTAACAGGCCCCGGCTCCCCACCGTAGGCGTAATTGGCCACGTTGACAAAGGCCTCCTCAAGGGCCAGATCCACCTGCATCTGCTGTTTCATGGGGCAACCCATCTGTTCCAATGTCTCGTCCACAAAGGCGAGAGCCCGCTCCAGATTGGAGAGCGACGCCTCCATGGTGATCGTCTTCGGCATAGTCTGTTCCTCCGTTCCGTGGTAGACAAAGCCCAGCATGGTGATATCGTCAAAGGGCTCGGCGTCCTTCACAAAGGCGTCCATCTCCCGCCGGACGTTCCGGAGAAGCTCCTCCGGTCCGGCCGCCGGGTCGAGGTTCAGCGCGTGAAGCAAACGCTCGGTCCCGAAGGCCTGCTCCCGGGCGTCGATGGCCTCTGGCACCCCGTCCGTGTAGACGAACAGCGCGTCCCCCGGAAAAAGCTGCAGCTCATATTCCCGGTAGCTCGCGCCCTCCATCGCGGCGACCACGAGCCCGTGTTTTCTCTTGTAGAGTTCAAAGTTTCCGCCCGCGCGCTTCAGCGCCGGGTATTCATGGCCGGCGTTGGCCGCCCGCAGCTTGCCGGTGGAGATCTCCAGGATCCCCGTCCAGACGGTCACGAACATGTCGACCTGGTTGTTGGAGCAGAGGGCCTCGTTCGTCTTGGTGAGGATCTCGGCCGGCGACTGCCCCAGCATGGCGCAGCTCTGCAGGATCGTCTTGCAGATCATCATAAAGAGCGCCGCCGGGATACCCTTGCCGGACACGTCCGCCATGACCAGGCCCAGGTGATCCTCGTCGATCAGGAAAAAGTCGTAGAAATCCCCGCCGACCGCCTTGGCCGGCGTCATGCTGGCGTAGAGCTCGAATTCCTTCCGCTCCGGGAAGGGCGGGAACTGATGGGGCAGCATGGCCTCCTGGATGCGCCTTGCCAGGGTCAGCTCCGTGGTGATGCGCTGTTTTTCCGCGGTGATTGTTGTCAGGTTATCAATATACTCCCCGACCTGCTCTTCCATCCGGTCGATGGAGCTTGCCAGCTGGCCGATCTCATCCCGGTTGTGGATCTGGTCGACGAGCTTGACCTGTGCCGGGCAGTTCTCCCCGGCGAAGCGCGTCGCCTCGTCCGTGATGCGGCGCACCGGGGTTATGAGCGCCCAGTTGAGGTACACCGACTGGGACAGGATGACCATCAGGACGATCGCGATCAGCACATGCAGGACGCTTCTGTGAAAGCGCTCGCTGGTGCTCCGGAGTCCGCTCATCTGCCGCTGTACGCAGAGGATCGCCTTTGTCTCGCCATCCGCGCCTTTCAGCGCGCGCATGGCGGTCAGGTGATGGGTGTCTGTTTTATACTGCCTGCTCTCCAGGACCTGCATCTCTCGCTCGCTTTTTCCCTCGTACAGATTGCGATACTGCTGCCGGTACCGATCGTTGGTCGTCTCCCGGACAAAACCCACTTCGTAGGGAGAATACTCGCTGAAGTTGGCGTTCACCGTGGAAAAGATAAAGGTGATATGGCCATAGTCCGTCAGATCCGGCTGGATCACGTAGATAAAGGTGACGCCCAGGGCATCGCACAGTTCGTTCAGGCGATCCCACACCGCCCGATACTCCTCCGTCTCTCCCCCGCTCGCCCGGTACGCGTCCATCCGATCGGCGTCGATCTCCAGCGCGGCCGCATCCGCCATCCGGTAGGCGCTGGAGGCATACTGCAAATGCATGGCGTCGGAGAAGGCCTTGTTGCCCGCAACGCCCACAATGAGGGCAAAGAGCATCAGCGGCAAAACGATCGCAACGATGCTCTTGACCAGCACACGGTTGATTTTTTTCACCGCTTCGCCCCCTTCCCTGTGAAATGCATGCGATGGTTTTCGTTCAGATCGTGATGACCTGCCCCTGCCGGGCGTAGGAGGTGCCCGCCGGCAGTCGCCTCTCTCTGTCGCGGAGGATCGCATCGTCGCTCCAGGGCGCATGATGGACCAGCAGAAGGCGCTTGACGCCGCTGCGCTCCATGATCGCCACTCCCTTCCGGGCGGTCGAGTGGCCGAAGCCCCGGCAGGCCTCGTACTCACACTCTGCGTATTGGGCGTCGTACAGCAGCAGATCCGCATCCCGGGCAAAGTCGCTCAGGCGGGCGGAGGCCTCCTCGCCGTGCTCAAAGTCCGTGGCGTAGACGAGGCTCTTCCCGTGATAGCAGATCCGGAACATCAGGCAGCCGCCGGGATGATTGCCCGGCATGGTCTCCACTGTCAGATCGCCCCGCCGCAGGCTTTGGGGCATGGGAAGCAGCTCCGGATGACTCTCCAGCTGTCCCAGCTTCAGCGGCCAAAAGGGCGGCGCGTAGAGCCGATCCAGAATCGCCTCCGCCCCGCTGCGATCTTCGCAGAAGGGGACGTAGATCTGCGGGCGATGCTCCCGGTTCGAAATGCCCGGGAACATGCCCAGGCCGATCAGATGGTCCAAATGCAGATGACTGAGCAGGATCACCGGATCTTTGGGATACTGCGCCGGCGCCGAGATCAGGCCGCTGCCCGCGTCGAGGAACAGTGTCTCCTCGCCGGCCCGGAGCATATAGCAGGAGGTGTCGCCGCCAAACTCGGCGCAGTCCTGCCCGTCGCGGGCCATGGAGCCGCGCGCGCCGAGAACCGTCAGCTGTAAATCCGTCTCTCTCATGCTTCCTTCTCTCCTTCCGCCTCATATCCCGCTTCCCGCAGCCAGGCGGGAAAGCAGGGCGGCTTGGCCGTAAAGCAGAGGCGATAGGTCCCATTCTCCGCCCCGGTCACCTTGGCATACAGATCTTCGCCGATCCGGAGCATGAGGTTCGTGTAAAGCGCAAGCTCCGCATCCGTTTTGAGGATGGCCTCTTTTTCGGACAGGGCCAGGATCGTCCCTTCCTTCGTCTCCCCGGAGCCGTGTTTCCCCTCCAGGGCGGAAAAAGTCAGGTTCAGCCCCCGGGCAAGGGGCTGCAGCTTTTCCTCCGCCTTCTGCGCCAGATAGATCCCATAGGGCGCGCCGATGCCGGTGACAGAGGAGAGCTCGATGCTTCCGTCCACACCCTTGGGCTGGACCGAAAGCGTATGGCTGATCCGCAGTTCTGACGCCACCGCGGCGCGGGTGCCCGGCGAGATGAGGATCTGACCTTCGGTCGTATAGCTCTCGATCCGGCCTGTCAGATTGACCGCCGCGCCCAGCACGCCGTACTTGGTGCGCTTTTCCGAGCCGATGTTCCCCAGGATCACGGCGTCCGTATTGATGCCGATGCCCATGGCGAGGGGCTCATAGCCCCGCTCCGCGTTCCAGCGGTTCACCGCTTCCATGCGCTTTTGCATGCCGACGGCGGCCGCCACCGCGTCGGCGGCATGGGTCTCGCTGGGGGCGGGCGCGCCGAAGATCACCAGCATGCCGTCGCCCAGAAACTCGATCAACGTTCCGCGGCAGCGCTCGATCTCCTCATACATCTCACCGAAGAAATGGTTCAGCATGGTGATCAGATCCTGCGGCTCCATCCGCTCGCTCAGCGCCGTAAAGCCGCGCAGATCGCTCATCAGGATCGTGAGCTCCCGCTTCTGCCCGCCCAGCTTCCAACCGCTGGGGGAGTCCAGGATCTCCCGCACGATATCGTCGGACAAATAGCGGCCGAAGGTCTCCTGCAGGACGCGGTTGCGCATCTCCAGCTGGTGGTTCAGCGCCTGGATTCGATCTATGGCCTTCATCGCATCCCGCATCTCCGTCAGCTCCGTGACGTCGCTGATGACGAGGATCACGCCGGTCATTTTCTCCTGCTCACGCAGGCAGGAGGAGACGATACGCAGCTGTTTTTCGCCTCTTCCGGTGCGGTAGGGCACATAGCTCTCCATCCGTCTTCCCTTTTCGTAGACGGCGTCCAGAACGCTCTGGACAAAGGCGTCGTTCTCCTCCTCCCCAAAAAAGGCGCGGACAAAGGAACTGCCGACCAGTTCTTCCTCCGTCTTTTCCAGGATGGCAAGCGCCGCATCATTGGCAAGCTCGATCCGGCCGTCAAAGCGGACGGCCATAACGCCCTCCGACATGTCCGAAATGATGCTGTTGCGAATCAGGGTCTCCCGTTCCATGCTCCTGTGTCTCCATTCAAATTCGGCTCCCGTCCCTCCCGGGACGGAAGCCGGTTGTTATTCCGCGTAAGCGCCGCGCTTAGAAGCGGTTGATATAATAGTCGTAGTAACCTGTGTTCATCTGGGGTGTGGCCGCCGCCATCGCCATGACGTCGTTGTAGAATTTGATCAGCGCCTTCGCCCGCTCCAGCAGAGATTGGCTGCGCTTTTCCGGCTCACCCTGCGTCTCCTTCAGGCCATTGAGTACCGCACAGGCACCCTCGTAGTCCGCCGTCCGATCCCGCAGGCGTCCGCTGATCTGACGCATGATCGCCAGAAGACGCTCAGGCTGGGTCTTGAAATAATCGCCGAACTCGACCTCGCCGATCTCCCGAAGCTCCGTCCCGTCCTCCAGAGCCACAGCCGTGGCGCTGCGGGGATAGGCCTCGATCATGCCCATCTCACCGAGGAACTCTCCGGCCTTCAAGACGGTCAGGCGGTTCTCCGCCTCCGTGCCGTAGGCGACACAGACGCCGACGCTTCCGGAGACGATATCATACATGCAATCGGCATAGTCGCCCTGCTTGAAAATGACTTCGCCCTTTTTGAATGTCAGCATTTTCATTTCTGTTCCTCCTTTTTGGACAGCTCCTGGATCTGGCGGCAGACGTCCACATACTCGTTGGTCCGCCGGCGCAGATTGTTGCTCAGTTGCTGCATGACCATCAGCACGCGGGCCGGGTTCTTCTCGAAGAAGGCACCGAAGCCCTCTTCCGTAATCAGGCCCACAGAGGTGCCATTCTCCAGCGCCACTGCCGTTGCGGAACGCGGGGCGTGGTCGATCAGGCCCATCTCACCCAGATACTCGTCCGCATAGTAAGTCTTCAGCAGTTTTTCCTCCGGCGTACCGTACTTGGAATACACGCCCACTTTGCCGGTGTACACATCATACAGGCATTCGCCGGGATCTCCCTCCCGAAAGAGGATTTCACCCTTCTTGAATGTTTTGGTTTCCATACTGACCTCCTTGTGTATCATACAAGTTTTTTCTAAAGCATGTCATACCATTTTCTGATTAAAATCTTTAATCAGAAAATCCGCATTCTTAGCAAAAGTATACCACAGCCCACTGAAAGATGTCCAGTAACAGGCACAGTTTTTGTAAAAAAAACGGTCCGCTTTAGGAAGCACACAGGCCCCTGCCGCCACACGGCAGGGGCCTGCGCGAAAACGGAATCAGCGGATGACGGTGGGATAGATGGTCAGCTTCTGGCCGACACGGATGACATTGGGGTCCTTGATGCCGTTCCAGCTCTGGATCTGGGCCACGGTCACGCCGAAGCGGATCGCGATGCCGGACAGAACGTCGCCGCTGGCCACGGTGTAGACGATGTAGCTGCCATAGTTGACATAGGTGCCTTTCGCATACTGCTGCCAGCTGCCGGCGCCGCCGGAGACTTCCTCGAGTTCGCTCTCATTGATTTTGATTTCGTCAGACATTGTTTTTTTCTCCTTTCAAATTTGAGAAGATGTCGGTTTGTGTTCCGCATCTCTTGTTTACAGCTGCATCATAACACAGCATTCGTCACACAAGCATCACACAGAGTCTGTTATCTCTGTTCGTTGACATAGATCGACGCTCGGCTCTGGATCTGACGGACCACATCCTCCACGCTGCGCTGATCGACAAAATAGGGCGCCGCGCATTCCACGATGAGGTCTTTCAGGCTGTTGTCGGTGCTGAGGACATGGCTGGTCGCCGCGACGACCTCCTCCACCAGGGCGATCTCCTCCTCTGTTGAGGCGCGCAGCTTCATGCGCATCCCCGCCGCCGTGACGCTGCCCCGGTCGGCCTCAATCCGTCTGCCGTCGTCATCCAGGGCGAAGCTGCCGTCCGGGTTGCGCTGATAGGCCGTCGTCAGGGCGTCGTGCTTCATCTGCTCATATACCGCAAGATTGGTGGGAAAGACGCTGCCGCTGAGCTGCTCCTGATAGGCCGGGAGGAAGAACTGGCGGACGAAGGCCCAGGCGGCCTCCTTCTCCCCGCAGGAGGAGGAGATGGCAAAGGCGTTGCCGATCTGGGCAAACATGCTGCCCACGCCGTGCTCCGTCGGGTATCCGACGAAGGTGCAGGGTGCGCCGCCAAGGCCGACGGTATTGGCCTGGACGTCCTCAAAGCAAGTGAGATTGCACTGTTTCATCAGCTGCTCCCCCATGAGCATACGCAGGTCGGAGTCCAGCTCCATGGCCGAGCTGTCCCCGCTCCAGTCATAGGCGGTCGGGAAACTGCGGACGAAGCGGAGAAGCTGCTGGAAGCTCTCGGAGTCGAAGAAGCATTCGCCGGTGCTCCAGTTTACATAATTCTCCATCTCCAGATACATCAGGAAGGTCAGGGCGCTGTCCCGGGTGGTATAGACGTCGAACACCGTGCTGTCCGGATGCTCTGCCTGCAGGCGCTGCATCGCGGCGCTGAAGTCCTCCATCGTCCAGCCGGGCCGATCGCCCACCACGTCGCGCAGGCCCATCGTCGTCATCACATAGTAGTTGCTCACCGTCTGGAAGAGCTTTCCCTGCTCCTCAAAGGCCTCCAGCACATGCATGTTCAGCTGCTCGCGGCTCAGCTCCGGGTCCGCGTCGATATACGGCAGGAGATCCTCCAGCAGGCCTTTTTCACCCAGACGGCTCACCGGCAGGAGGCTGATATCGATGAGATCCGGGACATTCCCGGCGATCAGCTCGGTCTGCAGCCGGGTGAGCCCCGCGTCCCAGTCCTCGGGGTTGGAACTGTTGTAGTCATTGAACTGGGAGTAGTCGGTCACTTCGATCCGGTACTCGGTCTGGGAGCGGTTGAAGCGGCTGATCATCTCGCTGGTAAAGGGGTAGAGATTCAGTACAGCCAGACGGAGGGTTTTCTTCTCCGGCACGGCGGACGCGTCGACCTGGTTTAAAAGGATCAGCTCATTGTGCACGCCGTCGGTCTTTTCCGCGGCAGCGGTCGTGACAAGGCTCCCGTTCTCCAGTGCGCAGACGCTGTCGCCATCGCTGTGGGCCACATCGCAGGCAGCCCAGTCAAAGAGCTTCTCGCTCTCCCCGGTGGCCATGTTCAGACAGTAGAAGCTGTCCCCTGCCCCGTAGTACAGGCTGTCTCCCGTCCCGCCGACCACGTCGGTCAGGAAGTCATCCGCTGTATACACCTCGCTGAGCTCCGCCTTCTCCGCATCCAGCAGGGAGAAGACTGGGGAGGAACCGCTGTAGGCGGCCTCGGCAAGCGCTCCGCTGCCCAGACGGACCAGCGCGGCGATCTCGCCGTCCAACTCGATGGCGTTTTTCAGCGCGCCGCTCTCCTTGTCCAGGATGCAGATACGGTTCTGCTGGGCATAGCCCCGGCTGCCCACCAGCCACTCATGCACCGCGATGCACAGGTTTCCCTCCGCATCACAGGCCAGGCCCGGCACCGTAAAGGCATAGGACTCGGCACCGGCTACCTCCTCCGCCTCAAAGGCCGAGAGGCTCTGCAGCGGGATCTGCTTGAGCACGCTGCCGTCCTCCTGAAGCTGAACCAGTGTTTTCTCCTCCTGCGTCAGCCCGCTCTCGTTTTCGATGCGATAGTGGTTCTCCAGCACCCAAAGGCTGCCGTCCGGATCGGCATAGAGCTGCTCGAACAGCACACCGCTGTTCTCTCCGGGCAGGCTCTCCGGTCTCTCCGGCGTATAGGGCAGGATCTCGGTTTTCCCGTCCGGCGTGGCTTTGACGAGGATCGGCCCGTACACCCAGTACTGTTCCGGCCACTCGGGGCTGACGCCCTCCGGCGTCTCATCGGCGATCACGCCGGAACTGATGAAATAGAGTTCCTCGCCCCGCGCACATCCGTTATGCAGGGCCGAGCACAGTTCCTCCGATTCCAGGGCGATGAACTGCGCCTGCCAGATGCCTGTCTGGCCGGAATTTGCGGCCGTGGCAGTCGGCGTGGGCTCGCTGCCGGGCTGCTCCGTCACGGCGGGCACAGCGGTGTTCGTTGTTCCGCAGGCCGCCAGCATGGCGGCGCAGAGAAGGATAACAACAGGGATGATCAGCTTTTTTCTCATGGTTTTTCTCCTGATAAAATCCCCGCCGCAAGGTGCAGCGGGGACTGTTCGCTTTTGCTTTGCCTTGTCTGTCTCGTTGCTTACAGCAGCATGGCGTTGACCAGATCCTGCACCAGGGCGGCGTCGTAGCCGGCCGCACGCAGCGCGTTCACGCGGTACTCGTTGTTGCCATATCTGCCGGCGATCACGTCTCTGGCGACCTGATCGTAGCCCTTGGCCAGGCCGTTCACCAGATGCTGCACCGCATAGTAGTCATAGCCTGCGGCCATCAGTCTCTGGCGCCGCTCCTCGCCGTTGCCGTACTTGCCGGCCATCACGTCCAGTGCCGCGCGATAATTGGCGGTCATGCCGCCGCTCACGCTGCCCAGTTCCTCGTCGTTCATAACCTTATTCTTCAGTTCGCTCATGTTTGTATCTCCTTTCAGATTGTCGGTCTTGTTTATGTTTGTCCTGCTTACGGGTACAGCATAGCACAGCTTTTCTCACACAAATGTCACACGATTTGTCAAGCGGTATCCGCGGGTGCAGAAAACGCAGCGCCCTTTCGCGCTGCGCTTTCTGTCCGCTATGGTTTTGATCAGAACTTGATTTTCAGCTGCTGGCCGACGGTGATCATATCGGGGTTCTTGATGTCGTTCCACTTGATCAGCTGCTCCATGGTGACGTTGTACTTCTTCGCGATCTTGGCGAGCGTATCGCCGGACTGGACGGCGTACGGAAGGATGGAGCCTCCGGTCACCTGATCCATCTCTTCGTCGTTCATTGCGACCTTATTCATTGCCATGGTATTTACCTCCATTCTTTTTCGATTGCGGCGCCTGCAATTCAAGAATCACAGGCGCCGTTCTCTTGCTTGCGTGTTCAGGATAGCACAGGGTCTATCACAAAACCGTCACACGCGCTGGCTTATCCCACGTTCCCTTCCGCCGGGTATACATCCACGCTGTAGATGTTGGCCGCGATGGGATCGTTGTAGTAGTAGACCGTGCAGGGGTTGCCGCCGCCGGCCATGACCAGCTCACCGATCTGATTGCAGATACCGATGTCCACATAAACGGAGTTACCGTTATCCAGGTAGATAAAGGCCGTGGTATCGTTGTCGCGGAACGCTCTGCCGCTCATCGTGCCATACACCGTCTCAGGGACGGAGGGTTCCGGATCGGGGACATAAGGTGCGGGCTCCACATTGGCGCTGCCGTAGATGTCGACCTGGTAGATGTTCGCCTCATCGGGGATATAGGTGTAGTACACGGTGCAGGAGGCGCCGTCATAGAAGTTGCCGCTCACATTGCACTTCCAGGCGTCGATAAAGACCTGCGTGCCGTCCGCCAGATTGATCGCATAACCGCCGCCGCCCTCGTAGGCGCTGCCGCTCATGGAGCCGTAGATCGGCTGCGGCTCGGGCTGGCGGCCCTCGATGCTGCAGTAGGTGAAGTTCAGGCCCTTGGTGGTCGTGCCGCTCCAGGTGGCCGTGGCGGGCGCGCCGACATAGATATCCCCGCTCACGCTGCAGATATCCCAGGGGATGAGCACGATGGTCGTGCCGTCCAGATTCACGTTGACGCCGCTGTTATTCCAATCGGCCACGCTGCCATAGTAGGTGCCGCCTTCGGGAACGTCCGGCGAGGTCCTGCCGTTGATGGTGGCGCTGGTCACATACACGCCTCTGGCGTGGCGGCCGTTGTAGTACACGGTGGCGGGAGCGCCGACATAGAGCTCACCGTTGACGGTGCAGTTGCTGAGGTCGAGGGTGAAGAAATCCACGCCGGGAACCTCGATCGTGACGGAGTTGCGGACAACCTCGCACACATAGCCGTCGAAGGAACCACTCTCGGGCTGCGGTGCAGGCTGAGGTGTGGGCTGGCCCTGCACGTAGATGTAGGCCGTGGTGGTGCGGGCGGTCTGGCCCCTGTAATAGAAGGTGCAGTAGGCGCCCCAGCCGTTCATGTCGGAAGAGACATTGGCAATGCTGAGCGTGGTGCTGTACTCCCCGGTCACATTGGCCGTGAGGAAAGAGTTGCGGAAGTTCTGCACGGAGAACTCGCCGCCATAGGGGGAAACCAGGGTCCAGTTGAGGGACTCAAAGGCATTGGCGCAGGCCACAAACAGCGCGGTACCGCCGGCCTTCTTGTTCTCGTTGGTGGGGTTCTTGGTGATGGAGAGGAACTTCACTTCCTGAGAGGGGACGGGGGTAGCCGCAGGAGTGGCAGGCACAGGAGAGGCGCTCGGGTTCGTATCTCCACCCAGGGCTGCAGGACGGGGCACGGGGAAAACCTCCGTCGGCTCCTTGGTTCCCGCAAACACAGCATAGCTGTCGACGATGCGGGTGGACTTCTCCAGGTCCTTGGCGGTCAGCCACTCGAAGTTGGTGCTGGTCTTCTCCGTGCCGGCGAAAGCGTTGCTGCCGGCGGCGTTATACTGCTCGCCGGAAATGGGCAGGCCGTTGGCGTCGGTATAGGAGATGTTGCGCCAGGTATTCTCCAGCACAACGTGCTCCACGGCATAGGCGTCGTAGTCGATCACGCCGTCCTTCAGGTTGACGGCGGTCTTGATGGTATAGACCTCATTATCGGAGATCACCAGCTTGTCATAAAACATGTAGAACCAGGTGTCGGTCTCCACATCGTGATAGGTATCGGCAACATCGGTCATGATGTCGGGGAAGGACTCATCCTCGTCCTTGTCGAGTTTGCACTCGGCCAGGGACTTTCTGTCCTCGCTGATCTCCCAGACCTTCAGGTTGGTGGAGCGATCCTGGGGATGGAGCGTGGCCGCAACGAACTCCAGATTGCCGTCGTGGTCAAGGTCAGTCACGGTATAGTACCAGGTGTTCTCGTTGTCTTTCTGCTCCAGCTTGCTCAGCTGGGTCGAGATCAGGCTCAGCTGCAGGTCAATATCCGAAGCCTCGATCGTGACGTTTGCTGCGTCATCGGCGAAGGCGCTCCCGGCCCCGCAGGCCAGCAGAGAAACGACCATAACAGCCGTAAGCAGATAGCTGATAAAACGTTTCATATTCGTCCTCCTTTTTTTAAAAAACCCCCGCGGAAACCGCGGGGGGCGTTTCGCTTACAATGATTAGCGGACGATGGTGGGATAGATGGTCAGCTTCTGGCCGATGCTGATAACGTTGGGGTTCTTGATGTTGTTCCAGCTCTGGATCTGGGCCACGGTCACACCGAAGCGGATCGCGATGCCGGACAGAACGTCGCCGCTGGCAACGGTGTAAACCACGTAGCTGCCATAGTTGACATAGGTGCCCTTCGCATACTTCTGCCAGCTGCCGGCGCCGCCGGAAACTTCCTCGAGTTCGCTGTCGTTGATTTTGTTTTCGTCAGACATGATAAGTTCCTCCTTTTATTTTTCAAGAGAACGGTCTGCCCTGCAGCTGTCTCTCTTGTTTACGTGTACAGTGTAACGCAGGTTCTGTCACACAACTGTCACAAAGCTGTTATACCACAGTCTGTCCAACAGATGTCCAGTATACAACCCTGAGATTTCTTAATTTATTCTTAATATATTATCATTCCTCGTCAAAAGACCAGGCAATCTCATCAAGCTGGGCATGCATGACCTCGGGCCAGCTGTACTGGTTCATATAGTCTCCCAGGTAATGATACCGGGATTCCTGTTTTTTCTCCAGCCAGTCGTAGAGATCGCACTCGATGCGGTCGGTGGCGATGGCGAGGCTCCCCCGCTGCTTGAGGATGATGCCGTTGAGCTTCAGCCTGGTGAAGGTGTTCTGCAGATCCTGTCGGAGGTTGGAGAGATAGGAGCTCTTCTTTTCCGGATCGCCGTCGTCCTCCCAGAGGCAGGCGATGATCTCGCCATTGCTGGTCTGAGCTCCGCGATTGTTTACCAGCAGGGCCACGATCTCCTTGGTCTTGGTATACTTGAACACCACGGGCTTGCCGTCCGCAAAAAGCTCAAAGTTCCCGAAGGTCTGCGCGAAGAGGCGCTTGCCGCCGTTTGAAGTCTGCGGATAGCGCAGCTCGTCCAGCTCCCGCCTCAGTTCCGTCTCCACGATCGGCTTGGGGAGGATGCCGCTGGCGTGCTGCCGAAGGGCGTCAAAGCCCATCCCCTTGTCCGAGGCCAGGTAGATCAGGTTCACATTGGGATACAGCTCCTGCAGATAGTGCCCGAAGTCCAGCCCGCTCAGTTCCGGCAGAACCGCGTCGATCACAGCCACGTCGATCTCCTGCTTTCGGGCAGCCGCCAGAGCAGGCAGGCTGCTTCCAAAACACATGAGGTTGGCTTCCGGCTCCATCTCGCTGAGCATCTGCATCATGGGAAGCTGCGCCGCCTCGTTTTCCAATACCGCAAGGACGTTCATGCTTCTTCCCCCTCCCGCTCGTCATCCGGGATGCGTATCACCCGGAGGTTCTGCGTTTTTCTCTCCTCCTCGCTGATCGTCAGGGGGTCCGCCGCTCCCACCAGAAGCATCTCACCACCGTTGAGCGCGGCCTCATGCAGCGGCCCCGCGTTCAGATCGGTGATCACCAGTGCGGCAAAGCGGTCGAAATTATCCTCGTCGATCACCGGGAAATGATAGCGCATGCGGTACCAATGCTTCGGGTCAAAGCGCGCCTCGCCGATATAGAGCCGGTCCGCAGTCGCCTCCACATCCTGCGGCGTGGCCAGATATCCCGCGGAGGCGCCGATTTCGTCGCAAAAGAGCATCGCATAGACGCGAAGGATCTGATTGCGCACGGTGTCGTACGTCCCCTGGCGTTCGATTTCCGTGTCCATCACGCGGTAGTAGTACTCCTGGGCCGCGTCGCTCTCCTCAAAGTGGAGGATCGCCTCGTACAGCTCTCTGTTTATCCATGGATGTGCCATTCCACTCACCTCAGTCAAGAAGGTTTACATAACAAGAATTGTCAGGCCCGCGCTTACGACCGTGATCACGGCGGCGGCCAGCAGCTGCTGTGTCCGGCCCGCGGCCATCAGGCCGATGAACTCCCGCAAAAAGGCGTTGGGCCAGAAGTACCATTTTGTCCGGCTTCCCATGCCGTCGATGTCCCAGCCCTCCTCGGCCGCGAGGATGCCGCCCCGGTAGACATGATAGTTGGAGGTGGAAAAGGCGGCCTTTGCCGGGCCTCCCCTCTCCTCGATCAGCTTCCGGGAGAAGAGCATGTTCTCCCGGGTCGTTTTCGACTGCGTCTCCGGCAGGATGTACTCCTCCGGGATTCCCCGCTCCCGCATATAGCGGGCCATGGCCTCGCCTTCGGCCAGCGACTCATCGCCGCCCTTGCCGCCGCTGGGGATCAGGACGGCCCGCTTTCCGGTCGCCTCCAGCTGGGCGTTCACAAAGTCGATCGCCCGGTCGACCCGTGCCCGGATCAGGGGATACAGGCTTCCGTCGGGCCGGATCTTGCAGCCCAGGACCAGGACGTAATCCCGGTCATAGGCCGGTTCGTGCCGTCCGGCCTGCACCGCCCGAATGACCGTGGCCGCCAGCAGGCACTCCAGATAGACAAAGAGACCCGCGTATACGTTCAGCAGGACGTTCCGAAGAGGAAAAGTCAGCAGTGCCCGGGACATCCAGATGCCGAAGGCCGCGCCGCCCACCATCAGGAGAGAGACGACAATGCCCAGCATGTTGGACGGGCGCGTCCCCTCGTGCTTCATCAGCACCACATTGCTGGCCGCGACCGCCGCGGCAAAGCCGACGATCACAAAAGCGGTCCGGCGCATAAAGGTCTGCGCCGTCACGATCGTCCCGACCAGCAGCGACCAGACCGTCCCCGCATTCTCCCCGCGCAGGAAAGCCAGCAGCATATCGACCCGCAGGAAGCTGGCCACCAGGCAGAAGATCGCAAGGCCCAGCTCCGCCGTCGCCCGGTAGGAGAAGAACACGCGGCTCTTCTCCCGAAGGGAGGCAAAGTAGAAGATCAGCGCCGCCGTCAGCAGAAACAGGGACAGGCAGGCCGTAAAGATCTCCCAGCCGCTGAAATTCCAGGTGATGCTGTCAAAGAGGATCCCGAAGGGCAGGGCGCGGATCGTGCTGGAGAGGTCCTGCTCATACAGGCTGTCATTCTCCAGCCCGTCCCAGTGCAGCGTGGCGGTCGTCTCGCCATGGCCGATGGCCTCCAGGCGGACGCCCAGCTCGACCCCGTCCCCGGAGACGCGGCTCTCCGCCACCCGGACGATGCCCTCCGGACTGAAGCTCAGGCTGTGGCCGGTCGCCTCCGGCGGGATCTCATAAAACAGGGTCAGCCCGCCGCCGCCGAAGCGGAGAAAAGCGGCAAAGACAAGGATCCACAGCAGCGCCGCGGCCAGGAGCTGAACGCCCGGCCGGCTGATAAAGGCTCTCTTCATCGCTGTGGGATCACGATCGTCGTGCCGGACTTGACCTGCTCGGCATCGGTGATTTTGTTCAGCTCCCGCAGCACGCGGACGGTCGTGCCGAAACGGTGGGCCAGCATGGAGAGGCTCTCCCCCGGTTGGATCGTATACATAAAGACCGCGCCCCGATATTTGCCGCCGGAGACCTGTTCCATCTCCTCGTCCATCAGGGTCTCCCGTTGTGCAATTGGGTATTTTTCGCTCATTTCTTTTTTCCTCGATTTTTCAGAATCGGCTCAGCTTACGCTCAGCCTATTCCCTTCTCTGTCACAAAAAACTCACACATCCAGACGCTGCCGCTCCACCAGCTCGGCAAAGTAGCCGTTTTGGGCGATCAGCTCCTCATAGGTGCCGTCTTCCAGGATTTTCCCTTTGTCCAGCACCAGAATGCGGTCGCAGTTGCGGATCGTGCTCAGACGGTGAGCGATCACGATGCGGGTGCATTTGAGCTCATCCAGCGCATCGGAGACCTTCTTCTGCGTCTTGTTGTCCAGGGCTGAGGTCGCCTCATCAAACATCAGGATCTTCGGTTTCGGGGCGATGGCCCGGGCGATCATCAGCCGCTGCTTCTGACCGCCGGAGATGCCGCCCTGTCCCTCGGCGATGATGGTCTGCATCCCCATGGGCATGGCGCGGATGTCGTCCGCAATGCCGGCGATCTCCGCCGCCGCCCAGGCCTCATCCAGCCCCAGCTGGGGCGCGGAGATGACAATATTGGAATAGATATCCCCCTGGAAGAGGCTGCCGTCCTGGGTCACCGCGCCGATGCGCCGGCGCAGGGAGCGCAGATCCAGCTTGCTCATGTCCTTGCCGTCGTAATAGATGGCGCCTCTTTCCGGCGTCTCGAAGCCCAGCAGCAGACGCATCAGCGTGCTCTTGCCGCAGCCGGTGGCGCCGACGATGGCGATATACTCCCCGGCCTTAATTTTCAGGCTCATGCCGTCCACCACATAGGGCATACGGTCGTTATAGCGGAAGTAGACGTTGGACAGCTCAATGCTGCCGTTGAGGCGCGTGACCATGGCCCGATTTTCGGAGGATTCGGGCTGGGTCTTCAGGATCGGCTCGGCCATCTCCAGGATGGGTTTGATCCGGGCCACCGAGAGCGCCACGCCGGAGAGGGAGGCGAAGGCCGCCGCCACGGAGCCGTAGGCCGCGTTAAAGGCGATGTACTCCGAAGGGCTCACCCGCGTCTTTACGGCGAGATAGTAGAGCACGATGGTGCCGACCAGGGTGATGGCGCTGCTGATAGCGCTGTTGGCCTTGATCAGCACCGGCGGGTTATAGCTGGGCTCCACCGCGTCGGCATAGGCCCGCGCCCATTTGGCGAAGGCCCGCTTTTCCGCGCCGGCCAGCTTGATCTTCTGTACGCCGCTGATGAGGGCGAAACTGAGGCCGTTCTGCTTGGCGCCCTTCTCCATGACCTCGCGGCTGAGTTTCATCTGCGTCAGAACGGAGACCGCGCTGACCAGGACCGTGACCAGGATGATCAGCAGCGCCGGGGCCACCAGAGCCGGGGCGTAGTGAAAGATCTGGGCGATATACAGCAGGGAGAGCAGCGAGCTCAGGCCCGTTGAAAACACACTGCCCAGCAGCAGCTCGCACAGCTGGTTCACGGCGCTGTAGCGGCTGGAGAGCTCGCCCGAGGAATACTGGCGGAAGAAATTCGCCGGCATGTTCATGACGCGCATCATCATGGCCGCTTCCGTGGAGAGGGAGGTTTTGATCTCCACCCGGTTCATCATCAGTTCCTTGACCACGCCGATCATCTGGGAGGCGACGATGGCCGAAACCATGAACACGGCCGTGCCCAGCAGCAGGGAGAGGTTGCCGCTTTCGCGCACAAAGCCGGTGAGGGCACGGGTGAT
>CACYOR010000027.1 GCA_902775985.1 Oscillospiraceae bacterium
CGTCTTTGCGATGTGATCAACAACCTCTCCGCTGATATCGTTCGCAGCATCACCGGACGCAGCTGGATTTTGTCTTGTTTTAATTAGGTTTTAGTATTAGGAGGAAACCGCCATGAAAAACATTTCCCGCCGGGACTTTCTGAAGGGCACCGTCGCCACCGCCGCTGCTCTCAGTCTGACCGGCATCACCACCGCCTTTGCCGATGACGCTGCGGCCGAGGAAAAGGAAGTCCTGACCCCTGATGTTGTTATCGATACCGAAGCCGTCGTCGTCGGCTGCGGCGCCGCCGGCCTGCAGGCCGCGCTGGTGCTGGCCGCCGCCGGCAAGAAGACCGTCCTGTTGGAGAAGGGCCCCACCTGCGGCACCGCCAACGGCGCCGTTGCCGGCGGTCCCGCCCTGGCTGAGACCCGCGTCCAGGCCGAGGAAAACGCCACCGTCTCCGCCGAGACCCTGTACAACTGCGAGTACGGCTTCTCCCGCGGCACCGTCAACGGCTCCCTGCTCCGCAAGTGCACCGATCAGGGCGAGCGCGTTGTCTCCAACTTCATTGATAACGGCGTCAACATGGACCTGCGCATCGACGCCTACGGCATGGGCTTCCGCGCCCGCCATCGCTTCCTGAACGCCGACAAGTCCGCCCAGATCGCCGGCCCGGGCCGCTTCCAACCCCTGGTCGACAAATTCGTGGCCGACGGCGGCGAGTTCTTCACCGACCGCGAGGCTGTCCAGCTCATCAAGGACGGCGACGCTGTCACCGGCGTCCTTGTCAAGAACAACGCCGACAACGTTGTTGAGCAGTACAACGCCAAGGCCGTTCTGATCGCCACCGGCGGCTATGCCGGCAATGCCGAGCGCATCAAGCAGATCTACGGCGATATCGAAGTCTGGCCCCTCTGCAACGTGCTCTCCACCGGCCAGGGCTTTGACATGGTCATGGAGGCCGGCGGCATCGCCGACCGCAACTGGGCGCTCTGCTGCAACGAGTTCGGCGGCGCCAACCACAAGATCCCCGACAAGCCGGGCGCTGCCATGGCTTTCGCCAACCAGGCCCAGAAGTTCGCCATCTACGGCGGCCTAATCGTCAACAAGAACGGCGACCGCTTCATGAACGAGCAGTATCTGTCCGACCGCCCGCTGGCGCTGGGCGGTGAGATGAGCCTGCGCGAGGGCAAGTACTATGCCGTCGTCGACGAGGAGATGTATGAGACCTGCCGTGACGCGGGCGTGTATGCCTACTTCGGCAGCCCCGCCGACTGGTACGTCGCGCAGCAGACCGGCGCCCAGCAGGCCGCCGTGCTCGACAAGCTGGACGCCGAGATGGACGCCGCCATCGAGCAGGATTGGGCCTTCAAGGGCAGCCTGGCGGAGTGCGCCGAGCACTTCGGTCTGGCCCACCTGGAGGACACCGTCGCCGCCTACAACGCCCTGTGCGAGGCCGGCAAGGACGAGCAGTTCTTCAAGAGCGATTACCTGCTGAAGGCTCTCAGCGGTGACACCTTCTATGTGGTCGAGTACGAGCCCTCCATCTGGAGCACCTTCGGCGGCGTGAAGACCGACGATTACTGCCGCGCCCTGGCCGCTGACCAGAGCGTCATCAAGGGCCTGTACGTGGCCGGCGTTGACAACGGCAGCCTCTACTGCAGCCCCTACTACGAGAACGAGGGCGCTTCCCTCGGTATCGCCTATACCAGCGGCATCGTGGCCGGCGACTGCATGGTGGAGTTCCTGAACGCGTAATTCCCTTTTTTAAGCGACCGGGGAGCTGTGGTTGCACAGCTCCCCGGTTTTGTTTCTCTCATATTGCCCCTCTCCCCGCTCATATAGTGGAGCAAGAGAGACGCAGAAACCGGGCTTCCCTCGGGAAGCCCGGTTTGCGTTTAAACAGGGAGTGTGGTCTGCGTATGCACAGGGAGAGCATCGAGGAGCGGGCGGCCGCCATGGCCGCCTGGATTCTGGAGAACAACACCACCGTCCGCGCTGCCGCCGCGGTTTTCGGCGTCAGCAAATCCACCGTACACAAAGACCTGGTCGAGCGGCTGCCGCGCGTCAACGCGGCGCTCTCCCGCCAGGTGCGGGAGCTGCTCGACCGAAACAAGGCCGAACGCCACATCCGCGGCGGCCTCGCCACCCGGCGCAAATACCGCGGAGGCGCGTTTACAGAAAGCGGTCCAGATACTGGGACAGCTTCTCCATCTGCTCATTGAGGCGGCGCCGCTGATCGGCGATCTCCTCCATCAGCTCGTCCCGGCTGCGGAGGGCCCCCTGGACGATCTCGTCCCGGCTGCGGCGCATCTCGGCCACCAGCTCATCCCGGCTGTGGCGCGCCTCCTCCATCAGCTGGCGCTGCGCCTCCCGCCGGCGGTTGCGAAAGTCCATGAGCGAGGCCATGCCGTGGAGAAAATCGTCCGTGGCCGTCTCGTGCCGGGGATAGAGACCGCTGCGGTAGTTCTCGATCACCGCGCCGTAGCGCTCATAAGCCCCGGCCACCGCCGTCTCCCAGGAGATATAGATGTTTGTCTGGGCGCCCTCGCCCACGCGCTTCATGGCCTCCGGCGCGGCCAGCAGCTCCCGCAGCTTGGCCGCCATGGAGTCGGCATTTTCCTCGATCAGGAAGCCGCTGATCCCGTCGTCCACGTCCTCGGCCGCGCAGCTGCCCGCCACCAGGACGCTGGCCAGGCCGCAGGCCGCCGCCTCGCGCACGACGAGGCCGTTGGTGTCAAAAGTGGAGGGAAAGAGGAAGAGATCCGCCCGGCAGTACCAGGCGCGGATGCGCTCCCGGTCCCGGATGGGCTCGGAGAAGAGCACCGTCCCGTCCAGCCCCAGCTCGTGGGAATAGGCCACGATCTCCTCCTTGTCGCCGCCGGCACCCACAAAGACCATGCGGAAGTTCCGGCCCTCTTCCTTCAGGAGCTTCAGGGCGTCCAGGATGATCCGGATGCCCTTGTACCACATCATGCGGCCCACGAACAGGAACACCGGCAGCCCTTCCGGCAGATCGAAGCCCTCCGTCACCTCGGCGATCAGGGCCTCGTCCACCCGGCCCTGGGGGAAGTCCACGCCGTTGGGCATCACGCGGTAGTCCCCCTGATAGCCCAGCTTGCGCAGGTTCTCCCCCGCGCCGCGGCTGACCGTCCAGACCTCGTCACAGGCGGTGATGTTGGCCACCAGCAGCGCCGCGGCCTCCTCCTGCAGGAGCTTACTGCTCACGGCGTTGGCGATGTCGATGTCAAACTTGGTGTGATAGGTGAAAACCACCGGCTTGTTGATCTGCTCCCGCAGACCGCGGGCCAGCAGAGTCGAGGTAATGGGGCAGTGGCTGTGGATGATATCAAAGCCCCGCTTCTCCAGATCCTCCATCAGGTCCGGATCAAAGGGCACGCCCGCCCGGTAACCCACCAGCTTGGTGGTGTCGATGCTGGGATAGCGCAGCACCGGATAGGGATAGACAGAATCGTCCGCGTCCGGATAGTAGGGCGTGACCACGGCGGCCGAGCCGTGCTCACGGGTGATGATATCGGCGTAGTTGGTGACGGCGTTGGCCACGCCGTCGATGGCGGGGGGAAACGAGTCGTTCATCAGACAGACCTTCAGTTTTTCCATGGCGTCCTCCTGCGGCGATTGATCGTGGTTTCGCTCTATTATAAAAGTCTATCGCGGCCTTGGCAAGATAAAATTGCACCGAATGTCCGTGGCCCGGCACCGAAGCGCCGGGCCGCGGCTTTTTGTTTTTTCAGTTTTTTCCTTTGCTGTATTGAAGCGTTTCGAGATGAACCAATTTATGGGACATCTATCTTTGTTATTTCCCTTTTTGCATTTAATTCAAAGCAAAGTTTTTCCGTATTCGTCAGAATGTTTTTATTTCTACAAAATTCTTGTGCATTTTGATGGTTGCAAAGCTCTGGACATCAATGCTAAAATGGCAGTGGAGAAAAGTTGCGGTTTTTGTCAATTTTTCACAGAACAAACGGAGAGGCGCAGCAATGAAAAAAGTCTATGTGTTGATCGGAAATTACGGCAGCGGCAAAACCGAGCTGGCGCTTCACCGAGCGCGGCAAGATGACCCAGATGAAGGAGATCCGGCTGGTCGCCCCCAACTTCGCCTGTGCCGGTATCGAGACCCTGTCCCTCCCGGCCGAGGTGGCCTCCGCCTTTGATATGGATTGGGACACCGTCATCTTCGACGTGGGCGGCGACGCCGTCGGCGCCACGGCGGTGGGCCGTTACCATCAGGATTTTATGGAGCTGGAGCCCGGTGCGCTGGAGGTCTTGAACGTGGTGAACACTCGCCGTCCCCTGGCCGGCTCCGTGGAGCGGATCATCAAGCTCCAGGAGGAGATGCAGATCCACTCCCGTCTGAAGATCACCGGCATGATCAACAACACCAACCTCGCCGGCATGACCACGGAGGCGGAGCTGCGCGACGGCTATGAGATGATCCGCGAGGTGTCGGAGCGCACCGGCGTCCCCGTGGCCTACACCTCCGGCAAAAAACAGTTCCTGGACGCTTTTCTGGCCGAGGGGCACGACCCGAAGTACATCGGCACCCCCATCGCCATCGACACCTACATGCAGCGCGACTGGGATTCCTGGATCCACAGTCTGGGCGACAATCCCAGCAACCCGCGGCCCGGCGTGTACTATCGGACGGACATGGCATAATTTGTTTTTCCCCGTCAGGTGACGGTTTTTAGATTTGTTTAACAGCAAAATCATAAAAGGAAAAGAGGTAAAATCATGGTAAAGGTCACAATCAATGAGATTGTCTGCAAGGGCTGCGGCCTGTGCGTACGGGCATGTCCCAAGAGTGTGCTGGCCCTTTCCAAAACCAAGCTCAACGCCAAGGGCTATCACCCCGCTGAGGTAGCAGTCCCTGAAGCATGCATCGGCTGCGCGTCCTGCGCGCGGACCTGCCCGGACGTGGCAATCCGGATCGAAAAGGAATAAGGAGGAATCGAACATGGCATTAACTCTTATGAAGGGGTCCGAAGCGATCGCTGAGGCTGCCATTCGAGCCGGCGCCCGTTTCTTCTTTGGCTACCCCATCACTCCGCAGACGGAGATCCCCGAGTACATGTCCGCCCGTATGCCCGAGATCGGCGGCTGCTATCTGCAGGCCGAGAGCGAAGTGGCGGCAATCAATATGGTGTACGGCGCTGCCGGTACCGGCGCCCGCGTCATCACCTCTTCCTCCTCTCCCGGCGTCAGCCTGAAGCAGGAGGGCATCTCCTACGCCGCCGGCGCTCAGCTGCCCTGCGTGATCCTGAACGTCATGCGCGGCGGCCCCGGTCTGGGCAACATCCAGGCCTCCCAGGGCGACTACTTCCAGGGCGTCAAGGGTGGCGGCAACGGTGACTATCACCTGCTGACCTACGCTCCCTCCTCCATCCAGGAGGCCGTGGACATCATGATGTTCGCCTATGACAAGGCCGAGAAGTATCGTATGCCCGTCCTGTTCCTGGCCGACGGCATCATCGCCCAGATGATGGAGCCGGTGGAAATGCCCGCGATGGTGGATTACAAGGTGGATCCGGAGAAGAAGCCCTGGGCCGCCACCGGCTGGAAGCCGGGCGACGATCCCGCCAAGCGCGCCGTGATCAACTCCCTGTTCATCAGCACGGAGGAGCTGTCCCAGCACACCGAGAAGCTGCAGGCCGTCTATCGCGAGGCCGAGAAGAACGAGCAGATGTGGGAGTGCTACAAGACCGAGGACGCCGAGTTCATCATCACCGCCTTCGGCACCGTGGCCCGTGTCGCCAAGACCGCCATCGACGAGATGCGGGAAGAGGGCCTGAAGGTCGGCCTGTTCCGTCCCATCACCGTGTGGCCCTTCCCGTACAGCCACCTGAAAGAGGCCTGCGACCAGGAGAGCGTCAAGGCTGTTCTGGACATCGAGGTCAACGAAGGCCAGATGATCGAGGATGTGAAGCTCGCGCTCAACGGCTCCCGCCCGGTCGAGTTCCTGGGCCATTGCGGCAGCCAGTTCCCCACCACCGCGGAGATCATTGAGAAGATCCGCGAAATGAAGGAGGCTAAGTAAGATGTCTGTAGTCTTTGAAAAAACTCAGCTGCTGACCGACAAGCAGTTCCACTACTGCCCGGGCTGCAACCACGGCATCATCCACCGTCTGGTGGCCGAGAGCATAGACGAGCTGGTCAAGGAAGGCAAGCTCGAGGCCGGCAACATCGTCGGTGTGGCCCCTGTCGGCTGCTCCGTCTTCGCCTATGACTATTTTAATTGCGATATGTTTGAGGCCGCCCACGGCCGCGCTCCCGCTGTCGCCACCGGCATCAAGCGCGCCAAGCCCGACACCCTGGTCTTCACCTATCAGGGCGACGGCGACCTGGCCTCCATCGGCACCGCCGAGGTCGTGCATGCGGCCCACCGCGGCGAAAAGATCGTGACCATCTTCGTCAACAACGCCATTTACGGTATGACCGGCGGTCAGATGGCCCCGACCACCCTGGTCGGCCAGAAGACCACCACCTCCCCCTATGGCCGTGACGAGGCCTGGTGCGGCGCCCCCATCAAGATGAGCGAGATGCTCTCCGAGGTGCCCGGCTCCTATTACATCGAGCGCTGCGCTGTCAACAACAACGCCAACATTCTCAAGACCAAGCGCGCCATCAAGAAAGCCATGCAGTATCAGCTGGAGGGTAAGGGCTTTTGCATGATCGAAGTCCTGTCCACCTGTCCCACCAACTGGGGCCTGAACCCGGTGGAAGCGATGAAGTGGCTGGAAGAGAACATGATCCCCTACTACCCGCTGGGTGTGTATAAAGATAAGGGGGCTGAACAGAAATGACGAAACGCTATATTTTCGCCGGTTTCGGCGGACAGGGTATGCTTCTGATCGGTAAGTTCGTGGCCATGGCCTGCATGCTGGAAGGCAAGCACGTCTCCTGGCTGCCCTCCTACGGTCCCGAGATGCGCGGCGGCACCGCCAACTGCTCCGTCATCGTGAGCGATGAGCCCATCGGCTCCCCCATGGTGCACCAGGCGGACGCCATCGTCGCCATGAACCTGCCCTCCCTGCTCAAGTTTGAGAGCGAGGTCAAGCCCGGCGGCGTGCTGGTCGTGAACTCCTCCCTGATCGACCGTAAGGTCGAGCGCGACGACATCAAGGCCGTCTACTGCGACGCCAACCGCATTGCCGAGTCCGTCAAGAACCCCAAGGGCGCGAACGTCGCCATTCTGGGCGCTCTGATGGAGGCCACCGAGGTCTGCGACACCGACAAGATGATCGAGGCCATCCGCATCGAGCTGGGCGAGCGCAAGGCCCGCTTCCTCGAGGGCAACAAGGCGGCTCTGGCCGCCGGCATGGAAGCCGCGAGAGGATAAAAAACGATAACCGAAAAAAGCGCTGTGGGTCGAAAGATCCACAGCGCTTTTTTCGTAAAAGGACGCGCCGGAAAAACCGGCACATCAGACTGTCGAAAAAGTCGGTTTCTGTCATTGCGAACCAGTGACCGATGTCACTGGTGTGGCAATCCGTATTCCCCGAAAGCCGTATATTTACGGACATTTCTACCGGAAAACGGATCCCTTCGCCCACGCCAGTGTGCGCAGAAGGTGAATTGCCGCAAAAGGCCAACGGATTGCCACGTCACCAGTGTTGCGACACTGGTTCCTCGCGAGAGGCCGGTCTGGGCCGCTGGCTCGGAATGACACGTTTTGAGCTTTGTCTACACATTGACGCGCCGGATTCTCCGGCGCGTCAATGTTCCATTATTCCATTTTTCCGTCCGAAACCAGGACGGTCACTTCGTTGTTGCCCACATTGGCGATGCCGCTGCTGACGCGGATGCGGAGGGTCTCCCCCTCCTTCGTGCAGCGCAGGATCCCCTTGTCGACGGCGCAGAGCATCGGCGCATGGCCCGCCAGGATCCCCACAGAGCCGTAGCCCGTGGGCAGGTTGACGTAGTCCACCCGATCGTCAAAGATCGTGCCGTCGCCGGTGAGAACGCTCAGATGAAAGCCCTCTGCCATATCCGTCTCCTCAATACTGACCGCGCTTGGCGATGACCTCGTCAATGCTGCCGCACATCAGGAAGGCCTGCTCCGGCAGATCGTCCACGTCGCCGCCCAGGATGGCCTGGAAGCCCTTGATGGTCTCCTTGAGGGGCACATAGCGGCCCTCCATGCCGGTGAAAGCCTCGGCCACGTGGAAGGGCTGGGACAGGAAGCGCTGGATGCGGCGGGCCCGGTTCACCGTGGCGCGATCCTCCGCGCCCAGCTCGTCCATGCCCAGGACCGCGATGATATCCTGCAGCTGCTTGTACTTCTCCAGCACCATCTGCACCGCGCGGGCGGTCTCATAGTGCTCCTTGCCCAGGGTGCCCGGCTCCAGGATGCGGGAGGTGGACTCCAGCGGATCCACCGCCGGGTAGATGCCCAGCTCCGCGATGGAACGGGCCAGCACCGTCGTGGCGTCCAGATGGGCGAAGGTGGTGGCCGGCGCGGGGTCGGTCAGGTCGTCCGCGGGCACGTAAATGGCCTGGACGGAGGTGACGGAGCCGTGCTTGGTGGAGGTGATGCGCTCCTGCAGATCGCCCATTTCGGTGGCCAGGGTCGGCTGGTAGCCGACGGCGGAGGGCATGCGGCCCAGCAGCGCCGAGACCTCGGAACCGGCCTGGGTGAAACGGAAGATGTTGTCGATGAAGAGCAGCACGTCCTGGCCGCTCTTGTCGCGGAAATTCTCCGCGATGGTCAGGCCTGACAGGGGCACGCGCAGACGGGCTCCGGGCGGCTCGTTCATCTGGCCGAAGACCAGGGCGGTCTTGTTGATGACGCCGCTCTCGGTCATCTCGTTCCAGAGGTCGTTGCCCTCGCGGCTGCGCTCGCCCACGCCGGCGAAGACCGAATAGCCGCCGTGCTCATAGGCCACGTTGCGGATCAGCTCCTGGATCAGCACCGTCTTGCCCACGCCGGCGCCGCCGAAGAGGCCGATCTTGCCGCCCTTGGAATAGGGCGCCAGCAGGTCGATGACCTTGATGCCGGTCTCCAGCAGCTCGGTGGCCGGGAGGATATCGGTAAAGACCGGGGGCTTGCGGTGGATGGGCAGGCGCTCCTCCGTCTCCACGGGGCCCTTGCCGTCAATGGGCTCGCCCACCACGTTGAACATGCGGCCGAGGGTCGCCTCGCCCACCGGCATGGTGATGGAGCTGCCGGTGTTGTAGGCTTCGCAGCCGCGGGAGATGCCGTCGGTCGAGGCCAGGGCGATGCAGCGCACGTCGCCGCCGCCGATCTGCTGTACGACCTCAAGGACGACCTTGCGATTCTCCAGCGGGACCTCCACCGCGTAATAGATCTCCGGCAGCGATCCCGCCGGGAAATGCACATCGACCACGGGGCCGATGATTCTTTTTACGATTCCTTTTTCCATGGTCGCCTCCATGAATTTCAGTAAAACTCTCAGTGCTGTTTTGACGAGAGCGCCGAGGCGCCGCCGACGATCTCGGAGATCTCGGTGGTGATGGCGGCCTGGCGGGCGTGGTTGAGCTCCAGTGTCAGCTCGCCGATCAGCTCCTCGGTGTTGTCCGAGGCCGAGGTCATGGCCGTCATGCGGGCGGAGTGTTCGCCCGTGCGGGCCTCCAGCAGCGCCGCGTGGACGCTGTTGTCCAGATACATCTCCACCAGCGCGTCCAGAAGGGAGTCCCGGTCCGGCTCGAAGATCATGTTGCTGCTGTCGATGACGCCGCCCTCGGGCGGGGTGAGGGGCAGCAGGGTCTTGCAGCCGGGTGTCTGGGAGAGGACGGATTTGAACTGCTCAAAGACCAGCACGATCTCGTCCGCCTCGCCGCCGCGATAGAGCTGGCGCAGATAATCGGTCAGTTCCCGGGCCTCGGCGGAGGAGGGCGTGTCGCTGATCTCAAAGCTGCGGCGGATGGGGATGCCGACGGTGGGGATCATGTCCTTGCCCCAGCGTCCCGCGACCACGAGGAAGGCCTCGCGTCCGTCCTTTTTCTGCCGGTCCTCCAGATAGCGCAGCAGCGCCGTGTTGTAGGTGCCGCAGAGGCCGCGGTTGCCCACGATCAGCACATAGCAGACCCTATCGCGCTGCGCATGGGCGTTCAGATAGGGGTTCTCCGACGCACCGGCGCCGACCTGAGAGAGGATCTCCCCGCTCTTGTCGGCAAAGCTTCTGAGCGCGCTGAAGGCGGTCTGGGTGCGCCGCAGCTTGGCAGCGGCCACCATTTTCATGGACTTGGTGATCTGCTGGGTATTCTGCACGCTCTTGATGCGCGAGCGGATTGCACGCAGATTGGCCATCGATACCGCCTCCTTTCCTTTCATCACTTGTGAAACGAGTTTCACAAGTGAGCACTCGCGCTCATCGCAGCGGGCTCAGGCCCGCTTTGGTCGGCGCGAGGACTCGCTCCACTCGTCTCACGGTGTTTTTGAGGCGTACCCGCAGGGCAGACCGCAAAGCTGCCTCAAAACGATTTTCATTTCCTTCGGGTGTAACTATCGAAGCTTGCTGTCATCGTTTGCCGGCGACGAACAGCACACCTTATTGGAAATTTTCTTTGAATTCTTCGATCACGCAGCGCAGCTTTTTGAGCTGCTGCTCGCTGAGCTTTTTGCCGGAGAGGATCTCTCCCCGCAGCGCGGGATAGTGTTCGTTGACGTAGGGGATCAGCCCCGCCTCGAAGCGGGCGATGTCCTTGAGCTCCACATCGTCGGCATAGCCGCTGTTGGCCGCGAAGATGGCGATCACCTGGTCGGAGGCCGCCATGGGCTTGTACTGGCCCTGCTTCAAAAGCTCGGTCATCCGGTCGCCCCGATGCAGCGTGGCCTGGGTGGCCTTGTCCAGATCGGAGCCGAACTGGGCGAAAGCCGCCAGCTCCCGGTACTGGGCCAGGTCCATACGCAGACGGCCCGCCACCTGCTTCATCGCGCCCAGCTGGGCCGAGCCGCCCACACGGGACACGGACAGACCCACGTTGATGGCCGGACGCACGCCGGAGGCGAAGAGATCCGTCTCCAGGAAGATCTGGCCGTCGGTGATGGAGATGACGTTGGTGGGGATATAGGCCGAAATGTCGCCGGCCTGGGTCTCAATGATGGGCAGGGCGGTCATGCTGCCGCCGCCTTTCTCGTCGCTGAGGCGCGCCGCGCGCTCCAGCAGACGGGAGTGCAGATAGAACACGTCGCCGGGATAGGCCTCGCGTCCGGGCGGACGGTGCAGCAGCAGGGAGATCTCACGGTAGGCCACGGCCTGCTTGCTCAGATCGTCGTAGATGATGAGCACATCCCGGCCCTTGTACATGAAATACTCGCCCATGGCCGCGCCGGCATAGGGCGCGATGTAGAGCATAGGCGCGGACTCGGACGCGCTGGCGCAGACCACGATGCTGTAGTCCATAGCGCCGTGGGCGCGCAGGGTCTTCACCACGCCGGCCACCGTGGACTCCTTCTGTCCGATGGCCACGTAGATGCAGATCATGTCCTTGCCCTTCTGGTTGATGATCGTGTCGATGGCGATGGCGGTCTTGCCGGTCTGGCGGTCGCCGATGATCAGCTCGCGCTGGCCGCGGCCGATGGGCACCAGGGCGTCGATGGCCTTGATACCGGTCTGCATCGGCTTGGACACGCTCTTGCGGTCGATGACACCGGGTGCAGGGCTCTCGATGGGGCGGGATTGTGTGGTGTGGATATCGCCCTGGCCGTCCAGCGGCTGGCCCAGCGCGTTCACCACGCGGCCGATCAGGGCCTCGCCCACCGGCACCTCGATGATGCGGCCGGTACGGCGCACCCAGTCGCCCTCCTGCAGCGTGTCGTAGCTGCCCAGCAGCACCGCGCCCACGTTGTCCTGCTCCAGGTCCATGACCATGCCGCGCAATCCGCCCTTGAGCTCCAGCAGCTCGCCGGACATGGCGTCAGAAATGCCGGAGACACGGCAGATGCCGTCGGACACACTGATGACGGTGCCGACCTGATAGACGCCCAGATCCAGATTGACCGCACCCAGCTGGGCGCGCAGGGAGTCGATCAGTTCCTGATCGAGGGAGTCCACGGAGGAAATCTGCTCGCAGCAGCGCTCCAGGATACCCTTGACCGTGCCGTCGTAGACGGTATCGCCCACCTGCAGGCGCACGCCGGCGATATAGCGCTCGCGGACCTTCGTCTCCAGCTGCAGCTGATCGGGGCTCAGCGTCTCGCCCACATCGGCAAAGCTCTTGATGACGGCACGGCGGATCCGCTCCACCTGCTCCTCACTGAGCTCCTCGGCCGAGCGCAGCGTCGCCTTCACGCTGCCGCTGTCGCGGAAGCCGGCCAGATCACCCTTGGTGATGTGGAGCTTCTCCTCCATAAGGCTGACATACTTTTCCGTGAGCGCACGGCGGGCCGCGGCGTTCTCGGGTTTTTTGATCTGTTCGGCAGCCTCCGCCGTGATCTCGTCTGCCGCCTTTTCGTTCAGGCGACGACGGAGCCCGCGCTCCTGCTGTTCCAGATCCTGGCGCGCGTCGGCCGCGATGTGATCGACGGCCCGTCGATCCTCCGCAGCGGCGCTGCTGCTCCCCGCCTCGGCGGCCCGGCGCGCGGAGGCAAGGATCTCCTCCCGCTCCTCGGCGGCCTTGGCGTTCTCCTGCCCGATCCCGTCGAGCAGTTTCTTTGCGTTTTCAAGGGATTCTGCGGACTGCTTCAAATCGCTCTGAACCTTGTCCTGATGGGCCTTGATGGCTTTGACCACGATCTTGCGCCCGATGAAAAACAGCGCGCCGGCCAGGATCGCGAAGTTCAGAAGTCCGTAGAAGATATTCCAACCACCCATGGGCCTGTCATCCCTCCTTCCTGTTTTGCTTCTTCATTCTGTTTAGCCCACTTTACCCAAAACCTGGGCGGTGAGCAGGGCGGAAAGCTCGGCCTTGTGGGCCTCCAGCTCCGCCTCTTCCTGATCGCACCGGGCGTCCAGCGCCGCTTCCCCCGTCTGGAGGGCAGACTCCGCCTCGGTCTTCGCCGCGGCGAGGGCCGCCGCCGTGCGTTCCCCGTTCTGCGCCTGCGTATCGCTCAGAAGCTGGGCGGCCTGGCGGCGGCTCTCCGCCTTCTCGGCGGCCAGCCGCTCCCGGTTGGCGTTCAGCTCCTCCTCCGCGCGGCGTTCCTCCGCGCGGCCGGCGTCGATCTTGGCCTGGCGCTTCTCCATAAATTCGGAGACGGGTGTGTACAGGAAATGCTTGAGCAGAAACAGCATCAGGAAGAAGTTGATAATGGTCCATATCAGTTCCGAAGGATTAATGCTTAACATGGACGCTCTCCTCTCCTTCTATGTTTTTTCCCGGATCAGATCTTGGAGATCAGCATGAAGGCGATCAGCAGACCGTAGATGGTCAGAGCCTCCATCAGGCCCAGGGAGAGGATCAGCGTGGAGCGGATGTCGCCGGAAGCCTCGGGCTGGCGGGCAATGGCGTCCATGGCCTTGGAGGCGGTCAGGCCCTGGCCGATAGCGGGGCCGAGGGTGCTGATGGCCATGCAGAGGGCGGCGGCAAGTGCGATAAGTCCGGATGCAGTCATTGTAGTTTCCTCCTAAAAAAATATGTTTCTGTTTAGTCTTCGATCGCTTCCGACACGTAGATCGAAAGCAGCATGGTGAACACGAGCGCCTGGATCATGCAGAACAGCAGGCTCAGCACCTGCATGACCAGCGGGACGAGGATGGGGAAGATGTTATACAGGTTCTCCGTCACATTCTCCTCGCCGTACAGGTTGCCGTAGAGACGCAGGGCCAGCGAGAAGGGACGCACAAACTGCTCAATGAGCGTGAGCGGCAGCATCAGCGCCACAGGCTTGAGAAAGCTCAGCATATACTTGCCGAAGCCCTTCTCCCGGATGCCGATGGTATGCGTGGTAAAGAATCCGATGATGGCCAGCCCCGCTGTCACCGACAGGCAGGCCGTGGGCACGGCAAAGCCCTTCAGATGTCCCGCGCCGGGGAGCAGGCCGCTGTAGTTGCAGACGATAATGAAGATAAAGAACGTCGCAAACACGGGGAAGTACTTCTTCGCGTGCTCCTTGCCCAGGATGCCGGCAAAGTAGTTCTGCAGATAGCCGACGGCCATCTCCGCCCCCGTCTGCAGCGTGCCCGGGACCTCTTTCAGGTTCCGCGTCGCAAGCCAGGACAGCAGCGTCAGCAGCAGGATGATGGCCCAGGTGGTGGTGACGGTGCTGGTCACCTGCAGGGGGCCGATCGAGAACAGGACGTTCGTCGCTTCTTCCATACGATCACCTCTGTCAATGGTATTTCTTCGGCGGTCGCCCGCCGTCTTTTGTGTAACAGAAATAGTATAGCGGAAAACCGGGTCAAAGGGAAGTCCTTTTTTTGTACAAAAGAACTTTTTTGTCCAGTTATCGCTCAAAAGTCTGCCTTTGCCGCAGGACCTGCGGCGTCCCCGTACCCAACCCTCGCAGACAGCCAATGATCGGTGATGCCGGATGCGCGGTAAATCTGCGTCTGTGCGCGATCGGGGCCAAAGCAGAAAGGGGATTCGAACCCCGCCCCTGCCCGCGGAGCAGCCATACAGGTGGACTCCTTCTCAGCCACAGAGATCTCATTCGCTCTGTCTGTTACCAACAATTTATGTGTTTATTCCGGCAGCTCCGTGCTCCAGTTGAGGGCCTGGATGGTGTTGTCGGTCTCCCGGTAGTCCCGGGACAGAGCGTCCAGCTGCTTTTGCAGGGCCTTGACATCCACCGCCGGGAGGATCTTGATCTCCGTGCGGCTGGCCCGGTAGGCCCCCTGGCTGGCCGCGCTGATCAGGGAGCGGTAGCGCTCGATCTTCACGCGCAGCGCGTCCCGGTGGGCGATCATCTCGGTGACGGTCTTTCCGTCCTGCCGGGTGCCGGCGTTGGAGAGATTGATGCGGTACATCAGCTCCTCCAGCGTCTTGACACTCTCTTCCAATTCCCGGAGCAGCGCTTTCGGGTCCTCCGGCGTGCTCTCCCCCTCCTGCACGAGGGCGTTGGCGTTCAGGCGCTCGCCCAGCTGGGCGATGCGGCGGTTCAGATCCGCCCGCAGCTGCAGCGCTTCGGCAACTTTCATGGCAGCATTCCTCCTTTTTCCTCAGTCAATTGCGAAACTCGTTTCGCAATTGAGGACTCATGCTTACGTCGTCGCAAGCTCCCTATCGCTCGCTTCCGTGTGGCAACACGAAAGCTCGTTCAGTCCGCTGCTCCTCCTCTCAAAATCAAAGCAGCTGCTTTGATTTTGTAAAGGAAGAAGGAGGGAACAGAGCGTAGTTTTCGCCATGCTTGGCGGAAACGGAGCGGCGTGAGCTTCTTCTGACGTCGGCATGAGGGCTCGCGAAGCTCGCCTCAAGGTGTTTTTGAGACGGCAAAGCTACCTCAAAAACGGATTTTAATACCCTCCGGGGCAAAAATCTCAGCCTGCATGCGACTTTCACAATTGGCTTCTTTCCTTCCATCTTATCATAGACGGGATCGCGCTTCAAGAGCGGATCCCGCTTTGATTCAGTAAATCTGATCCTTCTGGATCGGCGTTTCAAACAGGCGGCGGATCTCCCCCGGCTCGTCCGTCAGGGCCAGGATCCACATGAGCTTGCACACCACCGCCTCGGTGGTCATGCCGTAGGCCTCGATGAGGCCCAGCTCCCGTTTGGCCCGCTGCCCCACCTGATAGAGCTCCATGTCGCTGCCCTCGAAGGGCACCTGGGTCGTCATGACGATGCTGCGCCCGGAGGCGATCCAGTCCCGCAGCGCTCGATAGAAGGCCTCGTCCCCATATTGGGGCAGGCCGCCCACGCCGAAGCTCTCGATCACCAGCGCGCGGCAGCAGGGCTTGAGCGCCTCAAAGAACACCGCGTCCGAGCCCGGGATCAGCTTCCAGACAAAGACGCCGGAGGCCAGAGCGTCATAAAAACGCACGTTGCCCGTGACCGTCTCCCGGATATAATAGACCAGCTTCCGATTGCGGACGATGGCGGTCTCCGGGTAATCCACGCTCTCAAAGGCGTTATAGCTCTTGGTGCGCATCTTCCGCGCCCGGGTGCCGAGAATGACCTTCCGGTCAAAGACCACGTGGACGCCGCAGGCCCCCTCGTCGGCGGCATAGAGGAAAGCGTGGATCAGGTTCTCCCTGGCGTCGGTGTCCCGGCTGGCAATGCTCTTCTGCGAGCCGGTGATGACCACGGGCTTGGGGCTGTTCTGGATCAGGTAGGACAGCGCGGCCGCCGAATAGGCCATGGTGTCCGTCCCGTGGGTGATCACAAAGCCGTCAACGTCCTCATAGTGTTCCCGGACGCAGGCGGCCATGGCCAGCCACTGGGGCGCGGAGACATTGGTGCTGTCCAGATTCATCAGCTGAACCGCCTCTACCCGGCAGATCTCCCCCAGCTCCGGCACCAGCGCCATCAGATCCTCCGTGGACAGCTGCGGCGCCAGGCCCTCGCCCTGGTCGCGCGAGGCGATGGTGCCGCCGGTGGCAATCAGCAGGATTCGTTTCATGCTTTTCTTCTCCTTTTCTCCGCTGCTTTTGCAGTCTTTCCCCGATAGTCTGTGTACAATCACGCGCTTTTTGCATCTTCCGAAACCGTCTCTCCCGTGCTACAATTGGGCCAGTTTTAAAAAGGACGGTGCCTGCCATGACCATACTCATCACGGCCTTTGATCCCTTCGGCGGGGACGAGGCCAACATCTCCCAGCAGCTGATGGAGGCGCTGCCGGAGGAACTGGACGGCGCGCTGCGCGTGCTCATACAATAAAGACGCAGGGATCCGATTCCTGCGTCTTTTCTGTTGTCTTAGGGCAACACCGCATAATTCGGCGAGAGCGAATTTGAGAAAATCTGAGTTCTGATAAAGGCACTTTTTTGCAGGAATACTTTGTGTATTTCAAGAAAAAGTGACGAGATCAGAGCGCAGATTTTCCGGAAGGCGCAGAAGGCGGATTGTGCGGTGTTGCCTTAAAACTCCTTTTCGTAAGCGGCGATGACCGCGTTCATCACGGCCGCGCGGAAGCCGCTCTCCTCCAACGCTCTCACGCCCTGGATCGTGCTGCCGCCGGGCGAGCAGACCCGATCCTTGAGTACCGCCGGATGTTCCCCGCTGGCCAGCAGCAGCTCCGCCGTGCCCTTGAGCATGCCGGCGGCATAGGCCAGCGCCAGGGCCCGCGGCAGCCCGCAGGCCACCACCCCGTCCGCCAGCGCCTCCACAAACATGGCCGCGAAGGCCGGGCCGCAGCCGGTGACACCGGAGGCTGCGTCCAGCAGGTTTTCCTCCAGCTCGGCCACCAGGCCGGAGGCCGCCAGCAGATCCCGGACCAGGGCTTTTTCCTCCTCGCTCACCGCGGCGTCGGCGCACAGGAGCGTCACCCCGCCGCCCGCGGCGACCGGAATGTTGGGCATGATGCGCACGCAGGGCCAGGGGCCCAGCTCCTTCCGCAGCCGTTCCAGGCTCCAGCCCGCCACCATGGACACCAGCACGAAGCGATCCTTCCGGCTCTCCAGGACGTCCCGGATCCCCTCGTACATACCGGGCAGATACTGGGGCTTGACGGCCAGGAACAGCACCTGGGACTCCCGGGCCACCCGGCGGTTATCCAATACCTCGCCGCCCAGCTCCCCGGCCAGGCGCTCCGCCTTCTCCGGGCTGCGGTTGGCCAGCAGCAGACGCTGCGTTTTTTCGCTCTTGGCCGCGGCCCGCGCCAGCGCCGAGCCCATGTTCCCCGTTCCGATGAATCCCACGACTGCCATAGAATCGCTCCCTTCCTGTGTCACACTTCGTCTGTATTCTCCCAACAAAAGCTTTTCAGCCCAGGCTGTGGATAATGGCCATCATATCCGCGATGATCCTGTCCGGATCGACAAAGCGCATCGCGGCGGTGTCGCCGTCCTTAAAGCGCAGCGAAAAGCCGGTCTCTTCCCCGGTATCCAAAATCGTGAAGGGCAGGCTCACGTCCTCCTCCACATCGAGGATGCGCCGGCTGTCGCCCTCCGTCTCCACCTCGCCCAGCACATAGTTGAGGATTTCGCCCCCCTCGGCGTCCAGAAGGATCAGCGCGGCGGCGCTCATGGATTCCAGCTCGTCATAGGCCAGGAAAACCCGCTCTCCCGATTCGCTCTGCCCTTCGGCGCCGCCGAAAAAGCAGGCGCGCCATTTTTCTTCCAGGGGATCCAGGCCCGTCTCGGTCAGCGGTGTTGCCTCCGGCACGGCAGATTCCGCCGCTTGCTCGGCGGGTTCCGCCGGCCGCTCCTCAGGTGTGAGGAATGCCAGACCGCAGCTGCTCAGCCCCAGCAGCGCCGCAGCCAGCAGCAGGAGGCAAAGCGCTTGTCTCATGGGGATCTCTCCTTTCCCGCAAAACTTCGGCAATTGCGAAACTCGTTTCGCAATTGAGGACTCGCGCTAACGTCAGAAGAAGCTCGCAACGCTCCGTTTCCGTCAGGCATGACGAAAACTCCGCTCTGCTCCCTCCTTCTTCCTTACCAAAATCAAAGCATCGGCTTTGATTTTGAGAGGAAAACGGAAGGAATGGATATGGAGCTTTCGCCCAAAGGCGGAAGCGAAATGGAGTGAGTTTCGTTTGACGACGGCGCGAGGCCTCGCCAAGCTCGGCTTAGGGTGTTTTTGAAGCGGCAAAGCTGCCTCAAAAACGGATTCAAAACCCTCCGGGGCAAAACCCCAAGCTTGATTACGACTTTCGCTCGGCTAAAAACCCGTAATACTGATATCTTCTGTGCTCAGTATAACGGCGGCGGGCCGGAAAAGCAAGGGCCGTTCCGCGGTCTCGCTTGAAGCGCCCGGCGGATGTATGCTATACTGGCTGCAGATCGAATCAGGAAGGAAGTCCTGCCATGCCCTCCGTCGTCTTCAACCTTACCACGGCGCTGCTGGTCTTCACCGCTCTCGCCGTCCATATCCGGAAAAATCCCCTTTCGCGCCTCCTGCGTTATTTCACGGTGCTGTCCAACGTCTTCTGCGCCCTCGTCTCGCTGGCGCTGGCCATCGCCCGTCTGCGCGGCGCCGTCCCGGTCCCGCTCCTGCTGCTCAAGTATGTGGCGACCCACGCCGTCACCGTGACGCTGCTGACGGTGCTGGTCTTTCTGGGGCCGCAGTTCGGCTACAAGCCCCTGTTCAGCGGCCCGGATTTCTTTTTGCATCTCCTCTGCCCGCTGCTGGCGCTGGTCTCCTTTCTCGCCTGGGACCGGCCGCCGATGACGCCGCTTTTGTCCCTGATCGGTGTGATCCCGGTGCTGCTCTACGGCTTTTTGTACCTGCGCAAGGTCGTGTACGCGAAGGCGTGGGAGGATTTTTACGGCTTCAACCGGGGCGGACACTGGCCGCGCAGCTTTGCGGCCATGGTTCTGGGCGCCACGCTCCTCTGCCTGCTGCTCCGGCTGTAACATCGTCCATAACAGCAAACGCCCCCGGCCGATCGGCCGGGGGCGATGTTATTTGTGCAGGTCAGGGATTGACCATGCCGCCGAACTGCATGACCTCCATGATGCGGTAGCGGTCCATCTGCAGGTGCTTCTTCATAGTCAGGGCCTCCTCGATGGGGATCTCCACGATGCCGCCCTCCTTGGTGCAGATGATGCAGTTGCTGCGCCCTTCGGCCAGAGCGGCCACGGCGTAGTAGCCCATACGGGTCGCCGTCTCCCGGTCACGGCCGGTGGGGGAGCCGCCGCGCTGGATATGGCCCAGCACGGTCACGCGCGGATGGATTCCGATCGCCTCCTCTATCTTCTCGCCAATTTCAATCGCGCTGCCCGCGCCCTCGGCCACCACGATCATGAAGTGGGTGTTGCCCGCCAGACGGGCGCCCTGGATGCGCTCCACCACGTCCTTCTGGAAATCCGTCTCATGCTCGGGCACCAGCACCGCCGTTGCGCCGACGGAGATGCCCACATACAGCGCCAGGAAACCGGCGTTGCGGCCCATGACCTCCACGACGGAGCAGCGCTCGTGGGACTGCATGGTGTCCCGCAGGCGGTCGATACACTCGATAGCCGTGTTGCAGGCCGTGTCAAAGCCGATGGTGTAGTTGGTGCAGCCCACGTCGTTGTCGATCGTGGCCGGCACACCCACCACGGGAACGCCCAGGCGCGAGAGCTCCAGCGCGCCGCGGAAGGTCCCGTCGCCGCCGATGGCGACGATCGCGTCCAGGCCCAGCATCTTGCAGGTGGCCACCGCTTTTTTGCGGCCCTTCTCCGTCATAAAATCGTCGCTGCGGGCGGTATAGAGGATGGTGCCGCCGCGGGAGAGGATATGGCCCACGCTCTCACGGCTGAGCTGAACGAAGTCCGCGTTGATCAGGCCCTGCCAACCGCGCCGGATGCCGATGCACTCGATGCCGTAGGCCAGCGCCGTGCGGACGACCGCACGCACTGCCGCGTTCATGCCGGGCGCGTCGCCGCCGCTCGTCAGAACACCGATTCTCTTGATCTTTTTCATGCCCAGGTTCTCCCTTCGTATTATGGTGTTATAGAATATTACCGCGATGCCGATAAGGCCTCGAAAACTGATGGATTGTGCGGTGTAGCCATAAGTCAATTATACATGACGCTTGCCCATTTGCAAGCTTTTTTCGCCCTCTTTCCCCGAGGCTTGACAAGGGGCGAAGGGCCGTGCTAATAATAGAGCAGAACAGAAAACAACACAGGGTACTTCGCCGGGAGGGATACTATGACAGCGTTGGAATATGTTGAACAGAGGAAGATCGTCGCCATCGTCCGAGGGCTGGAACCGGACTATCTGCTGCGCCTGGGCCACGCCTTGGAAGAGGGCGGGATCGGCCTGATGGAGGTCACCTATGACCAGCGCGCGCCGGAGAGCTGGGCCGCCACCGCCAAGGCCATCCAGGCGGTGGAGGAGGAGTTCGGAGAGCGGCTGCTGGTCGGCGCCGGCACGGTCATCACGCCGGAGCAGGTGCGCCTGACCTATGAGGCGGGCGGCCACTATCTGGTCACCCCCACCACCCAGCCGGAGATCATCCGGATGGGCAAGGATCTGGGGCTCGGCCTCTTCCCCGGCGCCTTCAGCGCCACGGAGATCCTGAGTGCCTATGAGGCGGGCGCGGACGCGGTCAAGGTCTTTCCGGCCTCCTGCGTCGGCCCCGGCTACATCAAGGCCATCCGCGGCCCTCTCTCCCACATTCCGCTGATGGCCGTGGGCGGCATCAACGAGAAAAACGCCGCCGATTACCTGAAGGCCGGCTGTGTCGGTCTTGGCGTGGGCGGCAACCTGGTCAACAAGGAATGGATCCGAAACGGCGAGTGGGAGAAGATCACCGCCCTGGCCCGGGCCTTCATGGCCGCCGTCAGCGAAGCCTGATCAGCGCATTTCAACCAAACAGCAAGCCCCGGTTCTGCACGAACCGGGGCTTGCTGTTTTCAGTGCTCGCTGAGCAGGAGCTCCACTTCCTCCCGCTCGGGCATGGAACGGATGGCGCCCTTGCGGGTCGTGACCAGATAGGCCGCGGCGTTGGCAAAGCGCAGCATGGCTTTGAGGCGCTTCTCGCTCATGTCCTCCAGGCCCTGCTCCAGGACGTTGGACAGGACGCAGGCGCAGAAGGTGTCCCCGGCGCCGGTGGTCTCGATGGTGCCGCCCAGGCGGAAGGAGGGCACAAAGACCTTCTTCTCCCCGCTGTAGCAGTAGCTGCCCTCGGCCCCGGCCGTCACGTTCAGCAGGCGGATATTCGGGTACTGCGCCTTCAGGAGGGCCGCACCCCGGTCAAAATCGGTCTCGCCGGTCATAAATTCCAGCTCGTTGTCCGCAATCTTCAGGATGTCGCAGCGGCTCAGGCCCCAGGCGATCTGCTCCCGGGCCTCCTCCAGGTCGAACCAGAGGGGCGGGCGGAGATTGGGGTCAAAGGAGATCAGCGCTCCGCTCTTCTTTGCCAGGCCCACAGCCTTCTTGGTGGCAAAGCGCACCTCCTCATGGGTCATGGAGAGAGTGCCGAAGTGGAAGATGCGGCAGCTTTTCAGCGCCTCGAGGGGCAGCTCGTCCTCCCGCAGCATCATGTCCGCGCCGGGATCCCGGTAGAAGGAGAAGTCCCGGTCGCCGTTGGGGAAGGTCTTGACGAAGGCCAGGGTCGTGTGCACCCGGGGATCCTCCACCAGATAGTCCATGCAGATGCCGGCCTCCTCCGCGGCGGCGCGGAGCTGGCGGCCAAACATATCCTTGCCCACCTTGCCGACGAAGGCGCTGTGCCAGCCCAGCTTCTGCAGCATGGCCAGCACATTGCAGGGGGCGCCGCCGGGGTTGGCCTCCAGAAGGGGATTCCCCTGGCCGCTCAGGCCGTTCTCGGTAAAGTCGATCAGCAGCTCGCCCAGGGCGAGTACGTCAAACTGTTTTTCCATGACTCCTTACTCCCATACAAGATCGTATTTTTCCACATCCAGCAGCACCATGCCGTCGGAGGCAAAGCTGATCGCGTCGGCGCTCTCCGGCGTGTAGAGCGTGCAGGAGGCGGCCTGCTCGCCGCCGTTGACAAAGAGCTCCAGGCTGTAGCGGTCCATCACGATGCGCAGCTCCAGCTCCCCGTTGGGGGTATTGACCTGGAATTCCCGGACGTTCACGATGTCGTGGGGGAAGCCGCTGTGGGTGCGGTCCACCTTGATCGTGCCGGTCTCGGGCTTGTAGCGGATGTAGGTGTAGTTCTCGCCGTCCTTGGCCACGTAGAGGCGGAACCACTTGTACATGTTGTTCTCGTTGCCGGGGCGGACGGTGACGCGCATATCCAGATAGCGCCCGCCGATTCCGCGGAGGGTCGTCTCCCCGTTGACCATCACGTTGCGGTAGTCGATGCGCACGCCGCGGCAGGCCTCCAGCTCCCGCACCGGCAGCTGATAGAGCCGTCCGTTTTTGACGTGGAGCTCCCGGGGCAGCGTCATCTGGCCGAAGAAGCGCAGCTCCTGGGGCAGGGACCCGGAGGTTTCCCAGTTCTGCATCCAGCCGATCATGACCCGGCGCCCGTCGCTTGTCTCCAGCGTCTGGGGCGCGTAGAAATCCAGGCCGTAGTCGATCGCCTGCACATTCTCCCGCATCAGATGGTGGGTGCTCTGGTCAAAGCTGCCGATCAGGCAGACCGTGCCGTTGCCGGGATGGAACTCCAGGCCGATGGCCGCCATCTCCTGCGGGCTGGTTAAGAGCACCGTTTTCCCGTCGAGTCGGAAGAAATCCGGGCACTCCCACATCCGGCCGAACTGGTTGTGGCAGGCGGCCACCACGCTGACATAGCGCCAGTGCAGCGCATCCTCACTCTCAAAGAGCAGGATCGTGCCGCTGCCGTCGGCGCAGCGGTTTCCGATCACGGTGTAAAACTTGTCGTTCTCCCGCCAGATCTTCGGGTCGCGGAAATCATGGACGCTGCCGCCCTCGGGCAGAAGGCTGGCGTCGATGATCGGGTTGAGGCTCAGCTTCTCATAGTCCACGCCGTCGCCGATGGCGGCACACTGGGTCTGGAAGCTCTCCATCTTGCCGTTGCGGCGGCGGACATTGCGCACGCCGGTATAGAGCAGCATGTGCCGCCCGTCGGGCAGCTCCACCGCGCCGCCGGAGAAGCAGCCGTCCTTATCGTAGTCGGAATCCGGCGCCAGCGCCGCGGGCAGACGCTCCCAGTGGATGAAGTCCTTCGTCTTGACGTGACCCCAGTGCATGGGGCCCCAGCGGGTGTCGTAGGGATAATACTGAAAGAACAGATGATACTCCCCTTTGTAGGGCGCGAAGCCGTTGGGGTCGTTGATCCAGCCGATGCCGCCGGTCACATGAAACTTCGGCAGTTCATCCTTGGTATAGGGAAGATATTTTTTTTCGAAATCGCGGGCTCGCTGCAATTTTTTACTTATCATATTTGATACTCCTGCGTTTATCCTGCGTTCATTTATACGATTTCCCGACAGAAATTGCAAGCATTTTTCGCGCGGTTTTTTTCATTTCAGAAGAATCGTATTAGGCAGAGAGAAGGGCTTTCCGGGGAAAGCCCTTCTCTCTGCCATCCGCACCGCTTGAAGCGGTGCGGATGGGCTTGGGGTCAATTACTTGGCGATCAGAGCCGCGTCAGAAGAGGCATCCACGTATTTCTGGAAGATGCTCAGGAGCTGATCCACCTTGTAGGCCTTCAGATCGCTCTGCAGCTTGTCCCAGTCGCCATCGGAGAAGCCGTTCATAATCGCATTGGCACGGGCAGTCTCGATGCACTTGTCGATATCGGCAAGCAGGTTGGAGATTTCCTTGGTGTCGTCAGAGGACATCAGCACGTTCGGGAACACATACTTGGTGTGCATGTCGGGGGTGTAGATATCCTTGATCCAGTTCAGACGATACAGAGCATCGTCGGGGCAGGTGACGTAAACGCCGTAATAGCTGTCGAGAACAGCCAGAGGACCGTCGACCATCTCGGCCTCACGGACCTCAACGGGAGAATGATCGCCCAGGTCGGCGTGCTGGAGCATGGGTTCGCCCTTGTCATTGGTGCCCATCACGAAGATATCAAAACCGTCATCCTCGCCGTAGGTGCCCCAGTTGTTCTGAGGAGACTGGAGGGGATCGTACATCTGGTCGAGCCAGGCGCAGATGAGGGCGGGATTCTTGGCGTTGGCGGTCAGAACAGCGCCGCGGCCGCGGTCAAAGCCGGAGGTGAGGGAGCCGGTGTTGGGGGTGAGGTTCACGGTATCAGCCTTCAGCATGGGCAGCGGAGCCCAGCCTGCAGTGCCGTTCTGGATGTCAGACATGGTCAGACCGACAATGTTGGCGACGTCCCAGCTGAAGCAGACGCCATAGCGGCCGCTCTTGCCCTTGGCAACGTAGGTGGACCATTCCTGGGTGAAGGCGTCGGGGTCGAACAAGCCCTCAGCGTAGAGCTTATGGAGCCATTCCACGCCGTCGCGCCAGCCCTGCGTGGTAGCAGCGCAGATGACCTGCTTGTCATCGGTGATGACGATGTGGCGCCAGTCGTCAGGATCGCCGTAGCCCTCGCCGAAGCCGTTGCAGAGCACACGGCAGTCCTCGTTGCCGCCGTTTACAATGCAGGCCAGGGGGATGATGTCGCCGTCAATGTTGAATTCCGCCTTCAGCGCATCCGCATTGTCGCGGAAAGCGATCAGCACCTGCTCGAACTCGTCGACGGTCGTGGGCATCTCAAGGCCCAGGAAGTCCAGCCATGCGGTGTTGATGAAGGGCATGTTGCCGATGGTCTGGATGGCAGTCTTGCCAACACCCAGCTGCTCGATCCAGGGAAGAGTCCAGATGTGGCCGTTCTCGTCCATGCACATGTCCTTGTATTCGGGAGCCTGCTCAAAGACCTTGCAGAGGTTCGGCATGAGTTCGGGGGTGATGTAGTCCTCCAGGGGGATGATGACGCCCTGCTTGGCATACTTCAGGATATCGGCGTCACCGAGACCGGCAGGGGAAACAAACTCGGGCAGGGTCTTGATGTTGGCCATCTCGAGCGCGATCTTGTCGCCCCACTGGTCAGCCTGGATGGCTTTCCAGTTGACGTGGACATTGGTCTTCTCCTCAAGGCGCTTGTAGATGGTGCGGTTGTTGGGTTCAGATTCGGTATTGGCAGGGAATCTGGTCAGGCCGGAGATTTCAGCCTTCTCGGCCAGGGGGAAGGTATAGCTCTCGGGGGCGGTTTCTTCGGTCTTGGTTTCTGTCGCCGCAGGGGCGGGTTCGGTTGTCTTGCCGCCGCAACCGGCGAGCAGGGCTACCGTCATGACCAAGGCCATGATCAGTGCAAGGGATTTGCGAAGTTTGCTCATAGCGATTCTCCTTTTCATTTTGTTGGATAAAACAGGCTTTCCTGTGTGTGCGCTTATCCTTTGACGGCGCCGGCCATGATGCCGTTGTCAAAGTACTTCTGGAAGAAGGGATACATGATCATCAGGGGCAGCGAAGAGATGATGATCGTCGCGTATTTCAGCAGTTCCGCCAGCTGGGCACGGGCGGCGGTGGACTGCATATCGGACACCATGCCGGCCTGAGGCTGGCTCTGGATCAGAATGGCGCGCAGCACCAGCTGCAGGGGCTGCTTGGAGGCGCTGTTGAGATAGATCATCGCGTCAAAGTAGCTGTTCCACATGCCGACAAACTGCCACATGGCGATGGTGGCGATGATGGGTGTGCAGACGGGCAGCAGGATCTTGAAGAAGTAGATCATCTCGGTGGCGCCGTCGATCTCGGCGGCCTCCTGCAGATCCTTGGGGATGCCCATATAGTAGGTGCGGGCGATGATCATGTTCCAGACGCTGAAGGCGCCGGGCAGCAGGATGGCCCAGATGGTATCCAGCATGCCCAGGTTCGAGATCAGCAAGTAGGTGGGGATCAGGCCGCCGCCGAAGAACATGGTGATGACGAAGATGGTGTTGAAGAAGCCCTTGCCCTTGAAGTCCGCGCGGGACATGGGGTAGGCGGCCAGCAGCGTCACGATGACAGAGATGATGGTGAAGAGGATCGAGTAGATCAGCGCGTTTTTGAAGCCGACCCAGATCTGCTTATTGCTCAACACGCGCTCATAGGCCGTCGCCGTCCACTTGGAGAAATCAAAGGTCAGGCCGCTGTTCTGCAGCGTGACCGGGTCGACGAAGGAGGCCAGAATGATGTAGATGACCGGCAGGATGATGGCCACCAGGAACAGGCCGAGGATGGTATAGCAGATGACCATCAGGACTTTATCGCCGGCGGGAAGCTTGGCGAATTCGCTTTTTTTCTTCGTTTTCTGCATATCGAATCCTCCTCTCTTAAATTCCCTTGCCGTCGTTCATTTTCTTGACGAGGGCATTCATGGAGATCAGCAGGATCACGTTGATGACGGTGTTGAACAGGCCGACAGCGGTGGAAAAGCCGTAGTCGCCGTCCAGAAGACCTTTCTTGTACACGTAGGTGGAGATGATTTCGGAGGCGTTCAGGTTCAGGTCGGTCTGCAGGGCGTAGGCCTTCTCAAAACCGACGGACATGATGTTGCCCACGGACATGATGAACTGGATCAGAACGGTGTCCTTAATGGCGGGCCACTCAACGGCCTTGATCTGCTGGATGATGTTGGCGCCGTCGATGACGGCCGCTTCCTTCAGCTCCTTGCTGGCGTTGGACAGAGCCGCCGTGTAGATGATGGAGGCCCAGCCTGCGCCCTGCCAGATGCCGGAGGCGATGTAGATCGTGCGGAAGGCGGAGGGCATGGTCATGAAGTTCGTGCTGGTGCCGAGCAGCATGTTGATCATGCCCGTCGGGGCCAGCAGGATGCGCACGATACCGCAGAGGACGATGACAGAGATGAAGTTGGGCATGTAC
>CACYOR010000028.1 GCA_902775985.1 Oscillospiraceae bacterium
CATGCGCCTCGCCTCCCCTTGCTCCTATTCTAACACAACAAAGTACCCATAGAAAGTGCTTTCGCACTCCCTATGGGTACTTTGTCTACAGGCTGAAACAAGCTCCACCGAAGTGGAGCTTGTTTTTTGGTGACCCGTACGGGACTCCCCGCCTGCGACGCGAAGATAGTCCTTTAGGGCGGGCGGGCCGGGGCGCGGCTCTGAGGGCTCCAGGTCGCGATCATAGATCGCTCCCCGCTTTGGCTACAAACATGCCACCGGCATGTTTGCTTAACGCGTCGCGCCACCGGCAGGTCATTCACTCCCGCGCCCTTCGAGTCCCGACGGGGAAAATGCAAAAAGAACAGCCCCACCTTCGGTGGAACTGTCCTTTTTGGTGACCCGTACGGGACTCGACCTGCGCTGCGGCGCAGGCCGCCTCGGGTTGCAAAGCGCCCCCGGCGCTTTGCCAAGAGCCCTCGGGTTCGAGTCCCGACGTGGGAGATGCAAAAAGAACAGCCCCACCTTCGGTGGAACTGTTCTTTTTGGTGAAGAAGGGAATTTGAAATCCGAACCGAGGGCACACGAATCGAGCGCGGCCTCTATATCACTAAAATTTATAGTTTCAGCGTCCTCCTTGTAATTGAAGGTGATCACGACCTTGTCGTTGTAGAGGTATACTGTGTTCAGGAACACTTCGATCAGGAGCTTCCGATGGGCTATATTCGTGGTGTCGATCCCGCGGAAGCGCTCCAGCCAGTATCGGACAAATTCTTCTGTAAGCGTCGGCTGCTTGAGCTTTTCCAGAGCGATCTGGCTTTCCAGCTCGGCTTTTTCCGTTTCCAGCGCTTCCAGCCGTTCCTTGGTGGATTTCGTGATCACGCCCATCTCGATCGCTTTCAGGAGATTGTCTATACTGTCCTCTGCCTCTTTCAGCCGTGCTTCCAGAAACGGCATTTCTTCGCTTTCCTTCGCCTGCATTTCCATGACGCGGGATACCACGGCGTCAGTGATCTTATCGTCCTGCAGGAGCTTTACAGTTTCGTTGACGACCAGATCCTCCAGCCACGCCTTCTTGGCCGGTTTCAAATCGCACTCCGTCCGCTTCTTTTTGGCCGTTGCACATTTGTAGTAGTGGTGGGATTCCCCGTTTCGCCCCGTACCGCTCTCACCGCAGATCGTCGCGCCGCAGTATCCGCAGAACAGCTTTGTTGAAAGCAGATACTCTTCTTTGGCTTTCTTGCGTGCGGGCGCTTTCGCGTTCAACTCCATGCGGGCCTGTACCTTGTCGAATAGCTCTACAGGGACGATGGCCGGGATTCCGTCCGGGATGAGCATGTCGCGGAAGACATACTCGCCGAGATAGCGGCGGTTTTTAAGCATGTTGTGGACGATGTTATAGGTCATCGGTTTTCCTTTGGAGGTCGTGATGCCCTTCTCGTTGAGCCAGTCACGGATCACCTTCATGTCCTGCCCTTCGGCATATTTTTTGAACACTTCCAGAACATAAGGTGCTGCCAGAGGGTCGATTTGCAGGCGCTGCTCTTCGTCCACCACATAGCCGATCGGCACCCGGCCTCCGTTGAACTTCCCTTTGAGTGCATTCTCCGTCATGCCGCGCACGATCTTCTCAGAGAGATCCGCCGAGTAATACTCGGCGAAGCCCTCCAAAATGGATTCCATCAAGATGCCTTCCGGGCTGTCGGAGATTTTTTCCGTCGCGGAGATCACACGAACGCCGTTCTTCTTCAGCGCGGCCTTGTAATGAGTGCTGTCATAACGGTTCCTGGCAAAACGATCCAGCTTCCAGACGATGATCACATCAAACTGCTTTTTGCTGCTGTCCTTGATCATGTTCTGGAATTCCGGGCGGTTATCGGTCTTGGCAGATACCGCGCGGTCAATGTAGTGCCGGAGGATCGTATAGCCGTTCTTTTCGGCAAACTCGGTACACTCGCGGAGCTGTCCCTCTATGCTCTCTTCCCGCTGGTTGTCCGAGGAATAGCGGGCATAGATGACGGCTTTCATTTCTTCTCCTCCGAAATCATTTTCACGACCTGCAGCCGCAGCTCTTTATTCATCTTTGTGCCTGGCTCAAAACACATCTCAACAAAACGCGCCATCTCCGGGTCAAGCTTCGGCTTGTATTTGTAGTTCTTCCCCTGCGGCTTTTCCGTGCGTCCAAAGATGAAGTCCATCGACACATCAAAGTAATCCGCATACCAGAGCAAGGTTTCCGGTGTGGGATTGGTAAAGCCGGTTTCATAGCGATTGACGCTGGACTGCGGTACGCCGATCAGCTTGGCCAGCTTGTTTTGTGAGAATCCGTTTTCCTCCCGCAACTGCTTCAAGCGTTCCCCGAGAATTTTCAATTGCCCGCATCTCCTTTGGTATTGCATTTTCTTCAATGCCAAATTAACATAACTTCTGGGAACTTGCAAGCACTTTCTTTGCTTTTTATTTTTGCTCATTGGATTTCTCCTCCCTTTCTTTTTGCGCCTTCCATTCGGCAAACGCTTTTTGCCCTTCCTCACTCTCAAAGAGCTCTAGAATATCCGGATAGATACATCGGGCGATCGCTTCGATCTCGTGATCGGGAAGGTCGCTGTTGTTGATCAGTTTCTTCTTCCTGGGCATGTTTCTCCCTTCTTCCCTTTATCGTTTCGGTATTTTAGCTTTCTTCTTCGTTTCAACATTTTGGTGATTCACCTGCTTTCACAGTTCATTCTCGCGGCTGTTGCTGCGAGTTTTTCCTTTCCGCTTCTGCTCTTCGACGATTTGCTGCTTGTCATGCAGCCTGTCGATGACAGAGGCTTTTTCTTTGCCGGGTTCTTTCGGTGAGATGCAGTTGTGGACAAACTTCAATTCATCGAGGTCGGTTTTGATCGCTGCCAGCTCCTTGTTGAGCGCTTCCAGATCATCTGCCAGTTCTTTCAACTCAGCCTTCAGCGCACGGTTGGAGATCTTCTTATCGGGATAAAACTTGTAGAGAAGACGCAGCGCTTTGTTGTACTCGTCGATCTCCGCCTTGTGTTCCTGGTAGAACTTTTCCTTTTTGCTCTTCCACCCGATCTCGGCATACTGGTGATGGATGGGGAGCAGACGTTCGGCAGAGTCGCTCGCTTTGACCAATGCCTGTACATCCCGCAGCCGCTTTTCTTTTCCGCGGATGGTATTGTCAAGATCAGAGAACGCCGCTTCTTTTTCATTCAAATGGCTTTGCAGATCTTCCATCGTGGCGATCTCATGTTCCTGCAAGAAAGCGATCGCATGAGAGACCTTTTTCAGATCCATGTTCGTCCCTTTGCGCTGACCGGAAGCAGACCAATCGTTTCTCTCATCACGTCGCTCGTCCATGTACTGCATCAACAGTTCAGGCAACGTCGGCTCTCGCATTTCTTCAACGAGCTTGTCTCGTTTTTCAATCAACGCCGCGAGCCAGCTCTGCAGCTCGGCGATTAGTTTCCGGATCGCAAGCAGTGCGCGGTTTGTTCGTTTGATGTCCCGATTGAGGTTTCCAATGTTCGTCTCGATCCCGCGCTTCTCCATCTGTGTTACCGCAGGACCGAGATGAATTGTCGGAGCCAAGTCGATGCCCTGTCGCTCAAAGGAACGGAGATCGACACGCTCAGGTCTGACGTTTTGCTCTAAGTATCGATTCGTAACGACCTCCCAGCCGTGCCGCCAGATCTCCGCTTTGCTCTGCTCGTTCCAATCGACGGTATCTTCCTTGTGACTCTTCCATTTGCCGGACGGGAGACGAATACGGTTCCCGTTTTCATCAAGGTCATAAACCTTTCTGCTTTTCGGAAGCCAGTTCCCGTGCTCGTCCATTGCGCGCATGGTCAGCATGATGTGTGCGTGGGGATTCCCGTCGCCCTTGTCGTGAATGGCAAAGTCCACGCACATCCCCTGGGAAACGAAATGCTCCCGGCAGAAGTCTTGTAGCATGGCCGGAAATTGGTCAGCAGGGACTTCTCGCGGGAGCGCCAGAACGATGCGGCGTGCAAGCTGTGCGTTCCACTGCTTTTCGATTTTCTCTGCCGCATTCCACAAAGTGTTTCGATCGGAATACTCAGGCGGGGCGTTTGCCGGGAGCATGATCTCGGTATAAACGATGCCTTTCTTTTCTGAGTAGGATTTCGTCTTGCTGTCATACTCGGAATATAGTTTTTCGCCGCTTTGATACGCAGCGCCTGCCACGGCGGATTGCCCGTGACTGCGCTGGATGATCGTGATTTTGAAGTGTGGACATGGCACTTTTCAAGCCTCCTTTCCTCGTAAATGGGGTAGCCGCACAGCGGCGCAGGGGAAGCGAAGCCTCCCCTGGGATGGAGATTTTTCTCCATCGAGCCTCTGCAAGAGTCCTCGAAGAGCGCAAAAACACCGGATGGAAAGCCAACCGGTGTATAATTGCGCCCTTGTCTCCGTCAAGGGTTTTCTTTCGCGTTCCTTTCGTTGACTTCTTTTCGATGTTCGATCAGAGCTTTCAACTTTTCTTGCGTTTCTTCGCTTTCAAAAAGAACGGATAGAAGGATGTAAACATCAGCATCCGTCAGAAGATCCGGTTCAAGAATGAAGTGCTCGACTAATCCACCGCGCGTGCACAGTCGATGCGTTCTCTCTTTTCTCGTCAATCGCTGAATCTCGCTTCGCATGATTTTGTCCTGCTGCTCATAGTAACGAATCCGATCTTCTGCCTTTGAAATCTCCTGCTTGACTTTTTCCAAGTCTTCCATGCTCATAGCTTCACCTCCCGGCCGGTATGATCTCTGATCCAAACGATCAGATCCGGTTTGGTTACCAGCTTGCGTCCGCCGATTTTCAAAACGGGGAATCCTTTTTGATTCATCAAGGCGTACGCGCCGGATTTGGAAATGGACAGCGCTTCTGCCAGATGCTTTGCATCCAGCACGTCGGGAAGCTGCTCAAATAACTCTTTACTCATTGTCAAAACCTCCTTACATCTATTTTTTGAGCAAAGAAAAACAGCCACCGCAAAAGCGATGACTGTTTACAGGAAGGGTGATTCTATTTTCAAAAGGTCTCCAGATAGTTTTGGTATTTCTTCGAAACGAAATCGTCGTAGAGATCTGTGATCTTCTTCAGCCTCTTGACAACCGCGCTGTGCGATTGGTAGCCGACCAGCGGAGCAATTTCAGTTACTGAGTAGCCGCGGTTTTTCAGCTCCAGGATTTTCATATCCCGCTCAGAAAGCGTGGATGTGAACTCGGAGATGGCTAAATTATCGAGGATTCTCGTTTCAAATTGCGAGCGGGGATCGGGAATGTCGAAGATCGAATCTGCCTCTTCCGCTTTTTCCGCCAGTTCTTCGATTGAGAGCATCTTGCCGACTTTCGTCCGACTGTGATCCCAGGTTCGCGTGAAATCTGCCTTGGCCTGACTGTAGTATTCCGAGTAATCTTCCGGCGTGCGGTTGTTCCAGGCTTCGTCGATCATCGGCTGCCAGTTTTGCTCTTTGACAATGATCGGCACCAGGTTACCGACCAGATTCCCGAACTGCTTGTAGCTGAAGTAGGGTACCTCCATATCCGGTGTCATGTTGAAGAGCGACTGGAAAGAGAGCCCGTTTGTCTCAAACTTCTGGCGCAGATACGGCAGCATCACATAAGCCAGTCGCCAGATCGGAAAGTCGCCGGAGTAGTTCATATCGGCTCCCGGAATTTCGCGGTAGCCGCCCTTTTTCTTGTCCGGCACCTCTAAGTATTGCCACACCGCCCACGCGGTGCAGTCCCAGACAAGCTCCAGAAAAATGTCGTCGTTGATGAGCTCGTCGTACTTGTCGGTGCGCAGAACTTCATAAGGACAGCGCGGGAAATCCAGATAAGCTTTTGCTTTGGACACCAACTCTTCCGGCAGCGCATAGAACAGCGTCAGCCATGCTTTGTTGCTCGTCAGCGGGAGCTCCACGATGTTTCCTTTGTCGACCAGATCTACCAGGATGAATCCTTTTGGGCCGGGTTGTTTCTTGTTATTTGTCATTCTTATCACCTCACTTTTTACCCGTTTCTACCCTTCCGCTTAACCATGGCACGAGAACGGGCAAAATGTTCCATATGATTCAAAGTTTTTTGAAAAATTGTCCCCGCATCGTATTTCCCGATGCGAGCAATCTTTCCAAGGCGGGGATCATACGAATTATATCATGTGGCCTAGAGCGGGTAAAGTGCGCATATGTCACCAATTTTGCTGGAAAACTCTAATGCACTGATATAAAGAAAAGAGCCAAAGACGCAGAAAAGCGTGCGCCTTTGGCTCTTTCAAGATCATCTTATTGTTCCGGCAATTCTTCTGAGATATGGTCGCCCATATAACGTCTGAATTCCGCTTCAAGCTGTTCTCTATCAGGCAGGTAGAGCTGATAACGGCTCACAAAGACCTGGTTGGAAATGTTCTGGAGCGCGTACTGCATAACCAGCTTGTCTTGATAGGCCCCGAGTACGATACCGATCGGCTCTGTGTCGCCCTCAGTGTTCATTTCCTCCCGATAGTAGTTCAGGTAGAAGTTCATCTGGCCGATGTCCTCGTGCTGGACTTCGCCGCGCTTGAGGTCGATCAGTACAAAACATTTCAGAATGCGATGGTAAAAAACAAGATCGACTTTATAAGTCCGGCCGCCGATCACCATCTTCTGCTGTCGACCCACATAGGTGAAACCTTTACCAAGCTCCAGGAAGAAAAGGCTCAGATTATTGACCAGTGCCTCTTCCAGATCACCTTCTGTGTAAACGGGAAGCTGAGGCAGTCCGGTGAATTCAAAAACATACGGCTCGCGCAGAATGTCTTCTGGACGCTCAATGATTTCGCCCTCTTTTGCCAGTCGCAGGACTTCCTCACGGTTCGTGCTGAGCGCGAGACGATGGAATAGCATGCTTTTCATTTGCCGCTTGAGCTCCCGGACGCCCCAATGTTCACTCTCCGCTTCTTTCTCATAGAAAGAGCGTTCCAGAGGATCATCAATCTTCAAAAGCTCTATATACTGACTCCAACTCAAAAAGTCAGACAGTGTCTGACTTTTTGGATAAGTCAGATAAAGCTTGCGCATATAAACAAGATTGCTATGGCTGAAACCTTTGCCGTAAGCGTCCGTCAGATCTCTGGAAAGTCTTTTCAGTAACTCCGTTCCATATTCTGCCTTAACACTTCCAGCCTGTTCAAACTCAACAATGTCACGACCAATCTCCCAATATGTCGCAACCACTGCCGAATTCACTGCAGCAACAGCCTTGGCCCGACCATTCTCCAAAGTATCCCCGACATGCTGGAGGAGATCCTGGTATTCAGAATTAACAATAAGAGAGTTAGAAGGCATTCAAAACACCTCACAAATATTGTGATTGTATTATATCATTTTCCTGCACCCAACTCAAGATGCATTAGATGATCTGCGAACTCACTTTTCAGTTGGTTAACTAAAGGTGTTGCTTATACATGGTTTCCAGCTTATAATAATGTTGAAAAACAGAATCCTTCAATTGAGGTGAAAACATGATACAAGACTGGATAGTCCATATCACACCGACTACAAGTGGACAAAAGATTTTTGAGAAATGTGATTTGCAATCATATTCTGAGAAAAGAAAAGAGTATGATTTGCTGACAAAAACGGAGAAGTCTGGTTACAAAGGAGCAGATGATTATATTATCAAAAATGGCGGTCCAGCATTAACACAAGAAAATAAAAATTATAAGCTCTTGTCTGATGAAATAAATGCTCAGCTGGCTTCGGAGAGTATGCCAGAATTATTTCCGATAGAATTTCTGGATCATGATGTTGAAGTCCAAGATTTGCTTTCCTCGCTTGAAAACGAGAATCATATTAAAGATATTTACCGAAAAAAGAAGCTGCAAGTAAAGAATTCTGGTATTAACACACAAGATGCAGCAGTGCTGATGGATTGTATACGTCAAGGCAGGAGCCTACTTCAAGCTGGGCTAAAAGCAGAAATGCTTGCAAAGCCATTAATAGATTTTTACGCTGCTTCAGCATACGCATATGCAATTATTGTATTGAATTCTCCTCTGCATAAGTCAATTGCCTCACTAAAAGGTTCTCATGGTCACACATACAATCACTTAAAGAAAACAGTAGACTTTGGTGGGGACATTCCAAGCGGTACTTTTTCGGATTTATTGTGTGCGTTGCCAGTTGCCAAAATATCCCAAATCGGCACCCAAAACATAAGTTTTAAGTATTCTGCTTTGCCTAGTATTGATTTGGCACAAAGGAATAGCATAAGTCTCTCGCTTTTGCCATTATTGTCAATGGTTCCAGAACTCGGAGCACATTTTGATCAGCTGAATTCTGGTCACAAAAGCGTTCACAAATTGAATATTGATACCGGAATCAACGGTTCCAAATTTACATATAATTTCTATATTGGAGATGGCATTAACAGACCTGCGATTGACAAGATAAAGAACTGCTTTAGAACAGAAGACGTAACAGAAAACCAAGGAAGCTATAAGGTATCAGTTGATTCGTCAGTTATCAATTCCATCCTGCCAACTATTTATCAAGATCTATATGGGCAACTCTGGTATGTAGAATCTCCCATCGAGGGCCTGTATTTACCAGAAATCTGTCTGCATTTTTTGATTATCAGTGCTCTATGTAATATAATGCGTTATTCTCCTCATGAATGGAGTAATATCTTAACAAATCGTATTTCTTCACAATTTGCACTAGTTATAAATCAGTACATTAGAATCTTTGAAAGAAAGTTTCCCTTATTAGCGGCTCAGTGTTTATCAAATTACAATCCCGTTCTCAAATGAAACTCAAAAGGAGGATTACCATGTGGCCAAGGAATAGATATACTGGCCCGGGCGGCGGGCTATACACAGGCCCGGGTGGTGGGCTATATACTGGTCCCGGAGGCGGCGCATATACTGGTCCGGGCGGCGGGCTATATACTGGTCCGGGCGGTGGGCTATATACTGGTCCGGGTGGCGGGCTATATACTGGCCCGGGTGGCGGGCTATATACTGGTCCGGGCGGTGGGCTATATACTGGTCCGGGTGGCGGGCTATATACTGGTCCGGGCGGCGGGCTATATACTGGCCCGGGTGGCGGGCTATATACCGGCCCGGACTCAGTCCCGTACATGAGCAACTGGCCACCAAGAGATTATTTGCTGAAGTATTTAGTTGACAATCATATGGACTATTATGTTAGGTATTTGCTCGACCACGGGTTTTAGCTAATCTGTTTTGTTGGGCAGAATAACTAACTATATAACTGCACCGCTTTATCGACGAAATGGTAACCATACAATTTTTTAGCGTAAAGTGTAAATAAAAGATAACGGCAAGAGCAACAATTCGCTGCTCTTGCCGTTCCATATGTCTATTCATTTACCCAAAGCACCGATCCACCAGTTCTTTCAGCGTCCCGTTCTTGGACGCTTCCGCGGCGTCTGCCTGGACGAAGTGGTGCGTCTCGGCCTTCAGCTCCTCGTCGAAGCCGAGAATGTAATTGGTTGCGATGAGATAGATAATTCGCGTGGGCGCCATGCCGTAGACCTGGTGCTGCAGGATATGCCGGATGCGCGCTTTGTCGTCCGGGAAGGCTGCCTTGATGGCTTCACTGCGGTAGAGGCGCTTGACGATCTCGGTGATATACAGCCCGGACTTCATGTACAGATCCGCAAAGGTCTTGTTTGGATCATCGAAGCAGCCGGGATTTTCCTCTTCCAGCTTGTCCACCATCATCTTCACGATCCGCTTAGGTGTGAAAATCTGATTGGTCTTCTGCGGCGGGATATAATCGAAAATGTCCTCGGTCTTGCTCTCATCGAAGTAATCCGCCAGCTCCGCGCGCTTCCGCAGGAACTCCCGAATGGAGTCGTTGAACACACCCTCGTCGAACAAATGCCCGTCGAAATGCTCAACGAGCCCGGTTTCTGGATTGAGCTTGTTGCCGCCATCCCGCAGGAAGCGGAACTCCTCCTCGCTGATCCCGGTGACCTCCAGGAAAACCGCGTCCTCGGTATAATCGTCGAAATTGGCAAGGGTCAGATTCTCGTCGCCGTAGGCCATGATGAAGGACGGGATCGTCCGGGCAAAGCCGCGCAGATGGGCACGGATCTCATCCTCCACGGACTTTTTCTTGTCCTCTTCCTTCTTCTGCTCCAGCCGCTCCACGAGCTCCTTCGGCTTCTCCTGCAGCGTTTTCTGAACCGTTTCTGTGACCGTCTGCGTGAGTGCTTTCAGCGCGTCCTGCATGTCGGCGGCAAACTCGCTCTCCGCCTTCTTCACTTCCTGCTCGGTCTCAGCACTCTTGCGCTTGGCGTCCAGCGCGGCCTGGGCGATCCGCTTCTGCTGGTCGAAATCGTCCTTGGCGCGGGACATGGCAACTTCGATCTCTTTTCCGGCCTGCTCCTCCATACGCTTCTTCGCCTTTTGGGTCATACCGTAGCTGTCCGCGATAGGCGCGATGATCTCCTGTGCGACCTTTCCCTTGACCGAATCCGTCAGCGCCTTGACGTGGCGCTCCACCTCGTCCGGCTTGCTCTCGGCCACGGTGGAAACAGCCTTCTCCACATCGGCGGGAATCGTCTCATAGATCTTATCCCCGAAAAGCTCCTGGGTCTTGCCGATCACAATGCCTTCATCCGGGACAGCGTTTCCCTCGCCATCGACCTTGACGGTGCTGATGGCGTCCAGCTTGTCCTTATCGGACTTGCCGCCCTCTTCGTGGGCGGGCGTGAGCTTTTCGATGATCTCCCGCACGAAGCCCGCCGCGCCGAAAATGCCGCTGATATTAGCAAAGAGGAAATTGGACATGAAGCCGTGGCGCACGACCTCCGCGCTTTTCAGCTTGCGCGGAATGGTCAGCACCTGGGCGGCGTCCAGCTCCACCATGCGGCCTTCTTCATCTTCACCCAGCACCGGGAAGAAATTCAGCAGCCGCTTGATGTTCTTTTCCCGATCCTCCGTCGTGCCGCCGGTTGCCGTCTCGCGGATCAGGTTGTTGGCGAATTGATCGTAGATGATCAGCGTCCGGGCCGGGTCGAAGTCAAAGAGATAGGCCCGCTCCTTGCGGTATCGGCGCCCGTCCGCGCCATGGAAGCGGTAGGGATTCTGTGCCCGGAACGCCGCCTGCATGTAGGACGAGGGGCTCTGCATGTTGCAGAGCATGAATACGCCGCTCCACTCCGGGATCGTGACGCCGACCGTCAGCTGCCCGACCGTGAGCGTAATGGTTTTCTCATGGGCGGCGATGGCCTCCTTCACCTTGTCATAGGAGCGCTTGGTCTCCTCTTCCTCGGTGAGCCGTCCGTCGCCCGCCGCCAGCACGATCTCATACTCGTCGAACAGCGGCTTTAAGTCCTCGTCCTCCCTCATCAGCTTGTGCAGCGCCTTGGCGGAGGCTACGCGGTTTAAGTACCACATGGTATGGCTTAGTTCCTTGCGCAGCTCCGGCGTGGAGAAGGGATACTTCTCGCCCTTGAACAGCATCAGCAGGAACTTTTTGATATCGTCCCGGTGCAGGAACTTCCCGTTGTCGTCAGTCAGGAAAAACTCGTTCAGATCAAAGGCCGGATCAACAGCCTCGTCCTCATCCTCCAGCACGATCCCGCGGCTGAGCGTGTCGTAGATCATGGGGCCCAGCTGATAGGTGTACATCAAGAGCTGAGGCAGACTTTCGTAGGGGTTGTATTCTTCGCCCTCCCAGCGGCTCTTGGCGTCCTGCTCGTCGGCATAGGACCAGTTGAAGATCTCCCGGTCAGAGAACTGATCCCCGGCCAACTGCTTGAAGGGTGTGCCGGACAGATACAGCGTGTGGGCGCGCTGTATGTTGTCAAAGGCTTTTTCCGTCTTATAGGTCTCCACGCCCTCCTGCGCCTCGTCCACCACCAGCAGGTCGAAGGCCAGACCCTTTTTCTTCTCGCCTGTGGCGCGGTCCACATACTCTTTGGCCATCCAGCCCAGCTTTTCGTGGTTGCCGCCAAAGTAGATGGAGCCCTTCAGATCCTGCAGGGAGACAAAAGCCACCATGCCCTTGTCGAAGCGGCCCTGGATGTACTCGCCCCGGGTCAGGACGCCGGGCTTGCCGCGCAGAGAATCCGTGTCACTGACAAAGCATAGATCATGCTGCCAGCCGATGAACTTGTTGAAATCCTCTGCCCAGGAGTTGGCGATGCTGGGGCGGTTGGTGACGATCAGCACCCGCTGAAAGCCCATCCGCACGATCAGATCGTAAGTGCTCAGGGTCTTGCCGAAGCGGGGCTTGGCGTTCCACAGAAACTGCTTCCCGCCGTGGGAGAACCAGTCCACCGTCTGGGAGACGGCGCGCTCCTGCTCTTCGCGCAATGTGTAGCTCAGACCGCTTTCCTCGGCTGAGGGCCGCCGTGAGGCAAACTCGTCAAAGTACACCCTCGCTTCCGGTCCGTCCACTTGGAACCACTCGGTTTTCGGCTTGCGCTTTACATGGGCGACGGTATCAAGATAATGGTGGAACTCATGGTCGGTAAAGGGCAGACCGCTGCCATCCTTATAGATGGCATTGTCCCGCCAGAGGATCTTGTAGGCGATGTCCGAGGTGTGGTGCTGCTGTTTGACCCGCTCCTCCACGCTCTGCTTCTCGGTGTAGCCGATCTTTGTCCAGCCCAAGTGCGGCGTGTAATCCGGATGAGAGTAGGCATAAATCATCGGGACGACGGGCTCAAAGGAGCGGATGTTGGGTGCGCTCATTTCAGCTCATCTCCTTTACATGGGTTTCGATGAATTCGATCTCGTCTGCATCCAGACCGTACTTGGCATAGAGTTGTCGGTCGATCTCCGGGATGGATTTGGACCAGTCAATGTTAGAAGCAGGGGTAAAGTCTTGAAGAGGAATCATTTTCCAGACAGGTTTATTGCCGTTTTGCGTCACTTTGAGTACGCTTAGAAGAGTTCGTGCAAACTTTGTTTTTATATACTTCTCAACGGCTCGGGCTTCATTCTCTGTCTTGAATTTCCCGATACTTAAGAAAGTCTCAGTTGAACCGACACCCGGTTTTTCAACAACCGGCTCGCTCATCGTTTCCCCAAATTCTCCACTACCGTTTGCCTGGGCAACGTAGACTTTATAGAAATCGAGATTATCAACCGCTTTTACATAGTCACGCCTAATGAATTTATAGATGCGCCTATTCTTTGTCCTCCCTAGAATCTGAATATACTCTTTTCCGTCTCGTGGCATCTCATCAAGAAATATCTCTGGAATCAAGTCCATGATATTTGAGGACATATCATAGGCGTGGCCTTTACTAACACGGTTGATTGCAAATGGGTTTTCCTCATGCATCTTATCAGTGAGACGGTACGACGTTCTTGAATATACAATATCCATTAACGTTGAGAAAGAACTATCATATATAACCTTATGAAGAATGTCATTTACCTCAGGATACTTTGTGAATGCTTGTATTGCGCCATACTCTTGCTTCGCGTTTCGGTATGTGATAGCCACACCGCCTCTCAAGGGAGTTGATAGCGTAGGAAATACCTTGTGTCCATCCTCTTCATAGGACAACACTTTGAAATGCTTGTCGGCCAACATTTTTTCATTCCACGCCTTTGGTGTTGAACCTGCATTAAAAAGGAAGCGCGCAGGGTGAATAAGCTCGACTGCATCTGCAATTCTATAGCACTCGTCCATAAAGTGATTGTATATGGGAGGAGCATAGTTTTTTAGAGACCCTTCAAAATCTTCGGATATCTGTTCTTCTTGATACGGCGGATTTCCAATGATGAAATCAAACTTCATGGCCTTCGATCCTTTCTCTCGCAGCGTTGTATAACTGATACTCCGATCCCCGCGCCAGTCGAACAGGCGGCAGGGGATATCATGCTTTTCTGTTTCTCCGAAGAGATTTGTCTGCTCCTCCACGGGCGGGAACAGGGAGAGCTGCTCTTCCGTGGGGGCCGGCGGGACAGGGACGCAGCCGTGAATCCCGTCCATTTGCCACAGGTTCCATGCAATCACATTGCACAGCTTTTCGAGCCAGGTCTTATCTGCCTTCTGTCTCCAGCGATGGAACAGATGCTCCTCCACAGTACACAGGATGTTGACCCGGGCGATCAGCAGATTGTCGCTCTGCAGCTCATAGCCGTAGATGGCCTGCACCGCCCGCAGCGCCCAACGTTTCCATTCCTCTACATCTTGCACGTTTTCCGATATCGCCCGCAGCTTCCGATCCAGCAGGCCGATCCGATCCTCCACCGGGATGGCCTCGCCGGTCTCCACATCGTAGCGGGTCGCCAGAAACGGAGCCTCGCCGCAGGTGATCTCCAGCCGCCGCGCGTCCACATACAGTTTCCAGTGCTTCTGCTTGGAAAAGTAGATTTTGCCTTCGCCCGTATATTTGTAAATGCCGTCTTTGCGGCCGAACCACTGCTCATCCGCATAGTCGTTCATCTTTTTTACAACCCACAGCGGGGTGAAGACCTCGGCGTGCTGCCGGGTGCGCTCCGTGCGCTGCTCCATGGCCCGGCGGGCGCGGGTCTTGATGAGGTCAGAATTGTCGCCCGTGATCCTCTGCGGGCGGATCTCATTGCCCGGACTGTACCACTCGCCAAGTTGGGCATAGGCGTCGGTCGCCCACAGGATATTGCCATGGGTAGCCTTGTCGGCCAGCAGCCGATCCAGCAGGCCCATGGCGTGGAGCCGGAGAATATCGTCTTGGATGTTGATGACCAACGCGCCGCTCCTTTCCGAGCTGCTATGCATCAAGCAAAGCCTCCAGAAAACGAAAAAGGGAGGCATTTGCCCGAAAAACGGAGCAAATGCCTCCCTTGCAGCGCCCTGTCAGCGCGTAAATGGGTATACCTGTGTCCCCAGACCTTACTTGTCAATTTACTAAGAATTTGGTATAGTAAAACAAGTAATATAAGGGAAAATGCGTTATGTATCAAGGTTTCCGGGGCTTGGTGCCAAAGGTATACTTTTTTCCAAATCCTCGCGAATCCACTTCAAAAAGGTCTTGTGTGCCACGCATAGCCTGCTTGCGGCTTCCCTTGCAGAAATACTGCCGTGCTGCCATACTGATTTGACAGTTTCGTATTCCGGAGGCCGTTCCATAGGTTTCCGCCCGAATTGAACGCCGCGTTCCTTTGCTGCCGCAATGCCTTCTGCCTGCCTTTGACGGATAAACTCCCGCTCGGTCTGCGCCACATAGCTCAGCAGCTGCAGGACGATATCCGCAATCAGCGTCCCAGTCAGATCCCGCCCCTGCCGGGTATCCAGCAGCGGCATGTCCAGGACGACAATCGCGGCCTGCTTCTCCTTTGTGATCAGCCGCCACTGCTCCAGGATCTCGTCATAGTTACGTCCCAGCCGGTCGATGCTCTTGATAATCAGAGTGTCGCCCGGCTTCAGCTTTTTCAGCAGCCGCCGATAACCGGGCCGGTCAAAGTCCTTGCCGGACTGCTTGTCCATGTAGATCCGAGCATCCTCCACGCCGGCGTCCCGCATGGCGATCCGCTGCCGGTCTTCGTTCTGATCCCGCGACGAGACCCGTATATAGCCATAGGTGTACATGTTTCGATCTCCTCCCATCTGTTTGAGACTATTATGCCCGATGGAGGAAACCTTGATGTCTGTATTCAGTTGTCAGAAGGAGCGGGCAGTGTCAGTCCTGCCCGTCCTTCACGATCTCATCCCGCAACTCCAGGTGCTGCCGCTCCAGCGCTTTCCACTGCTGTTCCAGCTCCTTGAAGTTCTGATAGGCCTGCTTCATCTGGTCAGAATCGTAGGGAACACCCCGCTCCACCAGCTCTTTGAGTTTGGCCCGCGCCGCTTCCAGATCCACGCCCATGCTGTATAGTCGCGCTGCCGAAGCCAGCAGCAAATCTTTTCTGTAATCCATACCTTCGCCCCTTTATGCAAGTTTAGGCTATGTATAGCCTAAATAGTAGCATGGATAGCCTACTTTTGCAAGCAGGATTCTATATGCTTGCAAGAGAAAGGACGGCGATGATATGGATACAATCACGGCCATCAAGAACCGAATCCTGCGGCTCTGTGCGGAACGGAATATCTCCATCAACAAGCTTGCGACGATGTGCGCCTTGCCGCCGTCATCCGTGAAAAACATCCTGTACGGCAGAAGTGTTGATCCCAAGATCCTGACAATAAAAAAGATCTGCGACGGTCTGGATATCACCCTCGCAGAATTTTTCTCCACCCCGGAGTTTGATGCCCTGGAGCAGGAGATAAAATAAAAGAGAGTTTCTTCCTAATCGAATATACTTGCGACAATAGATAGAGGGTGTTTTTATGGAAGACTTTAATATGGATGAGTTTAATAATCTGAGCACTGATGACCAGTGGTGGGTTCTCATCCTTTTGCTGTTGGAGAGTTCAAAAAAGGTTGATGAGCAAGTCCAGCAATTTGAAAATGACTTGATATATAAAAACAGATTTTCTTCAAAACACGCCGTCGTCAAGGAAATACATAAACACAAAGACGAGGCCACAATCATCGTACCACCGGGAAAGACATACTATCGAGCAAGAATATTTAAGGATTTCAGCATAGACAAACTGGTAAAATATTACCTACGGGAGCTTGGAAAGTCTGAAAACGAGATTAAAGAAATACTGAATACATGGGACAAAACTCAAAAAGTAAATGCTCTTTCGAATGCTCAATTCTTCGTAAGCAATGACAGTCAGCATAAGAATAGTAACGAGCAAATCGCTATTAGAAACGCTCAATTAAAATGGCGGAAGAGTGTTAAGTTCAAGGGCTATGGATCTCGTGATTCTACAGCACCCGAACCGAACAAAGTGACTAACGGACGTGCAAACCCCGATCATATCCGCTACTTGTATGTATGCGAAGATGAAGACACTCCGGTTTATGAAGTCCGTCCCATTATAGGAGATCAAGTAAGTGTCGCTCGGTTCCGACTGACTAAAGAAGTCAGACTATACGATCTCACATTACCGAAAAAGCCATTTGAGGATCAATTATTTGATTCTGTAGATGAATATGAATCTGCCAAACTGTTTAACGCCATAGGCACCATGTTTTCCAGGCCATTCAACGGAGATCCTGCCAAGTACATTGCCACGCAGTTCTTAGCCGAAGAAATCAAAAACATGGGATTTGATGGGCTGAGGTTTAACAGTTCTCTCAATACGGGCGGAATAAATGTTGTTTTATTTGACCCGGATGCTTGTAAAGCGATCTCTTCGGAATTAATAGAGGTAAAAGGGATTCATATCGAGAAGGATGAAGCCCAAATCTATAAGATTGGTTCAAATAATCAGAGTCAATAAAAGCAAAAAAAGCGGGATGCTGCGGCTACTGTAGCATCCCCCCTGTCTTATTCTTCTGATGACATAGTATCAACTGAGTTTCTCAAATACCCCTCCACATCCCCGCGCAGTACCAGCTCCGCATATTCCAGCGGAGCGTTGTAGACCAGGTAATCCAGCGCTGAGCGATGGCGGATGGTTTTGGCGTACTCGTCCTCAACGGCATCGCAGTCGATAGCCAGCATGGAGCCGTCGGAATACTTCAACTCCACGCGGGCCGTGTCGATGTTGAACTCACAGCTGATCAAAAGTTTCATAACAGATACTCCTTACCGTTTTGTTTTCCGCTTTCTTGGTTTCCGGTTGGAGGGAGGAAATTGCCCGAAGAAAAAGCAAAATCCGAACCCATCTCCAACCTGGAAGATATGGTTCGGATTTGTTTGCTTTGGTGACCCGTACGGGACTCGAACCCATGTTACCGCCGTGAAAGGGCGGTGTCTTAACCACTTGACCAACGGGCCAAAATGGCGCGGCGGAACGTATATTCTGCTGCGCCATGGTGGAGAGTGGCGGACTCGAACCGTCGACCTTCCGCGTGTGAGGCGGACGCTCTAACCAGCTGAGCTAACCCTCCGTAGCTTGTTTACTATAGCACATCCCTTTTCAGATTTCAAGAGGAATTTTTCAGATCAGTCAAATATTTTTTCGTTTTGCGAAAAAATTTATTGACATTCGGGGTCTCTTCTGCTAAAATCATTTCTGCTGTTAAGTGATACGGCGGCATAGCTCAGTTGGCTAGAGCATGCGGTTCATACCCGCAGTGTCCCCGGTTCGAATCCAGGTGCCGCTACCAAATTGATTGCCTGATTTATCTTTGGATGAATCAGGCAATTGTTTTAGGGAGGTACGTCCATGTCCATTCCGATCGAAACTGTCAGGACGGAGCGTTTTTCGATGCGCTATTTCCGCTTTGGCAGCGGGAAAAAGACCTTCGTGATCCTGCCGGGCCTGGCCGTGCAGAGCGTGACCGGCGCGGCCGAGGCCGTGGCCCAGGGCTACGCGGCCTTTACGGAGGCCTACACCGTCTACGTCTTCGACCGGCGCAGCGAGCTGCCGCCAGTCTATTCGATCCGGGACATGGCGCGGGACACGGCGGAGGCGATGCTGGCTCTCGGGCTCCGGGACGTGGATCTCTTCGGCGCCTCCCAGGGCGGCATGATGGCCCTGGTCATTGCGATGGAATACCCCCAGCTGGTGCACAAGCTGGTGCTGGGCTCCACCTCCTCCCATGTGCTGCCGGCCCAGTTCGCCGTGGTGGAAAACTGGATCCGGCTGGCCCGGGCGGGCGACCGGGAGGGCCTGTACCTGAGCTTTGGGGAGGAGCTCTATCCCCCCGCTGTCTTTGCCCAGGCGCGGGAAGGGCTGCTCGCCGCCGCGAAAACCGTGACGGACGAGGATCTGGACCGCTTTGTGATCCTGGCGGAGGGCATCCGGGACTTTGACGTCTCCGATCAGCTCTCCCGGATTCAATGCCCGGTGCTGGCCATCGGCGTCTTTGAGGACGCGGTGCTGGACGCCGACGCCACAATGGAGATCGCCGAAAAGCTGGACGTCCGGCCCGACTTCAAGCTCTTCATGTACATCGGCTACGGCCACGCCGCCTTTGACACCGCGCCGGACTATCGGGATCGGATCCGCGCCTTCCTGACGGCGTGAAGACAGGCGATAGAAAAGCGATATAAAAATGCTCTCTGATTTCTCAGAGAGCATTTCAGACTGTAGCCAAAGTCGGTTTTGTCATTGCGAACCAGTGACCGACGTCACTGGTGTGGCAATCCGTATTCCCCGAAAACTGCAAGTTTACCGACATTTTTCCGGAGAACGGATTCCCACGTTTGTCGACACATTGAAATGCTCTCTGATTTCTCAGAGAGCATTTTTTATGAGTATATCGATCAAACGAGCTCGATGACCGCGACCTCGGCAGCGTCGCCGCGGCGGACGCCGATGCGGGTGATGCGGGTGTAACCGCCGTTGCGGTCGGCATACTTGACGGACAGCTCGTCCTTGACCTTCTTGGCCACGTCTTCACGGGTGATGAAGGCGAGCATCTGACGATAGGAAGCCAGATCCTTCTCTTTGCCAAGGGTGATCATTTTCTCGGCCATGGGAGCGATCTCCTTGCAGCGGCTGACAGTGGTCTCCATGCGGCCCTTGTCCAGCAGATCGGTAACCTGCTGACGCAGCATTGCCATGCGCTGATCGGTGGTCTTGCCGAGCTTTCTTGTTCCAGGCATAACTTATTTCCTCCTATTACTGGTTGTCCTCGTCTGCCAGAGACAAGCCCATCATCGTCAGCTTATGCTCGACTTCTTCCAGGGACTTGCGGCCGAGGTTGCGGACCTTGATCATCTCATCCTGCGTCTTGCTGACCAGGTCCTCGACAGTATTGATATTCGCACGCTTGAGGCAGTTGAAGCTTCTCACGGACAGATCCAGTTCCTCGATGGTCATCTTCAGAACGGTATCCGGCTCCTTCTCCACCTTCTCGACGACGGTGGAGCTGTTCGCCACGTTCTCCGACAGGTCGGTGAACAGGGTGAAGTGGTCGCAGAGGATCTTGGCGCCCAGGGAGACAGCGTCGCGGGAGCTCATGGTCTTGTTGGTCCAGACCTCCAGGGTCAGCTTGTCATAGTCGGTCTGATTGCCCACACGGGTATTCTCCACGGTGTAGTTGACCTTGAGAACCGGCGTGTAGATCGAGTCGACGGGAATGGTGCCGATCGGCATCTGCGGATTTTTGTTCTTCTCGGCGGACACATAGCCTCTGCCGTGATCCAGAACGAGTTCCATGTTCAGCGCGCCATCCGGGCCCAGGGTCGCGATCGGCTGCTCGGGATTGAGGATCTCAACCTCCGCGTCGGGCTTGATGTCCCCGGCGGTGACAACGCCCTCGCCGGAGGCCTCAATGTAGACGGTCTTGGAACCGGTGGAATTCAGACGGGCAATGATGCTCTTGACGTTCAGAACGATCTCGGTGACGTCTTCCTTGACGCCGGGGATCGTGGAAAACTCATGCTGCACACCGGCGATCTTGATGCTGGTGCAGGCAGAGCCGGGAAGAGAGGACAGGAGTACCCTACGGAGAGAGTTACCAAGCGTCGTGCCGTAGCCGCGTTCCAGGGGCTCGATGATGAACTTGCCATACGAGGGATCGGCCTGGGTCTCGATGCATTCGATGCGCGGCTTTTTAATTTCGATCATATAGTTGCAGTACCCTCCTTACGTTCTTTGCACGGGCGAACCGTGCGCGGTGTTTCAGCTTACCAATTGATGAGGGTCTCTTTTTACTTGGAGTACAACTCGACGATGAGGTGCTCTTCCACGGGGAAGTCGACGTCCTCTCTCGTAGGAGCCGCAACAACCTTACCGACCATATTGGCGGCGTCAAACTCCAGCCACTTGGGGATCACGTGGTAGGCATTGGCCTCCAGGTTGACCTTGAAGCGCTCGATGGAGCGGCTGCTCTCCTTGATCGCGATCTCCATACCGGGCTTAACCTGGTAGCTGGGGATGTTGACCTTGCGGCCGTTGACGGTGAAGTGACCATGGTTGACCATCTGACGGGCCTCGCGGCGGGTGGCGGCGTAACCGAGACGGTACACCACGTTGTCCAGACGGCTCTCCAGCTGGATCAGGAGGTTGTCGCCGGCCTTGCCGGGCATGCGGACGGCCTTCTCATAGTAGCCGCGGAACTGCTTCTCCAGAACGCCATAGACGAACTTGACCTTCTGCTTCTCCTGCAGCTGACTGGCATACTCGGATTTCTTCTTGCGGGTCTGATTGTTGCTGTTGCGGGTGGTTTCCTTCTTATAATAGCCCATTGCGGCGGGGCTCACACCCAGAGCCTTTGCATGCTTGGCAATCGGCTGTCTGTTTTTAGCCATAACAGTATCCTCCCTTCCTTATACGCGACGACGTTTCGGAGGACGGCAGCCATTGTGAGGAATGGGGGTAACGTCCTTGATCATCGTAACTTCCAGACCGGCGGTCTGCAGAGCGCGGATGGCGGCTTCACGGCCGGAACCGGGGCCCTTGACAAACACTTCGACGGTCTTCAGGCCATGCTCCATGGCTGCCTTGGCGGCAGTCTCAGCGGCGGTCTGAGCGGCAAAGGGAGTGGACTTCTTGCTGCCACGGAAACCGAGGCCACCGGCGGAGGCCCAGGAAATGGCGTTGCCCTGGGTGTCGGTGATGGTCACCATGGTGTTATTGAAGGAAGAGCTGATATGAACCTGGCCCTTTTCAATGTTCTTGCGCTCTCTGCGGCGCGTTCTGACGACTTTCTTCTTAGCATTCGCTGCCATGACTCATATCCCTCCTTACTTCTTCTTATTTGCGATGGTGCGTTTCGGGCCCTTGCGGGTACGAGCGTTGGTCTTGCTGCGCTGGCCGCGAACGGGCAGGCCGCGGCGATGCCGCTGACCGCGATAGCAGCCGATCTCGGTGAGACGCTTGATGTCCAGCGCCGTCTGACGGCGCAGGTCGCCCTCGACGATGTAGCCGTGGTCGATGCACTCACGCAACTTGCTCTCTTCCTCATCGGTGAGGTCTTTCACTCTGGTATCGGGGTTGATACCGGTGGCTTCCAGGATCTTTTTCGCGCTGGTTCTGCCGATACCATAGACATAGGTGAGACCGATTTCGATTCTCTTGTCCTTGGGCAGGTCAACGCCGGCTATACGTGCCATACTTTTTTCTTCCTTTCCGTTAATTTCCGCATTCTCAGACGCGGGGGCTTAATCCCGCCGGAGGGAGCCCCTGAATCCATGCGGGAAGTTTGATATGGGACAAGCGATTAATACGCCTTGTCGATTGAATAATGGGGTGCGATCAGCCCTGACGCTGCTTGTGCTTCGGGTTCTCGCAAATAACCATGACTTTACCCTTGCGCTTGATGATCTTGCACTTCTCGCACATGGGCTTCACGGAAGGTCTGACTTTCATTGTAGTTACCTCCTACTACTGCTGTCCATAGTTCGCTGCGAAACAGGTTTCGCAGGGAATTATTTGCTTCTCCAGGTGATTCTGCCGCGGGTGACGTCATAGGGAGACATCTGAACCGTGACCTTGTCGCCGGGCAGGATACGGATGAAGTTCATCCGCAGCTTGCCGGAAATATGCGCCAGGATGATGTGGCCGTTGCCGATATCCACCTGGAACATGGTGTTGGGCAGGGCTTCCACCACCGTGCCCTCCAGCTCGATTACGTCGTCTTTTGCCAAAGCTGCATTCCTCCAAAGTCAGTCTCAAAGATCTTCGGCCATTGTCAGGATCTCCGGCTCGCCGTCGGTGATCAGAATGGTGTTTTCGTAGTGGGCGCCCAGGGAGTGGTCGGCGGTGACGACCGTCCAGCCGTCGCGTTTGACCTCTACGTGATAGTCACCCGCACAGACCATCGGCTCGATGCAGATGGTCATGCCCTTGACCAGGCGCGGGTTCTGATGAAACAGGTGCCGCTCCGGCCGGTAGTTGGGGACTTCCGGTGCCTCGTGCATGCCGCGTCCGATCCCGTGGCCCACGTAATCACGCAGGACCGAGAAACCGTGGGATTCCACATAATCCTGCACCGCGCCGCCGATGTCAAAGACACGGTAGCCGGGCTTGGCGAACTTCAGTCCTTCGAAGAAGGCCTGGCGGGTGACCTCGATGAGCCGTTTGGCTTCCTCGCTCACCTCGCCCACCGGATAGGTTCCGGCGCAGTCGCCCACAAAGCCCTTGTAGGTGGCGCAGAGATCGATGCAGACGATATCGCCGTTGTGGACGATCCGCTTGCCGGGGATCCCGTGGATCACCTCGTCATTGACGGAGACGCAGGCCGCAGCCGGAAAGCCCTCGTAGCCGAGGCAGCTGGGCTTGGCGCCGCTTTTGACGATGTAGTCATGCACGGCTTTGTTGATCTGCTTTGTTGTCATGCCGTCTTTCACGGCCTGACGACCCATCGAGCGCGCTCCGGCGGCAATTTTGCACGCCTGACGCATAATCTCGATTTCGCTCGGAGACTTGATCGTGATGGTTTCGGACATTTAAATACCCAAAGCCTCTCTGATCACAGCCGTCGTTGCTTCTACACTGGCCTGATTTTCCACCGCCTTGAGCTTTCCGCGCTCGGCGTAGAAGGCCTTGAGCGGCTCGGTATCGCGGTGGTAGGTCACCAGACGGGCCTTGACTGTCTCGGGCGCGTCGTCCTTGCGGATGGTCAGCTCCCCACCGCAGTTGTCGCAGATGCCCTCCACCTTGGGAGGATTGTTCACGACATGGAAGGTGGTGCTGCAGTCCTTGCAGGTACGGCGGCCGGCCATACGCTCGACAATGACCTCGTCCTCCACCTCGATGGAGAGAGCGCAGTCGATGGCGATGCCCATCTTCTCCATGGCTTCCGCCTGGGGGATGGTGCGGGGCACGCCGTCGAGGATGTAGCCGTTTGCGCAGTCGGGCTCGGCCAGACGCTCCTGGATGATGCCGATAATGACCTCATCGGGAACGAGCTTGCCGGCGTCCACGTAGGACTTGGCGGCCAGGCCCACGGGCGTGCCATTCTTCATGGCCGCCCGCAGGATGTTGCCTGTGGAGATGGTGGGGATCCCCATCAGCTTGGAGAGGATCTCCGCCTGAGTGCCTTTTCCGGCGCCGGGGGCGCCTAACAGGATAAGCCTCATGTTCTCCTCCCTCTGCTGTCAGGACAGGAAGCCCTTGTAGTTGCGCATCATCATCTGGGCCTCAAGGGCACGGACGGTCTCAAGCGCAACGCCGACAGCAATGATGATGGAGGTGCCGCCCAGGGAGATACCGGTCAGGGCCTTGGCATTGCTGAAGTGCGCCACCAGGATGGGGACGCAGGCAATGATGCCCAGGTAGATGGCGCCGAACAGGGTGATCTTGTTCAGGACCTTCTGGATAAACTCGCTGGTGGGCTTGCCCGGACGGAAGCCGGGGATATAGCCGCCGTTCTTCTTCAGGTTGTTGGATACTTCAACGGGGTTGAACTGGATGGTGCTGTAGAAGTAGGCAAAGAAGAGGATCAGCAGGAAGTAGATGATCGCGTAGGCGATGGACGTGGTGTCGAAGAGCTTCATGAACCAGCTGTCGCTCTTGGAGCCGGCCAGGGCCGCGATGGTCGCCGGCAGGGAGGCGATGGACTGGGCGAAGATGATGGGCATAACGCCGGACATGTTCACCTTCATGGGAAGGAAGGTGCTCTGGCCGCCGTACATCTTACGGCCGACAACACGCTTGGCATACTGCACCGGGATCCGGCGCTCGGCGTCGTTGACATAGACGATGAGAACGATGATCGCCAGGAGCATCAGCAGTACCAGCAGAGCCAGCCACCAGCTGAGCTCGCCGCTCATGATGTTGCGCACGGAGGTCACGATGTCGGTGGGGAAGCGGGAGACGATAGAGGCGAACAGGATGATGGAGATGCCGTTGCCGATACCGTACTCGGTGATCTGCTCACCCAGCCACATGATCAGAGCGGAGCCGGAGGTGAAGGTCAGGATGATGATGATCGCGGCCCAGACGCTGTCGCGGGCGCTGGTGTCGAGCAGGTTGTTGTTCTTCATGAGCATGTAGTACGCAAAGCCCATGAGCAGGCCGATGCCGACGGTGGCATAGCGGGTGATGGAGGCGATCTTCTTGCGGCCTTCCTCGCCCTCCTCCTTGCTCAGACGCTCCAGAGCCGGAATGGCGATGCACAGGAGCTGAATGATAATGGAGGCGTTGATGTAGGGCTGGATGGACAGGGCGAAGATCGTCGCGGTGGAGAAGGCACCGCCGGACATCACGTTATAGAGGCCCAGGACGGTGTTCTGCAGCTGCGTGAAGTAGAACTGCAGGGCAGCGACGTTCACGTAGGGAACAGGGATGGCGTTGCCAAGACGGTAAAGGAGGATGATGACCAGCGTAAAGAGGATCTTCTTGCGCAGCTCTTCGATCTTCCATGCATTACGCAGTGTCTGAAGCACTTAGACCACCTCTGCCTTTCCGCCAGCCGCCTCGATTTTCTCTTTTGCGGACTCGGAGAAAGCAGCAGCCTTGACCGTCAGCTTCTTGCTGACCTCACCGTTACCAAGGAACTTCACGCCGTATTTGCACTTGGAGAGGATGCCGGCAGCCAGGAGAGCCTGGGCGTCGACCACGGCGCCGTCTTCGAACTTGTTGAGAACCGCGACGTTCACGCCGTCCAGAGGCTTGGCAAAGATGTTGTTGAAGCCTCTCTTGGGGATGCGGCGGGCCAGAGGCATCTGGCCGCCTTCGAAGCCGATGCGGACACCGCCGCCGCTGCGGGCCTTCTGGCCCTTGTGGCCGCGGCCTGCGGTCTTGCCGTTACCGGTGGCATGACCTCTGCCCTTGCGCTTGTCGACATGGGTGGAACCGGCGACGGGAGAAAGTTCATGAATATACATTCTCTTGCCCTCCTTATTCTTCGCTTACCTGGACGAGATAGCCGATCTTGGCGATCTTGCCGCGGGTCTGGGGATTGTCGGGCTGTACGGTCTCGTTGCCGATCTTGTGCAGGCCGAGGGACTGGGCAGTGGCAATGTGCTTGTCGTGTCTGCCGTTGAGGCTCTTAACGAGCTTGATTCTGAGATTAGCCATGTTTCGTCCTCCTTAACCCTGAACTTCTTCAGGAGTCTTGCCCCGGACGGCCGCGACCTGAGACGCGTCACGCAGGGACTTGAGGCCTTCCATCGTGGCGGCAACAACGTTCGCGGGGTTGTTGGTGCGCAGGCACTTGGTACGGATGTTGGAGATACCGGCGGCCTCAACCACGGCACGCACGGCACCGCCGGCGATAACGCCGGTGCCTTCGGGGGCGGGCTTGAGCAGAACGCGGCCGGCGCCGAAAGCGCCAATGACCTCGTGGGGGATGGTGGTCCCGCTGAGGGTCACGGTCACGATGTTCTTTTTGGCGTCCTCGAGGCCCTTGCGGATCGCCTCGGAGACTTCGTTGGCCTTACCGGTGCCGAAGCCGACACGGCCCTTGCCGTCGCCGACCACGCACAGCGCGGCGAACTTGGCAACACGGCCGCCCTTGACGGTCTTGCTGACACGGTTGAGGGAAACGACCTTTTCGATGAATTCAGAGGGAGCCTCGTCGCGATTGCGGCGCTCACGTCTGTCATTATTGTAAGCCATACTTCGTTTTCCCCCTTCTTTAGAACTTCAGGCCGCCCTCACGGGCGCCTTCAGCCAGAGCCTTGACACGGCCGTGATAGATATAACCGCCACGGTCGAACACGACTTCCTCGATGCCCTTCTGCAGAGCGCGCTCTGCGATGACAGCACCGATCTTCTTGGCAGCTTCGCAGTTGCTGCCGATGCCTTCGAATGCCTTCTCAACGGTGGAGGCGGACACCAGGGTGGTGCCGGCCACGTCGTCGATGATCTGGGCATAGATGTTGGCCTTGCTGCGGAACACGCTCAGGCGGGGTCTCTCGGCGGTGCCGGAGATCTTGCCGCGAACGCGATTGTGGCGCTTGATGCGCTGTCCTCTGGTATCAGGTCTTTTAATCATTCAGGCACACCTCCGTTTACTTAGCGCCGGTCTTGCCTTCTTTGCGGCGGATGGTCTCGTAGTCATACTTGATGCCCTTGCCCTTGTAGGGTTCGGGAGGACGCTTGCCACGGACCTCGGCTGCAAACTGGCCGACCTTCTGCTTGTCGATACCCTTGATGACGATGTGGTTGGCATCGGGAACGTCGATCTGGATGTCCTCGGTCTCGGGGACGACGACCTGGTGAGAATAGCCCAGGTTCATGACCAGATTCTTGCCCTCTTTGCTGGCACGGTAGCCAACGCCGTTGATCTCCAGCTTCTTCTCGAAGCCGTGGGTCACGCCGACGACCATGTTGTCGACCAGAGTTCTGGTCAGGCCGTGCAGAGAGCGGTTCTCCTTGGTATCGTTGGGGCGAGTGACATGAATGACGCCGTCTTCGATGCTGAGCTTCATCTGGGGGACCAGATCGCGCTCCAGGGTGCCCTTGGGGCCCTTGACGGTGACATGATTTCCGTTGACGGTCACTTCCACGCCAGCCGGAATCGTAATGGGTGCTCTACCGATTCTAGACATGTCGTTACCTCCTTACCATACGAACGCAAGGACTTCGCCGCCAACGTGCTCTTTGCGAGCCTGCTTGTCGGTCATGACGCCCTTGGAGGTGGAGATGATGGCAATGCCCAGTCCCTTCAGGACACGGGGGAGCTCGTCAGCGCCGGCATACACGCGCAGGCCGGGCTTGCTGACACGGCGAAGACCCTGGATGGCCTTCTCCTTGCCGGGGAGATACTTGAGGGTGATGCGGATGATGCCCTGGGTGCCGTCATCAATAACCTGATAGTTCTTGATGTAGCCCTCGTTGAGAAGAATCTCCGCAATGGACTTCTTCATCTTCGAGGCGGGGACATCGACGGTTTCATGCTTCGCGGTACCGGCGTTGCGGATCCGAGTGAGCATGTCTGCAATGGGGTCTGTGATCTGCATGGTTTACTCCTCCTGATTTAGAGTTACTGCGGGTGGGTCGGCCCACAGTTTCGGCGGCGAGGTTCCATGCCAATACCTGATTGGCCATGGCCTTTCGCCATCCTGTCACACCGGGATGATCGGCCCCGATGTAAACGGTTTACCTGCCAAACGAGCGCACAACGACCTAAAAAGGCAGTCTGAACGCTTGCCTCGCAAGTTAGTAGTATATCAAAAGATTCCAGGCACTGCAAGCTTTTTTTAGCTTTTTTTGCAGAAAAATTCGGGTAATTTTGTACAAAAATCGCGCTCTTTTCCCACGCGGAACGGGTGGGCTCCCCTTTTGCGCCGAAAGTCCGTCCAACACCGTAGGGGCCGGCGCCCTCGACGGCCCGCCGACACTGGTCTCACGACCAGTCAGCGGGAGGGGCAAGCCCCTCCCCTACGGCGTCGCTGTGAAGCGATACGTCGTTTCGTATCCGAGCCCGTCCATGACGTAGGGGCGGGGCTAGTCCCCGCCCGTTAAGCTTGGTCACGCGACCGGGAAAACGGGACGCCGAGGGCGGCGTCCCCTACGGCAACAATGTAAGGTGGTACATGTCTGAGCCAACGGGCGACCGCAAGGGTCGCCCCTACGGCAATATCCGGGATTTCCGCATCGTAGGGACCGGCGCTCTCGACGGCCCGTTTTCCGTTTCCCTCGTAGGGGCGGCTATCAGCCGCCCGCAGACACGGCACCATCCCGGTCCCATGTCATTGCGAGGGCCGTTTGCGCCCCGTGGCAATCCGTTTTCTTTTTTCCTGGCCGCGGGGAGTACGGATTGCCACGTCGCTGCGCTCCTCGCAATGACATCGCCTTAAGATTGCGCGTAACCTGGGTAACGGGCGGCTGATAGCCGCCCCTACGGCATGAACAAAGATTGCCTCATGTAGGCGCAAAAAAGGAAGGCCTTTCGACCTTCCTTTTTCTTGTTTCTGTGATGTTCACAGCGCCGCTAAATTTTTTGTCAGACAAGGCGGCAAGGCGAAGCTGTACAAAAGTACTGCGAGCCGCAGCCAACGCCGTATGACGGGAAATTTAGAAGCTGGCTTTGCGCACGCCGGGGATCTGGCCCTTATAAGCCAGCTCGCGGAAGCAGATACGGCAGATGCCGTAGTTGCGCAGATAGGCGTGAGGACGACCGCAGATCTTGCAGCGGTTGTACTTACGGGTGGAGAACTTAGCAGGAGCCTGCTGCTTCAGGATCATGGATTTCTTAGCCATTTGTCAGTCCTCCTTAGTTGGCGAAGGGAGCGCCCATGAGCTTCAGGAGCTCGCGAGCCTCTTCGTCGGTCTGAGCGGTGGTGGTGATGGCGATGTTCATACCACGCAGCTTCTCGATCTTGTCATACTCGATCTCGGGGAAGATGATCTGCTCCTTTAGGCCCAGGCTGTAGTTGCCGCGGCCGTCAAAGGCGTCTGCGGAGATGCCGCGGAAGTCGCGGACACGGGGCAGAGCCACGTTGAACAGACGATCCAGGAACTCCCACATACGGTCCTGACGCAGCGTGACCTTCACGCCGACCTTCATGCCCTCACGGAGCTTGAAGTTGGCGACGGACTTCTTCGCCACGGTGGCAACGGCGTGCTGACCGGTGATGGCGGAGATGTCTTTGATGACGGCGTCGAGCGCCTTGGCGTTATCCTTGCAGTCGCCGCAGCCGACAGAGACAACGATCTTGTCGATCTTGGGGATCTGCATGGGGGACTTGTACTGGAACTTCTCCATCAGAGCAGGAGCAACTTCCTTCACATACTTTTCCTTCATTCTGGTCATGTCAGTTTACTCCTTTCTCTCAGATTTCGGCGCCGCACTTCTTGCAGACGCGGACCTTCTTGCCATCGCTGATCTTGTGGGCGACACGGGTACCCTTGCCGCACTTGGGGCAGACCAGCTGGACCTTGGAGGCATAGATCGGGGTCTCGACCTTGATGATGCCGCCTTCCTGGCCCTGCTTCTGGGGCTTCTGATGCTTGGTCGCAACGTTGACGCCCTTCACGATGACCTTACCGGCCTTGGGATCGGCAACCAGGACTTCGCCCTGCTTGCCCTTGTCCTTACCGGACAGAACGATGACTTTATCGTCTTTCTTAATGTTCATTCTCGCTGCCCTCCATTAAATCACTTCGGGAGCCAGGGACAGGATCTTCATGTATTCCTTGTCACGCAGCTCACGGGCGACGGGCCCAAAGATACGGGTGCCGCGGGGGTTCTTATCACCGGTGTTGATGAGAACGGCCGCGTTCTCGTCGAAGCGAACATAGGTGCCGTCAGCACGACGAACGGGCTTGACGGTGCGGACGATAACAGCCTTGACCACATCGCCCTTCTTGACGGTGCCGCCGGGAGCCGCCTTGCGGACGGAGCAGACGATCACGTCACCGATGCTGGCATACTTCCGCTTGGAGCCGCCGAGCACACGGATGCACTTGAGTTCCTTGGCGCCGGTATTGTCGGCGACCTTCAGATAAGATTCCTGTTGGATCATATTTCGGCGCCTCCTTACTTAGCCTTCTCAACGATTTCGACCACGCGCCAGCGCTTGTCCTTGGACAGGGGGCGGGTCTCCATCACGCGGACGATATCGCCGACGCCGCACTCGTTGTTCTCGTCGTGGGCCTTCAGGCGGTAGGTACGTCCGATGATCTTCTTATAGGTCTTGTGAGCGACCCGGTCCTCGACGATGACGACCACGGTCTTGTCCATCTTGTCGCTGACGACCTTGCCAACGCGGACTTTACGGGAAGTAGTTCTCTCAGTATTCATTCCTTGTTACCTCCTCAGTTCTGCTTCTCGCGCAGCACGGTCTTGACACGGGCGATGTCACGGCGCGTGGCAGAGATCTTGGTGGGGTTATCAAGATGATTGGTGGCATGCTGCATGCGGAGCATGAACAGATCCTTCTTCAGATCGGCGAGCTTAGCCTCGAGCTCGCTGACAGACAGGGAGCGAATTTCGTTTGCCTTCATCTTTATTCACCAGCTTTCTCAGACTCGGAGTCCTTCGCGACGACCTTGGTCTTGATGGGCAGCTTGTGGCTGGCCAGACGCAGGGCCTCGCGAGCGGTCTCTTCGGGAACACCGGCGATCTCAAACATCACTCTGCCGGGTTTGACAACGGCCACCCAGTACTCGGGGGCGCCTTTACCGGAACCCATACGGGTCTCGGCGGGCTTGGCCGTAACGGGCTTGTCAGGGAAGATCTTGATCCACACCTGACCGCCGCGCTTGGTGTAACGGGTCATGGCGATACGGGCCGCCTCGATCTGGTTGGAGGTGATCCAGCCGGGCTCCTGAGCCTGAAGACCGAACTCACCGTAGGTGACAACATTACCGCGGGTAGCTTTGCCCTTCATGCGGCCGCGCTGAACTCTGCGGTATTTAACTCTCTTGGGCATTAACATTAGGTGTTGCCTCCTTCCTTGGCGGGAGCGGCGGGACGGGGACCACGGTTGTAGCCGCCCTGGCCCTGGGGCCGGTTGCCATAGCTGTTGCCCTGACGGTTGCCGTCGCGATTGTCGCGATTGTAGCCGCCCTGGCGATTGTCGCGGTTGTAGCCGCCCTGACGGCGGTCACCGCCCTGGCGACGGTCGTCTCTGCGACGGCGCTCGCCCACGGGCTTGGAGAGATCCATGGTGCGCGGGGTGGTGCGCAGGGTCTGGGAGAGGACCTCGCCTTTGTAGATCCAAACCTTGACGCCGATGCGGCCGTAGGTGGTGTTCGCCTCGGCAAAGCCGTAGTCGATGTCGGCACGGATGGTCTGCAGGGGGATGGTACCCTCGTGATAGCACTCGCTGCGGGCGATCTCGGCGCCGCCGAGACGGCCGCCGCACTTGACCTTGATGCCGCGGGCGCCCATGCGCATGGCACGGCCCATGGCGTTCTTCATCGCACGGCGGAAGCCGATGCGCTTCTCCAGCTGCTGAGCGATGTTCTCGGCGACCAGCTGAGCGTTGGTGTCGGGAGTACGGACCTCAACGATGGAGAGGGCGACGGGCTTGCCGATGAGCTTCTGCACTTCGCCGCGCAGACGCTCGATCTCCTGGCCGCCCTTGCCGATGACGACGCCGGGACGGGCGCAGTGGATATAAATGCGAACCTTGGCGGAATCGCGCTCTATCTCGATGGTGGGGACACCGGCGGAATAGAGGGCCTTCTTCAGATACTTGCGGATGTTATAGTCCTCGACGATCAGATCGCCGACCTTTTCTTCCCGGGCGTACCAACGGGAATCCCAATCCTTAATAACGCCTACGCGCAGGCCATGAGGATTAACTTTCTGTCCCATAATTCTGCCTCCTTCCCTCAGTCTCTCTCAGCCACGGCGATGACGATGTGGCTGGTGCGCTTGTTGATGCGGTACATACGGCCCTGGGCGCGGGGCATGCCGCGCTTCAGGATGGGGCCGGCGCCGACGTAGGTTTCCGCCACGTACAGCTTCTCGGGATCCATCTCGAAGTTATTCTCGGCATTGGCCATGGCGCTCTTGAGCACCTTGATCATCAGCTCGCAGCCGGCCTTCGGGGTGTTCTCCAGATAAGCCATGGCAAGCTTGGCGTCCTTACCGCGGATCATGTTGCAGATGATCTCAACCTTGCGGGGAGAAATACGGGCGTATTTATGCTCCGCACGGGCAATTTTCTTCTCGTCCATTTTCTCTCCTCCTTACTTACCGGTCTTGCTGCCGGCGTGGCCGCGGAAGGTACGGGTGGGGGCGAACTCGCCCAGCTTGTGGCCGACCATATCCTCGGTGACATACACGGGCACGTGACGACGGCCGTCATGGACGGCGATGGTGTGTCCGACGAAGGACGGGAAAATCGTGGAGGCGCGGGACCAGGTCTTGATGACCTGCTTGTTGCCGCTCTTGTTCATCTCATCGACTCTCTTCAGCAGCTCGGGAGCGGCGAAGGGGCCTTTTTTAATACTTCTGCTCATTTTCCTGTACCCTCCTTACTTCGCGTTACGACGCTTGACGATGAACTTGTCGGTCTTGTTCTTCGTCTTGCGGGTCTTGTAACCCAGGGCGGGCTTGCCCCAAGGAGTTACGGGGCCGGGACGGCCGACAGGGGACTTGCCTTCGCCGCCGCCGTGGGGGTGGTCATTGGGGTTCATAACGGAGCCGCGCACGGTGGGACGGATGCCCATGTGGCGTTTGCGGCCGGCCTTGCCCAGGTGGATGTTGGCGTGGTCGATGTTGCCGACCTGGCCGATCGTGGCAAAGCAGTCAAGGCGGACCTTGCGCATCTCACCGGAGGGGAGACGCACGGTGGCCATGCCGTTCTCCTTGGCCATCAGCTGGGCGGCGACGCCGGCGCTGCGGACGAGCTGGGCACCCTTGCCGGGATAGAGCTCGATGTTGTGGATCACGGTGCCGACGGGGATATTGGCCATGGGCAGAGCGTTGCCCGGCTTGATGTCAGCCGCGGCGGAGGCGAGGATGCTGTCGCCCACGTTCAGGCCGACAGGGGCCAGGATATAGCGGCGCTCGCCGTCGGTGTACTCCACCAGGGCGATGAAAGCGCTGCGGTTGGGATCGTACTCCAGGCGCAGGACCTTGGCTTCCATGTCCAGCTTGCTGCGCTTGAAGTCGATCACGCGGTACTTCTGACGGTTGCCGCCGCCCTGATGGCGGACGGTGATGCGGCCATAGTTGTTGCGGCCGGAATTCTTCTTGAGGACTTCAAGGAGGCTCTTCTCGGGCTTGGCGTGCTTGTCGACGCCGTCAAAGCCGGAGACGGTCATGCCGCGACGGCCAGGAGTAGTCGGTCTGTAGGTTTTAATAGACATTCTTTCTTCCTCCCTTATGCCATGCCTTCGAACAGCTCAATGTTCTTGGAATCGGCGCTGAGCTTCACAACGGCCTTCTTCCAGGAAGCGGTCTTGCCCATGGGGTAAGCGCCGGTGCGCTTGGCCTTGCCGCGGACGTTCTCGGTGGTGACCTTGATCACGGTGACGCCAAAGATCTCCTCGATGGCCTTCTTGATCTCGATCTTGTTGGCGTCCTTGGCGACCTCAAACGCGTACTTCTTGATGTCCAGGTCTTCCATGGACTGCTCGGTGATGATGGGGCGAATGACGATATCGTATGCGGTCTTCATCAGGCGTACACCTCCTCGATCTTGGCAAGGGCGGCCTTATCGACGACCATCTTACCGCTGGTGAGAATCATATAGGGGCTGAGGACGGTGGCGATGGTGGTGGTCACGCCGGCGATGTTGCGGGCGGACTTGACGACCTTCTCATCCACGTTCTCGGTGACGACGAGGGCCTTCTTCTCCACACCCAGCTTGGTGAGGAAGGACTGGAAAGCCTTGGTCTTGATCTCCTCGACCTTCAGGCCGTCGACCACGACGATCTCATTCTCGGCCGCCTTGGCGGACAGCGCGGACTTGAGAGCCAGTCTCTTGACCTTCTTGTTGAGGGTGTAGCCGTAGTCGCGGGGCTTCGGAGCGAAAGCTACGCCGCCGTGATACCACACGGGGGAGCCTGCGTAACCGGCGCGGGCGCGGCCGGTGCCCTTCTGACGCCAGGGCTTCTTGGTGGTGTAAGACACCTCACCCTTGGTGAGCGCGCTCTGGGTGCCCTGGCGGCAATTGGCCAGGTGATTCTTGATGGAGTCATGCAGAACGCTCTTGTTCGGCTCGATGCCGAAAATGGCCTCGGAGAGCTCGATCTCGCCGATCTTCTCGCCTGCCATATTAAATACGTTTGCTTTAGGCATTTATGCTGCTCTCCTTTCTTTACTTGGTACGGGCGGAAGCCTTCTGCGGGTTGACACGGGCGGAAGCCTTCTGCGGGTTGAGGGAGATACCGGCGGCCTCGCCCTTCTTGACGGGCTGGGTCTTGGCGGTGTCCTTGATATACACGATGCTGCCCTTGGGGCCGGGGACGGCGCCGCGGATGGCGATCATGTTGAGCTCGGCGTCGACCTTGACGATGTCGAGGTTCTGGACGGTGACCTGGTCAACGCCCATGTGGCCGGCCTGCTTCTTGCCCGGGAAAATGCGGGAAGGATCGGTGCTGGAGCCCATGGAACCGGCGTGACGGTGAACCGGGCCGCCGCCGTGGGTGGTGGGGGTACGGCCCTGGCCGAAGCGCTTGACAACGCCGGCGTAGCCCTTACCTTTGCTGGTGCCGGTGACGTCGACCTTGTCGCCCTCGGCGAAGAGGTCGGCCTTCACGAGGTCACCAACTTCCAGCTTGCTGTCGTCTTCCAGACGGAACTCTTTCAGGTGCTTGACCATGCCCACGCCGGCCTTCTTCAGGTGGCCCGCCTCGGGCTTGCTCAGCTTCTTCTCGGCGACGTCTTCGTAGCCGAGCTGGACGGCCTTGTAGCCTTCCTTTTCTTCGGTCATCTTCTGCACGACCACGCAGGGGCCGGCTTCAATGACGGTGACGGGAATGACCTTGCCACTCTCGTCGAAGATCTGCGTCATGCCGACCTTCTTGCCAATGATGGCTTTCTTCATTGTATTTCCTCCTTCGGTTATTGGTTGCCTCGCTTAGGTCATGCCCAGAGGCTGGCAACTTAACCCGTCCGCATACGCAAGCTGCGGACAATGGGTCATTTACTACTCCAATTGCGAAGCACGCTTCGCATTCGGCTTGGGTGTGTTTGTCTGTCAGGCAGGCGATTTACAGGAGCTTGCCTAATTAAAGCTTGATCTCGATCTCGACGCCGGCGGGAACTTCCAGATTCATCAGAGCCTCGACGGTCTTCTGGGTCGGGTTCATGATGTCGATCAGGCGCTTGTGGGTGCGGCGCTCGAACTGCTCACGGCTGTCCTTGTACTTGTGGACGGCGCGCAGGATGGTGACGATCTCGGTCTTGGTGGGCAGGGGGATGGGGATGCGGATCATGTTCTTGTTGGTGGTGCTTGCCATGTGTTTGCGTCTCCTTTTCGTACGTTTTTTCGGCGGCATTGGCTCCGCCTTTCTATGCGTACGGATGAAACCCCGGATTTCCTGTACACGCAACCGTGCGTATCAGGCCGCGTCCGAAAAACAAACCGGTTTTTCAACCGGTTGAGCCCCGTCCGCGCGATATACGCGTGTACCGGAAAGGTTTCAGCCGCCCGATTGCGTACCGGGACTGGCCCGATACCGGACATACTCCACGGAAGTTACCTCGCCTCCGGCGAGCAATCTCCCGCTTCATCGCATAGCGCGCTCTTTTGCACGCGCTCTGGTAGTATATCAGCGAAACGCGGCACTGTCAAGGGCTTTTTGCTTTCTTTTTGAAAAAATTTGTAGCGTTACAATAGATGTGAGACTAAGACAATTGAAAAAGCGGTTGAGTTTGTTAGAATGAAGCTACCACACCACCAAACTAACAAAAGGAGCTC
>CACYOR010000029.1 GCA_902775985.1 Oscillospiraceae bacterium
CGTTGAATGAAAAAGAGAAGGTAATATAAATATACCAGCCGAGATCATTCAACGGCTTACGGCGCGTTCTGGAGGCTTTCCAAGAGGAAAAGCCTGGCCAAAGGCGCCGGTTGTGTACAAAAATACGCATAGCAAAGCGGACGGGATGAAGGGTGCTTTTGTAAAAGTGAACGTCATCCCGCCTTGACGGTATGGACGGTCACGTTCCGCTTTCTATGATGAAACTGTCCTGCTGGGCTGGCAGAGGATAGCAGCCACCCCCATCGCCGTCAAGGGTGCGAAGCACCGCTGCGCGGAAGCCCTTGACTGCAATGTGCCTGCCTGCTGCTGGGATAGCAAGCCCAGCAAAGAAAAACTATGCTTCCGGATTCTTCCGTCTCAGAAGCCTGGGTGTGAGATTGATCTCATCGGGCGGGATCTCTTGCAGCCCCAGTACGGAAATGAGCTTCTGCTGCTCTGGGCGTGTGCACAGAGCGAGAGGAGACTTACCACCCAGCTTGTCCCGCCTGGTGCTGTTAATGTGGCTCATGAGAAGGACCATATCTTCCTGATCATAAGGACTGAAAGACTTCCCCTTGGGCAACACATAACGAATATACTCATGGTTCTTTTCAATGTGTGCCTTCTGCCAGGAGGCCTGGGGATCACAGTAAAATACTTTTGTCCTCTGTTCGCCCTCTTCGGTGGTCTCCAGCTCTCTGGTATGCTTGAACTCGCTGCCATTGTCTGTGAGGATCACCGGAAACAGCTTCCGGAAAGTTTCTATTCCAAGCGCGGCTGTCAGCCAGTCCAACTGCTCCACCACCGTGTCGGCCTTGCCGTCCCGCATCAGGAAGATCAGCATCAAATTCTGTTCCACAAACAGCATCGTCAGCATTCTTTTCCCTTGCTCCCGGCAGCCCTTTACCGTGTCCATTTCCACATGATTCACTTTGGGATGCCGCGCCATGTAGGTGAAAAAGTCTTCGTATGTCCTGTCTTTTCTGTACTGTTGGTTCAGAAACGCTTCGGACTGCTCCTTCTTCTTCCGTCTGGGTCGGTATCCTACCTTCCGGCGAAGATCCAGGTTCCCAACGCTGAGCCTTCTGGCTTCGATGTAGTTGTACAAAGTCCTCTGTGAAACCGGAATCTCGTCTCTCCGTGCGCTGAAAAAATGTGCGTTAACGGTTGTCCCTTCTTGATCAGAGGCGAGACCAGCTTGTCCAGAGCCGTCAGTTCTTCTCCTCGTATATGCGGTTTGCTCCGAGCGTCCGAATAGCGTCTCTTGGCCATGGCGTCGGCCTGCTGGGCAATGTAATAGGCCCGATCCAGCTTGCATTTTCTCCGGATGTTGCAGGTATTGCAGACATAGGGCGGCCGCTGCAGCTGAATGCAGGGCGAATTGTTATATGCTCGGCAAACTGTCTGGCAATCCACACTCTGGCAGCTGACGCATTTCTTCTGACAGTAAGCGTCTCCGCACAGCTTTGACCTCTTGCACTCCGTGGCGTACCAGCAATCTTTTCCGTGGGGACGGATCCCTTTTATCTTCGTGCGGTTTCGTTTCAATTCCTCTGAAACATAGCGAGGGCTTTTGTGGATTTTCTCTGCGATCTCCTTCAGGCTCTGCCTCCCATACAAGCCTGCCTCGATCGCCACTCTTTCGGATAATGTGATTCGACTCATTTTTAGCCTGCTTTCCGCAGAACATGACCGAATCTATTTTATACCTGCTCTATTGCAGAAGTGAACATCACCTCGCACACCTGTTTTTACCCTTAAAAAGTGACCTTCACTTTTGCAATCTAGGTTGTCCCATGCTCTCAGTATATACGCAATGCTGTCCCAAAAAACGGACTCGGTAATTTCTGGGCAAAAGTGCTTAAAAAAGAACGGACTCAAAATCATCTGTACGTCCGTACATCCGTACAAGATTTTGAGCCCGTAATGGAATCAAGCTTTTAACCGCTTAAATAGATGCTTACTACAATTTCTATGAGCATGTCTAAATAGCACGACATAACCCATTATACTTCTTTAATTTTGCCTGCGGTAATTGCAAAGATCGCTGAGATCAAGGGATGTTCCCTGGATATTGTAGAGCAGACGATTTTGGAAAACACAGTGCGTGTGTTTTCGCTATCAGTATATGAAAAATGCAGGAAAAACAACCCCCCGGGGGGCTTGTGCACCCTCCAGGGGGATGTTATCATATCAGAAAAAGGGTTGGCGTGTGCCGTATGAACAGTGAAGCCATCAAAACCTTTGTCGCCCTTGCGGAGATCGGCAGCTATACGAAGACAGCACAAAAGCTGAATCTCACCCAGTCCGCCGTCAGCAAGCGGATCAAGGAGCTGGAGACGGAATTGAATACACCGCTGGTCTTTCGGGAACAGAAGGGGATCCGGCTCACCTCGGCCGGGCGCACCTTCCTCGGTTATGCCCAGAGTATGGTGGAACTGGCGGACGCGGCCCGGCGGGATGTGGCAGTACAGATCGACAGGGAGGAGCATCTGAACATCGGCTCAGTGGATACTTTGTTTGACAGCCATGTCTCTTCTCTTCTGCGCGGGTTTCAAAAGGCGCACCCGGAGATCCTGGTGAAGGTTACGCTGGATCATTCGCAAAACCTGCTCAACTTCCTGTATGACGGGACGTTAGACCTCTGTTTCACCTATCGCCGCTTTTCGGAAAACAATTACGAGTGCATCCCCTTCGTCACGGATCATCTGATCCTGGTCACCTCGCCGGTCAATGAGATCTATCCCGAGGGGCTGAGCGATCAGCAGATCATGGAGCTGCCGCTGATCCACGAAAACCTCAGCTGCATGTCCGACAGGGCCTGGTTTGAGAAGATCTATTCCGGGCGGGCGCGGCATTTTCTGGATATCGGGACCAACAGCAAGCTGGTGCCTTTCCTGAAAAAGGGCGTGGGCTACGGCTTCGTGGTGGAGAGCCTGATACAAGAGGACATTTACCGGGGAGAATTGGCGGATATTCCATTACTGGATCGCCAGGTGCCTGAGCTGCAAAGCTATATCATCTGCCGCAAAAGCGAGGCTCCGGCGAAGAACACGCTACTGGACTTCTGTAAAAAAAACTGAAAACCGATTCTCACCAGAGATAAGTCAGCTGCAAAATGCAGCTGACTTATTGTGATTTATAGATGTTATTCCTTTTTGGAAAGAAATTCTTGAAGAAATGAAGGGCGAGAGATGAATACTTTGCGCTATATATGCAAGCGCCTGCTGCTAGTCATCCCACTGCTGATCGTAATCTCGGTGCTGGCCTTCCTGCTCAGCAATCTGTCCTCGGGTGACGTGGCCTCCGTTGCCATCCGCAACGAGGGCGGCATCGTAAATGATGTGACCCTGGCGGCTAAGCGGGAGGAGCTGGGGCTGGATAAGCCCCTGGCAGTCCAGTATCTCAATTGGCTGAGCAAGGCTGCGCGGTTGGATTTCGGCAATTCCTTTACCACCAAGAAGCCTGTGATCTATGAAATCGGTCGTCGTTTTCCGGCTACTCTGGAGCTGGCGCTGATGGCCACGCTGATCGCGGTGGCGCTGTCCGTTCCCTTTGCACTGATTTCCGTGCGGTATAAAGACAAGCTGCCAGACTTCATCATCCGGGTGCTCACCACAGTAGGCGCCACTATGCCCAACTTTTGGCTGGGCCTGCTGCTGCTGTACTTCTTTGCCATTCAGCTGGGCGTGGTTCCGGTCATTTCCGGCAGCAAATTTTCCAACATCTTTCTGCCGGCCTTCGTCATGAGCCTGGAGCATATGGCCCTGTATACCCGCCTTCTGCGCGGGAGCATTATCCAGGTCATGGACTCTGGTTACATCAAGGCCGCCCGCACCAAGGGCCTGACCTACTGGGCGGTGATGCTCAAGCACGCGCTGCGAAACGCGGTGCTGCCCTGCATGACTCTGCTGACCACGAATCTCAGCGGACTGATCTGTGGCAGCTTTGCCATCGAGACCATCTTCTCCTGGAACGGGATCGGCAAGTTTGCGGTGGAGAGCGTGAAGTCCAAGGACCTGCCCGTGGTGGAGGGCTACATCATGGCCGTGGCGCTGACCTATATCCTCATCAACCTCATTATGGATATCGTCTATTCCTATGTTAATCCGCGGATCCGGCTGGAAGGGGGAAAATCCTGATGGCAGAGAGAACAAAAACGCGCCGCATGACGAGCTTTCAGAAAGTCCTGCAACGCTTAGCAAAGGACAAGATGGCCGTGTTGTGCGGGATTATCCTGCTGGCCTTCCTGCTTGTGGCGATCTTCTCTTCCTCTCTGACGCCCAACGACCCTAACGAGGTTCATCCGGAGCTGCGTCTGGCGGAGCCCAGCTTCCAGTACCCGCTGGGCAACGATCAACTGGGACGCTGCATCCTCTCTCGACTGATCGCAGGCACGAGCACGACCCTGGGCAACGCCCTGGCCGTGCTGACCGGAATCCTGGTGGTCGGTGTGCCGCTGGGGATGTACGCGGGCTTCAAGGGAGGAATCGTCGACAACATCATCATGCGCCTGGTGGACGTGCTGTGCACCTTCCCCTCGTCTCTGGTAGCGCTGGCCGTGGTGGGCATCCTGGGTCCGGGTCTGACCAACATCATGCTGGTGCTGGTGACACTGTGGTGGGCACCGCTGGCGCGCATGGTGCGCGGCGAGGTGCTACAGATCAAGGAAAAGGAGTTCGTCACCGCGGCCCGGTGTAGTGGGCTTTCCGACACCAAGATCGTGTTTCGCCATGTGCTGCTGAATATCGTGCCGCCGGTGGTGGTCTATGCCACGCTGCGCGTGGGCGCCATCATCATGCACATCGCCGGCTTCTCCTTCATCGGCCTGGGCACCCAGGCGCCCATGTCCGACTGGGGCGTCATGCTCAGCGACGCGCGGGAGTATCTACGCTTCGCGCCGCGGATGATGCTCTGGCCGGGTCTCTGCATCATGATCGTCGCCTTCTCGCTGAACGTCTTCGGTGAGGGGCTGGGCGAGGCGCTGAAGCCCGGCAGCAAGAATCTGAGCAGAAAAGAGGTGCAGGAATGACGGAAAACATTTTGGAGATCCGGGATCTGCATACCAGCTTTTACATACCGGATACCCACGAGCTCCTCAACGCCGTAGACGGCGTAAGCATTGCGGTCCGGACCGGGAGCATCACCGCCATCGTGGGCGAGAGCGGCAGCGGCAAGTCTGTCACCTGCCGGTCCGTTTTCCACCTGATCGATCCGCCGGGAGAGATTAAGAGCGGGGAGATCATGTTCAAGGGGCAGGATCTTCTGAAGATGAACGAGAAACAGCGGATCCGCCTCTACGGCAATGAGTTGTTCATGATCTTCCAGGACTGCGCTAGCTCCCTCAACCCGGTGTTTACCGTCCGGCATCAGATGTTGGAGCTGCTGCGCCTGCACGGAAAATTGGACCGCTGGGAGGAAGCGGAGAGACAGTGCCTGGAGGCGCTGCGCCTAGCCCATCTTGCGGATGCGGAGCGGGTGTTCCGCTCTTATCCCTTCGAGCTCAGCGGCGGCATGTGCCAGCGCGTGATGATCGCCATGGCACTGCTTGTCAGACCCGATCTGCTGATCGCAGACGAGCCTACCACCTCGCTGGATCTTACGATCCAGGCGGGGATCCTGGACGAACTAAAAAAGCTGCGGGATCAGGGGATCTCCATCCTGCTGATCACCCACGACATCGGCGTGGTGGCGCAGATGGCCGACTATGTGTATGTGATGGAGGACGGCAAGGTCGTAGAGGAGGGGGACATCTTCGCCCTCTTTGACCACCCCCGGCATCGTTATACCAGGCTGCTGCTGGAAGCGGCCAGAAAGTGAGGGACGCCGTGGAGAAACTGATCGAAGTCAAAAACCTCTATAAGACTTACGAGAAAGCCGGGCGGAAAGAGCCGCACTATGTGCTCCGGGACATCTCACTGGATATCTATCGGGGCGAGAGCATCGGCCTGGTAGGGGAATCCGGCTGCGGAAAGACGACCCTGGGCAAATGCCTGCTCCAGCTGGAGCCCATCAGTAAGGGCAAACTGTGGTTCCACGGGGAGAACATCACCGGCCTGCCCTACCGACGCATGATCCCGATCCGCCGGAAAATGCAGATGGTCTTCCAGAACAGCTACGACTCCTTTGACCCCTATTATGACGTGCGGCAGGTGCTGATGGAGTCAGTAGAGAACTGCCACGTGGACACAGGCGGCGATCCGGATGCCCTTATGACAGAGATTCTGGAGCAGGTGGGCCTGGGCGGCGACTACCTGATGCGCTATCCCACAGAGCTCAGCGGTGGTCAGTGCCAGCGTGTGGGTATCGCCCGTGCGCTGGTGACAAAGCCGGAATTTGTGGTCTGCGACGAGGCAGTCTCCAGCCTGGACTACGCCATTCGGGACAGGATCCTGGATCTGCTGCGCTCACTCAAGGAGGAGTACAGCTTGACCTATCTCTTCATCTCCCACGACATGTCGGCGGTTCGCCGAGTCTGTGACCGGGTCATCGTCATGTATCTGGGTGAGATCGTGGAGATGACGGAGAGCTTCGACAAAGAAAGAGTAAAACACCCCTACACGAAGGCGCTGTTAGCCGCCGCCCTCGGGACGGATCCAAGGAAACGCTCGGAGGCCACGGTGCTCATTAAGAAGGAGGAGGATTTTGCGGCGCCCGAACAGGGCTGTGTCCTGCAAAACCGCTGCCCCCACGCAACGGAGCGCTGCTTCCGTGAAAAACCTGAACTGAAAGACTGCGGCGAGAATCACCTTGCCGCCTGTCATTTGGTATAAATCGAAAGGAAGGTACATGATGAAAAGAAAGACAAGCCTGAAAAAGACCCTGACCCTGCTGCTTGCTCTGTGCATGACGGCAGCGCTTCTCGCTGGCTGCGGCAGCTCCGGCAGCAACTCCTCCACCACCCCAGCCGCAGGCAGCTCCGACAGCCAGCCGGCAAGCGCTCCCGCCGCTGAGCCTGCCGCCGAGAAGGAGGTCACCATCGCCCTCTACCGCGACGGCTCCATCGACACCTTGGACGCCGCCACCTACAACGGCCCTCACGTCATCTACAAGATGATCTATGAAGGCTTCGTGGAGGACGGTGGCAACGGCAAAATCCTGCCGCAGCTGGCCACCAGCTGGGACATCTCCGAGGACGGCAAGACCTATACGTTCCATCTGCGCGAGGGCGTCAAGTTTTCCGACGGGACGGACTTCAACGCCGACGCGGTCATTTTCAACCTGAAGCGCTGGATGAACAACGACCGCCACGCCTCTCTGACCAGCTACAAGGCGGAGAGCTTCGAGGCCCTGGATGAACACACGGTCCAGATCGTGTTTGCCGAGTCCACTTACTCCATCCTCACCGAGCTGACCTATCCCCGGCCTAACCGCTTCCTGGCACCCAGCTGCGTGAAGGATAACGGCGAGGTTATGGGCGAATTCCAGTGGCCCGTGGGCACTGGCCAGTGGATGGTGGAGGAATACGTTCCCGACGAGACTCTGGTCCTGGTCCCCAACCCCTATTATTGGGGTGATGAGCCGGCTCTTGACCGCATCATCTTCAAAATCATCCCCAGCGGTGAGGCCCGTGTGTTAGCACTGGAGAGCGGAGAGGTGGATATCATCGGCGGCGAGCTGCTGGGTAAGATCACCTCCGCCGGCTACACCATCGTGGAGAGCGACGGGATCTTTGATCTCTACTCCGCCTCCGAGATGTGCGCCCACTACATGAACTTCAGTCAGGAGAACGAACTGTTCCAGGATGTGCGCGTGCGCCAGGCCGTGAACTACGCTATCGACAACGACACCATGGCGACCACGCTGCTGACTGGTATCGGTCAGGCGGCCAAGGGTCTGTACAACGCTGAGACAGTCCCCTATGTCACGCTGCAGAACAGCCCCGGCTATGCCTACGATCTGGAGAAGGCCAAGAGCCTGATCGCAGAGGCGGGGCTGACCGACTCCAACGGTGACGGCTTCCTGGACAAGAACGGGACCAACTATGACCTAAAGCTCGTCATCACCACCGAGGAGTTCCCTGAGTGGGCCGAGGTGGCTCAATTCATTCAGGCGAGCCTTGCGCAGATCGGCCTGAAGGTCAGCATCAGCACCGTGGACACCAACGCCTATACCGAGATCCAAATGACCACCCTGGACTATGACCTGATCTTCCAACGCACCTCCTCCGCCTCTTGGGTGCCGCACAACGACATGACTATCATGTTCACCCAGCTTTCTGTCGCTCAGGGCCGCGCCCGCGTCTGGTATGACGAGACCTTGGTGGAGAACATCTGGAAGGCCCTGCGCAGCGTGGACGAGACCGAGCGCCAGGAGTACTACGATCTGGTCTTCGGTCAGATCAACGACGAGGCTCTGCTGACCCCGCTGTACTATCCCATTGTTACTTGGGCGGTCAATCCCCAGGTCGTGAGCAGCTTCGAGATCGGCGTCAACAACTACGCCCCCGTCGACTGGACGACGCTGGATGTGGCGTCCTGAGAGGCAGCATGAACCAGGAAGAACGCCTGATTAAAAACTGGTCGGAGAGCTCCGCCGGCTATAGCAGCAACATCGAAAAGGAGTTGGCCGGCTTCAAGCGCGAGGCTTGGACCAAGCTGATCCTGGAGAACACAGGAAAGGACCCGCAGCAAAAGCTGCAGGTCCTTGACGTGGGGACTGGGCCGGGTTTCTTCGCAATCCTCATGGCAAAGGCGGGCCATGCCGTGACCGCGGTGGACTGCGCCAGCGCGATGGTGGACTGCGCGATCAAAAACGCGAAGTCGCAAGGGGTCGAGATCGACTTCGGCGTATCCGACGCCCAGCGTTTGCCCTTCGAGGATGCGAGCTTTGACCTCATCCTCAGCCGGAACGTCACCTGGACCTTGTTGGATGCCAAGGCGGCTTACCGGGAGTGGAAGCGTGTTCTCACGCCCGATGGCCGCATCCTCATATTTGACGCCAACTGGAACATCCGCTTGCACGACGAAAAGAAGCGGGCGGAGTACGAACGGGATATGGCGGCGGTGAAGGAGAAGTACCCGGAGTATGTGTTCCACGATCACACCCCGGACATGGAGGACTTCCGAAAAACCCTCCCCATGTGTGCCGTCTACAGACCGCAATGGGATTTTTCGGCACTGTTGGATGTGGGCTTCAAACGCATCGGCTGTGATCTCAGTATTTCCGAACGGATCTATTCCCCCATGGAGCAGTTACTGTACCGCTCTACCCCTATGTTCCTGCTGACTGCAGAAAAATAAGGCTCGTCTCATATGAACTTCTTGCCCTTCGGGCAATTAAAATGCGCCATGTCGCATTTTAATTGGAGTTGGTTAACCAAAGTCACCCCCCCCGGCTATGCCGGGGGCAAAAAAATAGCTTCCAGCGAGGAGTAAAGTAGACAAGAAAAAAGCTCCCCATTTTAGTAGGAGTGGTTTGCCGACCACACAACTGTTATGAAATGACGTCCGTCAAGAGGTAACATCTCACAAATTACGGACTTACAAACTGTCAATTCTGCTGAGGGCATCTGAGAAGAGTCAGGGGACAGATTCCCGGCATATAGCCACTCTGTTATACGCGGATTGGTTACCACCAGGCTAATGACTTCGCCGTGAGCTCTGCGATCTAAAGTCGAGGATTGGATACCACATAGTTGAGTCACAGATAGCTGAATTTAAGCAGATGCCCCATCACCGGCTGTCAATGTCGATGATGGGGCATTTTTTGTCTTTAAATACTGCTCTCACTTTTGGCATCTCACGGCTCAAAGTGTACCGGCAGTTGTTGCTTACGGCTCAACCCAGATCGATTGGTTGGGCCGTTTTTTGTTTTTAAATAACTGCTCTCACTTTTCGAGGGCGAAGAAAGGAGGTGAACCCTATGGCAAACATTTTTGAAGCTGTCCGGGAGGCTGTGCCGGTTCCCCTGGCGGCAGAACACTACGGTCTGAAGGCCAATCGTGCGGGAATGGTATGCTGTCCCTTCCACGATGACCACACGCCCAGCCTGAAGCTGAACGAGGACTACTTTTGTTGCTTCGGCTGCGGGGCGGGCGGTGACGTTGTGGAAATGACCAGGCGGCTGTTCGACCTGCGGCCGTACGAGGCGGCCAACAAGCTGGCGGTGGACTTCGGCGTAGACGTTCCGGCCACCGCTCCGCCGGACGGCAGTCTGAACCGCTTTCGGTCGGATCTACTTCGCTGCCAGCAGGTGCTGGACGAGTACCTGAATCTGCTGATCCGCTGGCAGAGAAAGTATGCGCCGCGCTCGCCGGACGATGAGCCGGACGACCGGTAAGTGGAGGCCTGCCAGATGCTGGAGTCCATGGACTATATGGCCTCGGTTCTGGCAGCGGGGACGCTGGAACAGCGCATCCGGGCGGTAGATCGGCTCCTGGCCGACGGCAAAATGGATCAGCTGGAGGAACGGCTGAACAGAATCAAAGAACAAGAATTAAAGGAGGAAAACTGAATGGAACATTACACCTACAACGGAAAAGAAATCATCGGCATCGACCACGGTTTCGGCAACATCAAATGCCGGCACGTGGTCTTTCGCTCGGGCGTCAAAGCCTACGACAGCGAGCCGGCCATGACGACGGACGCGCTCTTCTATGAGGGGAAGTACTATGTGGTCGGCGAGGAGCACAAGGGCTTTGTCAGTGACAAGAGCCAGGATGAGGATTACTACATCCTCACCGTAGCCGCTCTGGCCAGGGAGCTGGAGTTCCGGCACATCACGGAATGCGAGGCGGTGCTGGCGGTGGGCCTGCCGATCCAGTGGATCGCAGCCCAGAAGGAAGCTTTTCGCAAGTACCTCATGCGCAAGGAACTGATCGAGTTCCGGTATCACGGGCAGGATTACCTGGTGCGCATCGACGATGTACAGGTCTTCCCCCAGGGCTTCGCCGGCGTGGTGCAGCGTCTGGGAGAGTTCAAAGGCCTGAACATTCTGGCGGATATCGGCAACGGGACGATGAACACCATGCTCATCAAGGACGGCAAACCCATGTCCAGTCGCTGCTACACGGACAAGCTGGGCGTGGAACAGTGCATCATCCGCATGTCCAACGAGCTGCTGGCTGTCAGCGGCTTTGCCATGCCCTATGATGTGTGTGAAGACTTTCTGCGCCGTGGGAACGCAGGCCTGGCGGAAAAATACACCTCGGTCATGCGCAAAGCCGCTGAAGAGTATTCGGACACCATCCTTGCAAAGCTACGGGAATACGAGTTCAACCCGGAGATCATGCGGCTCACGGTTATGGGCGGCGGGGCCTGCATCCTCAAACACTTTTGGAACGGTGATGGCTGTCGTGTGCAGTATATCGAGGATATCTGCGCCACGGCCAAGGGCTACGAGCTGCTGGCTCTGAACAACCTGAAGACGGAACGCCGGTGAAAAATGATGATGGGGAAAGGAGAAAAAACGCTGCTTCTCCGCTTCAATCTCAACCGTAAAACAGACCGGGAGATCTGGGAATGGCTGCATGAAAAGAGCGAATCGCAGACGCTCTCCATGAACGCCTTTCTGATCGAAGGTCTGCGAAAGCAGATGGCGCTGGAGGCAAACGAAAAGCCGCTGGATGTACGCGCCCTGGCAGAGGAACTCTGCCGGGAGCTGCGTACCCAGCGGCTTTTTGTGCTTCCGGAGGGCGAGAGCCCGGAATCCACGGTGGAGGCAGAGGAGGAGATTCCTGCCGACATCCTGGATTTTGCCAACAGCTTTTGATGCTTGCAATTTGAAAGCATGTCGTATGACCACTGCTTTCATTTTGCAAGCATGGATCGGCGGCGCGGATGAGGCGGCGATCCGGCGAAGGGGTACAGGGGAAAATGCTGTTTCCCCTCGCATCCCCCTCGGACAAACTCGAAGCCCAGGAACGCGGGTTCGAGTTTGGGAGGAGGAGCAACGAAGCACAGTCGAGGAAAAGTCCGGGGCGTTAAGCTCTGGACTTTTTCGAGCCGTGCGAAGTTCGCTCCGACGAAGAGCCCACGACACTTTGCAGCTTTTCGGGCTGAAAGTGTCATAGTGGGTTACACACTTTGAAAAAGCTGTGTAACCCGCGCCCAACCCCCGCGAAAAACAAACGAAGGAGGAATCGCCTATGAGTAAAAACTATGCCGTTGCCCGCGTCCAGCAATACGCCAAGGCGAGCATCGGCAAATCTGAGCGCCACATCGAGCGCAAAAACCAGAATTATGAAAACATGAACGTAGATCTCTCGCAGACGCCCCGGAACGTCCATTTCCAAAGCTGCGGAGATCTGACCTATAATGCGACCCTGGATAAGATGATCGAGGACGGTGCCGTATCTCTGCGCGGCTTGAAGCCGGACGCCAAGCTATTCGACGAAATGATCTTCGATGTGAACACCGCGTACTTTGAGGAACACGGCGGCTATGACTACGCCTGCCGGTTCTATGAGGAGGTCTTCCGCTTCGCGCAAAAGGAATACGGCCCGGAGAACATTCTCTCCGCCGTCATGCACGCTGACGAGCTCAACAGCGCGCTGACGGAAAAGCTGGGCTACCCGGTCTACCACTACCATCTACATGTAGTTGCCCTGCCGGTGGTGGAAAAGGAAGTCCGGTATTCCAAGCGGTGTAAAGATCCGGAACTGGTCGGCAAGGTCAAATCGGTCATCCATCAGATCAGTCACTCCAAGAAGTGGGCATCGCAGAAGGTCACGGACGAGGATGGGAAATCCCACATCATCAAGTCCTACAGTCTGCTGCAGGATCGCTTCTTCGAGCACATGCGGGACGCCGGCTTTGAGGACTTTGAGCGCGGCGAGCGCGGCAGCACAGCCCAGCATCTGTCCGTCACAGAGTTCAAGGTCAAGAAGGAGACAGAACGGCTGGAGAATCTGGAAAAACAGACAGAACAGGCTCGGGAAAGACTGGATTTCCTGACCCCGGCGGTGAAGGGTGCGGAGGAATTTGTTCAGAACAATGTCAGTACGCTGGAGGATCTGCTGCCGGAGGCCGGGCCGCTGGAGCGCGCCAAGAGCTACCGGGAGGAGAAAGCACTGCCTCTGATCCGAAAGCTCAAGGAAAAGATGCTGTCCCTGTATCGGATCATTCTCAATCTGCGGGATCGACTGGACCGGCTCCAAAGGCAGTTTCATAACGCCGAACGGGACCGGGACTACTATCGGGCGCAGTTCGAGAAGGAGCAGGAAAAGTGCGGTGAGCTCCAAAAGGACGTGGAGGACTACGGCCGGGTGAAGCAGGTACTGGGCCCGGAGCAGGTCGACGCCGCGCTGGCTGCGGCCCGGGAACGGGAGGCCCGGCTCGAGGCCGAGCGCAAGGCGGCGGAGCTGGAGCGCAGACGCGCCCGGAGGCGACACGACCGGAATGCAAGATAAGGATTGATTCTATTAAGAAAAGAGGTGAAAACAAATGCAAGAGACAAACAAGCTGCCCGACTGGTTTGACGGCAAGAAGGTCGATGAAGCAGCCTTCTGCCGCGCCTTTCTGGCGGAGCACCCCATGATTTGCGTCAGCAAAAGCTTCTTCACAAAAGAAGGCCGCATCTGCGACGAGAGCCGGCTGCGGAGGGAGATCTACGATGCGGTCAACCCCTATGTGACCACCGGGCTTGCCAAAAAGGTGGACAGCCTCTTGGAGCTGCTGCGGGTCGAGGCCTATGTGGAGGATCTTCCCGTGCAGACAGACCGCATCCACATGGCAAACGGCACGCTGATCCTCGATGGCACGTTCACGGGAGAGAAGGAATACTGCCGGAATCGCCTGCCGGTTGCGTACGATCCGGAAGCACCGTTTCCCAAGCGCTGGCTGGAATTCTTAAATGAGCTGCTGATTCCGGCGGATATCCCCACGCTGCAGGAGTATATGGGCTACTGCCTGATCCCCACGACCAAGGCGCAGAAGATGCTGATGCTGGTGGGTAAGGGCGGTGAGGGCAAGAGTCGGATCGGTGTGGTCATGCGCGCCCTCTTCGGAACCAGCATGGTCAATGGGAATCTGACCAAGGTGGAGACCAATCGCTTTGCCCGCGCGGATTTGGAGCATACGCTGGTGATGGTGGACGATGATATGAAACTGGAGGCGCTGCCCCAGACGAACTATATCAAGACCATCATCACCGCAGAGCTTCCGCTGGATCTGGAGAAGAAAAGCCAGCAGAGCTACCAGGGCGAACTGTACTGCCGTTTCCTCGGGTTCGGCAACGGCTCGCTGAAAGCCCTGTACGACCGCAGCGAGGGCTTCTTCCGCCGACAGATCATCCTAACCACCAAACGCAAAGATAAGAACCGCGTAGACGATCCCTTCCTCTCGGAGAAACTGATGGCCGAGAAGGAAGGGATTTTTCTTTGGTGCATGGAGGGCTTGAAGCGCCTGATCGCGCAGGACTACAAGTTCACCATCAGCCGTCAGACGGAAGAGAACATGAAGGAAGCGGTCTTTGAGGGAAACCACATCCTGGAGTTTCTGGCCTCGGAGGGATATATCCGCTTGAAAGCGGATCTCACCGTCACCACAAAGGATCTGTACGCCGTTTACTGCCTGTGGTGCGAGGATAACGCCATCAAGCCCTACGCCCAGAACACCATGAGCCACTATCTGAAGGAATACGGCGACGCCTACAACATTGTGGATACCAACAATCTTCAAAACGAGCGCGGTGTGCGCGTCCGTGGCTTTGAGGGCATCGGCATCGTCATCAGGCCGGATGCCCCACACATCAAAATAAACGACGTGGAGTGAGAATCATCTGTACGTACGTACAGATCTTTTTCACTCCACCACTATTTTCTATTTCAACTTTTAAGGAGGATCTTTATTGATATGTTATTTACGCAATACCCCGATATCCTGTCTATCAACGATTTACGCAGTGCGCTCGGCATCGGGCGCACCAAGGCCTACGAGCTGGTCAGGTCCGGTGAACTGCCCTCCATCCGGGTCGGAAACGCGATCCGAATTCCCAAAACTTCTTTACTTGATTATGTCAAGGGGAGCGGCTATAATGTGGACAATGCAGATGAGCGCCGTTACCATGAAGGAGGTAAACAATGAAGGTAACGGGCAGCTTACAGGAAAAGAACGGTATCTATCAGATGATCGTTCGCGTGCCGGATATCAACGGCAATTTAAAACAGAAATCAAAATCCACAAAAATCAAGATCCAAGGCAAAAACAAGCGGGAGACCACCGCAAACAAGCACAAAGCGGATCTCATGCTGGCGGAGTGGATGGAAACCCTGTCTCAGACGGAGAGCTACGGTGCGGACAAGGATCTGATCGAGGCGATCGAGGACTGGCTGGCGATGAAGAAAAAGCAGATCCGTCCGAATTCCTACGAATCCTATCTCAACACCTATGAAGTCCACGTCAAGCCCTACTTCGAAAAGAAGAAGCTGAAGCTGGGTGACGTGACGGCGCGGGTCGTTATGCAGTACGTCAGGACGAAAGAGGATGCAGGCCTGTCCCGGAAGAGCATCCGCAAGCACCTTGTGATCCTCAACGGCGTTTTCACCGAGGCCATCGCCATGGGAGAGCTCAACTACAATCCCTGTGCGAACATTACCGTGAAGGACAACCGCGACGATCACTTCGAGGGCACCGCCTACGATATCGCCACGGCGAAGCGGCTGCTGGAAGCGGTCAAGGGCGATCCCATCGAACCGGCGGTCTATCTGGGGCTCTTCCTCGGCCTGAGACGCTCGGAGGTGGTGGGCCTGCGGTGGAAGGACGTGGACATGGAAAACGGCATTGTCCATATCCGCAACACCGTCGTCCGCTTTGCAACGACCTCGGAGCAGGAAAAGACCAAGAGCAAGGCCAGCAAGCGGGATCTGTTCATGCCAAATGCGCTCAAAGAGTTTCTGCAGACGGTCTGGGATCGACAGGAAGAGGAGCGCAAGCTTGTCGGGCGTGTCTACTCCGATACCGAGCATATCTGCCAGTGGGCGGATGGGACCGTGTTCGAGCCGAGCTATGTGAGCCACCGCTTTGCCAAGCTCCTGAAAAAGAACGACCTGCCGCATATCCGCTTTCACGACCTTCGCCATACGGCGGGCAGCATGCTGGTCAACCAGGGGCATACGATCAAGCAGGTGCAGGAATTCCTCGGCCATGAGAAGGCGTCTACCACCTTGGACATCTACACCCACGTGTCGATGGAAGGAAAGAAAGACACCGCCGATGTGCTGGATCTGCTGCTGGCATGAGAGGAAAACGCTCTGCCTCACGGGCGAAGAGCCTGAACGGCAAAATGAGGCCTTGGACAATCTTGTTGGATGTTTTGTTGGATGCTGGTAAAAGGGCCGTTCTAGCGCTCGAGGAATTTCCTCAAAAAGTTAGAAAAAAGCCCTAAATCTTTCGATTTAGGGCTTTTTCTTTGGTGCGCGAGGCGGGACTTGAACCCGCACGCCCGGAGTGAGCACTAGAACCTGAATGTAGTGGGATACACATATCAGCAAAAAATATAGAAAAAACCCGTAAAATACGGAAGAAATGTACCGGAATTTGACCGTTCCGCTTCCATATTTTACAGATTTTTCATGTTTGTTCAAGATGGATTCAATACGGTTGTTCAGCGGATCACGAGGAGCAAAAACAGCAGAAACAAGCAGACAACTTTTCTATCAGAGCCTTATTCTTTTCCAGTGAAACGAAAGGGCAATTTCCCACGTTTTCGATTGCCGCTTTTCCCGCGGAAAAAGGGCGAAACCCCTTGATAAATGGGCATTTCCAAAAATGAATTCTGAAAATAGCAGAGCACGCATTCTGAAAATCTGAGGTAGGAATTCCGAAGGCAGCCAGCTAACGATTCCGAATTGGATTTAAGTCAGATTCCGCTTCTCTGTTTTTTTCTTTTCCTGATTTCAGCGTTAATGGATTCCGAACACAATGGCCAGCCTTTTCCATCAAGGTCACTTTGGCCTTTCCGAGTTGAGCCGTCAGTCGATTCTCAGCCTGCGCCCTATTGGATTCCGTTCAATGCATCTCTGGCGTTCTGGAAATTACGGCAAAAAGTCAATCAGAAAAAACTGCTCTTTTTCGCGGAAAATTCTGAAAAATGAGCTGTGGAGCCGCGGAGACCTGCCATCTCTCTCGGCGGACTGCACCTCTGTCCAAGGCGCAGTGTGTCCCTTGCTGCAGAAAAGGGGGACTCTTTACGACGCAAAAGCCGGGCGAATATCGGACAGAGGCTTCCCATCCCGAAGTGCTTTGTCCCGTTCATAGCTGACACGGGTCACTTCTTCAATGAAGGCTTTTTCCTTCTCATCGGCACTGGCCCAACTGATGTTGTACTTCCGGCACAGCTTGAAAAAGATGTTATAAAACCGTTCAGCCTCGGGATCCTGACGGCAGTACCATTCTGCGTCCGAGGGCATTTTTTTTGCTTCGTTCATGGCTAAACCTCCTTCACTCCAGATAGCTGAAGAAAATACGTTTTGCGGCTTCGTCCGCAATGAGAAGCCTTGGCGCAGAACTCATAAAAATCGGCAGACGGACCGCCCCAAAGTCTTCCTCATAGTGTCTTGCCAATTCTGACGTCTTGGCTTCCAGAACTACGTCGCCACCGAAACCGTTATCCACGGAGAGCTTGATTCCAAAGGCAATCAGCAAACGTCCGATCCCGCGGTACTTGCGGTCTTTACCGGCAATCGTCGGATTGCTCTCGGGCTGCGCCTCCATGTACACGATATGAACAAGCAATGCGGATTCCTGAACCTCATAGGCGCCCAGGGCAATCAGTTCATCTCCCCGTTTGACGGCATATTTTTCCAGGCGAGGATCCAACAGATACTCACTTGTCCAGGAGCTTTGCCACTCAGGAATCTCATTCGTGCGCTTCGCATCCTGCTCGGTCATCGGGAGGATGGAAACGGCGAGTTTATTGCCTTTTTCATAAATATGAGGTGTGAATATCATATTCAGCCCTCCCATGTACATTAGTCGCGAATCTGCTGGATCCGCTGAATATCGGCAACTGCATATGCCGCCTCAGCGCTTTCTCTGTTCCTTTTTCTATGGTGCGTAAACCACAGGGCACCTTACGAGAGCATCTCCATATAGATTATATCGTGATCAATCACCGATGTCAACGAAGTCATAAAGGCTGGCAAAATCAAAATTTTGAGCAGCGTTTCCGTAATTGCAGAGCTCAATCCTCAATGAGAATAAGTCTTTTCCACGGGCGTATGCACATCCATTTGGAATTTCTTTCTCAAAACGTATGATCCGATACAGTATGTGATATCGACATTTCATACTCTCATCTCTTCTTGTTCTCTAATCTCGGTTAGTGAATTCTAAACTCATCTAGAATTACTGCTGCCATCTCAACGTTGAATTCAACGAGTAGATTTAGGAAGGATTCAAAAGCAGCAGTCAATTGCACACTACTTTTTATTTGATCCTCTTTAACAACAAATGCCGTTGTTATGATCTCATTGATTCGCAGGCTGTTTTGACGGATGGCTACCCCTACCGAATCGGTTTCCTGTTCTCTTGCTTTACTAAAAGAAAGGGAAACGGCCGGTAACACTTCCGGGAGGAGTTCGCTGATATGCAATTCATACATAGCTGTTAATAGAGATTTCAAATGATACTGCCCGTATTTCTCCCATAGCGAGTTTATGAACTGCTTTTCATGATAGGAATAGGAGGTTCTGCAGTTGGACCAATCGCCACAATAAAACTTTGGAGAAGGAAGAAACAGAACTCGATAAAGCTGGACTCGAACTATTTCATCAGGTATACGCAGAACCTGAGCCTCAATTCTTTCCGTGGTGCTTCTGTACCTACGTCTTTCGGAAGCGTTGTCATATGCATCGACATATTGAGGCAAGTACCCTATAAGTACATCTTCATAAAAGTCGTAGGTGTCACTTACAAACTTAGAATAGTCAGTTTCCGAGAACAACATATCTATAACTAAATCTGTAACTTGGACGTAAATCGCTTCATCTTCAGATTGCAAATCAACATAGGGATAGTTTGCCCGGATAGTGTTTAGGTTTTTAAAGGCCTGCCCGAACCACAATCTGCAAACTTCTGAGGCAAATAGTTCGTACAGCGTTGCAGCATCAAACAAGCCGTTTTTGTTAAGCGACTCAATTTTGGTTTTATAGCTGCTCAAATAGTCTGCAATAAACCGAATGCGCTCTGCTGAATCTCTCATTGCGCCACCTTCTTCCCGTGAATTGATTCTACTTTATATCTCCCACACAGTTTCATCTGCGCATATGCTACGGATTTTGAGGCGCAGGGGCTTTTGCTCGCTGGTGATGGCACCGTCCCAGAAGTCCTTGGTCTTGACGCCGTAGCGGATGGTATAGTCTATCTTGCTGGTTTTGATCTGTTTACCCGCGGCAATGGTACGGTCAAGACGCAGGTATTTCTTCGCCTATAAACCACAAGTATTATATCAGAAAACGGAGCCTTTCGCAATGAATGGAGGAAAGCCTTACAAGCGAACGCAAACAGGGAAATGAATATCTATAAAAGCGAGCAGGAGTGAGCCAAAGCGGATAATGAACTCCTGCTCAGTTGTTTTCATACGATTCCGAATCCTTGAGCCTGTGCAAGAAGGAGCCTGGCATGCAAACTGCGAAACATGGTATAATAAAAAATGCCCCTGCAAAGGATGGGACTTTTGCAGGGGGAGATTTTCAATGGGAGGGGAAACCATGAACGCAGTGAATCCAATGCCGGAGCTTGCCAAGTATACACAGCTGGATTTCGGCCTGTATGTCCCGGTGCGCGTAGCGGAGCAGATCAGCCGCCTGGACCTGGGCACTCTGGACCTCTACCGGGGCTATCTGCGGGGACGAGGGAAATCGCCCGCGACGGTGGAGAAGTACAGCCGACACATCCGGAGCTTTATCCTGTATCTCGGGGAGCGGAGTCTGAGCCCCGGGCTTGTCCGAAACTGGCTGGAGGCGCTGAAGCAGGTCCGGAGTATCCGAACGGTAAACGGCGCGATCTCAGCGCTCAACGGACTGTTCCGCTGGCTTAGGCGCAACGACTGCACCGTATGCTTTTACCGCTGTCAAGAGGCGCCGTATCGGGAGGATGAGCGCAATCTGGAGCGGGGGGATTTTGACCGTCTGCTGGAGGGATCGGACCGGCGCATGCGGGCACTGCTGCTGGCCTTCTACGGGACCGGGATCCGTGTGAGCGAGCTGAGATTCTTCACGGTCGAAGCGGTCCGGAGCGGGCGCGTGGAGGTGGACAACAAGGGGAAGCACCGCACCGTGTTCCTGGATCCGGGGACAAAGGACATGCTTCTGAACTACTGCCGCAGCGCCGGGATCCACAGCGGCGTCATCTTCCGCAACCGACATGGCGAAGCGCTGAGCCGCGTGTATATCTGGCGCCTCATGAAGGCCCAGGCCCGGCGGACAGGCGTGCCGCTGAGTAAAGTGTTCCCCCACAACCTGCGCCATCTCTTTGCCGTGGAGCGCTATCGGGCGGAGCATGACATTGAGAGCCTGCGCCTTGACCTGGGGCACAGCCTGATCGCCACCACCCAGCGCTATCTGAAAGAGACCGTCAGCGCGCATTTTGAGCGTGTAAAGATGAGAACAGCCTTTCAAGAGAACAAAAAAACGCCGCCCTTTCTCCGGGCGACGGAAGGCAAATTCTGTTGACCTCCGGGCGCCGGCTGATCGTCCGCGCCTCCCCTTTTTCGCTTTTCCAGCCGTATAAAGAAAAAACAGCGCCCCCGATCCGCTCGTGGCAAGGGAAGGCAGTACGATAAGCCAAACGTACTGCCTGAAAAAATATCGTATTTCACTTGCATCTCGGAAATAAATGTGGTAAAGTAAATTGAATTCAGGTATGTAATCGCATTGTACGCGAATATATGGCAGGGTTTTAACCCCTTTTTGTCAACAGAATTTGCCATCTGTAAAACACGGCGAGGGGAGGCGGGCGCAGAAAATGGCAAGCCGGACAACGAAAGATATCACGGGCTGCCGGTCGGGCC
>CACYOR010000030.1 GCA_902775985.1 Oscillospiraceae bacterium
ATGCGCCTCGCCTCCCCTTGCTCCTATTCTAACACAACAAAGTACCCATAGAAAGTGCTTTCGCACTCCCTATGGGTACTTTGTCTACAGGCTGAAATGCCTGTCTCACATGAGACAGGCATTTTTTAATGGGGAAATCATCCCTCGATGGCGATGGTCTTTTTCTCCGGCAACTGGGGCTTTTTCTCCTTCTTGGGGATCTGCAGACTCAGCACGCCGTGTTCCAGTTTCGCCTTGATATCCTCTTCGGTGAGCTCTTCACCCACGTAGAAGCTGCGGCTGAGAGATCCGGCGTAGCGCTCCTGGCGGATGACCTTGCCGGACTTTTTGTCCGTCTCATCCTTATCCAGGCCCTTGGCCGCCGTGATGTTCAGATAGCCGTTTTCCAGGGTCAGCTGAACTTCATCCTTGTGGAAGCCGGGCAGCTCGATATCCAGCTCATAGCCGTCCTCGTGTTCCCGCACATCCGTCTTCATCAGGTCTTTGGCGTGATGGCCATAGAGGGGATTGCGTTTGCCGAAGAACTCCTGATCCATGTCCTTCATCCATTCATCCATCAGATCTTCACCAAAAATAGCGGGCATGTACAACATACGTCATTCCTCCTTTTATTTTCGGTCCTGGATGCTGTTCAGGGCTGTTGCTGAAGTATATGCCGCAGGGAGCCTGGCGGCTCATTTGGCTTTCGCCCTCCGGAGCCCCTTTCCTCCTTGCGAGTCTGTTATAGCACTTCGATTAGCACTTGTCAAGCGAGAGTGCTAAGTTTTTTGTGAAAAATTTGTAAACATGGTTATATAAATCGAAAAACAAATAAAGGCAATACTCCAACGAAAAGATGCCCGGGACTTCAGTGGGTGGATTCCTGTTATCCCTCCAGCACACGGATCAGATCCCTGGCAGAGAAGGCGAGGGAGCGGGCAAATTCCACGTCCTCCGCCTGAATACAGACCCGCAGAGCGGAGGCGGCGGGCAGGGGCGCAATGTGCAGCCGGTAACCGGCGGTGTCCAGGCGCAGCCCGTCGCTGTAGTCGGGGCGCAGATCCATCAGCCCCTCGGAGAGGGCGCCCATCACCTCCGCGCGATGGCGGCAGGGGCAGTCCAGGGTGAAGCCCTCCTCGGCCTCTGCCGCCTCCGCCGGGGCCTCGGCGGGGCGAAAGGCCGGGTCACAGGCGAGCTGCAGCCGTCCCTCCAGCGCGTCCACGCAGCACTGGTAGTAGCTCAGCGGCGTACCAATGTCCCGCCAGTAGCCCTTTAGCGCTGCGCCAAACAGCGCCTGCCCCTCTCGGAGCAGGGCGGGAAAGAGGTCCTTGGCAAAATCATAGGGCCGGTCCGCGGGGATGGCGTCGAGGGCCCGAGGGGAGAGCACGTAGATCCCGGTGTTTACCAGATCGGTGACCACATGGCGCCAGTCGGGCTTTTCAATGAAGGCGCGGATCCAGCCCTCCGTGTCCGTAACGGTCAGGCCGAAGCGCAGCGGCTCGGACACGCGGCAGAGGGCGAGAGTGGCCGCGGCCTGCCGCTCCCGATGCTGGCGGTAGAGAGAGCCCAGGTCAAAATCGCAGGCCGCATCCCCGCTGATGATCAGCACATCCTCCGCCCCGATGAAATCCCGGCAGCGCCGCACGGCCCCGGCGGTGCCCCAGGCCTCGGTCTCGGCCCGGTAGGAGAGGGAGACGCCCAGCTCATGCCCGTCCCCGAAGCGGGCCATGATCTCCTCCGCCCGGTAGCGCACAGCGGCGCAGATCTCCGTAAAGCCGTGTTGACGCAGCAGGCGGATCGTGTATTCCATCAGCGGCCGCCCCAACAGGGGCACCATGGGCTTGGGTGTGTCGCCGGTGACGGCCTTGAGCCGCGTCCCCTCGCCGCCGGCCAGTATGATCGCTTTCATGTGAATTACTCCTTTTCTCTCTTTTTCAATTGCGAAACACGTTTCGCAATTGAGGACTCATGCTTATCGCAACGGGCCACGGCCCGTTTTGGTCGGCATGAGGGCTCGCGAAGCAAGCTTGGATCGTCGCACGCTTCCCGCGCGTCGTTATGCTCGCCTAAAGGTGTTTTTGAGCCGGCAAAGCTGCCTCAAAAACAGATTCCAATACCCTCCGGGGCAACAATCCAAGCCTGTTTGCGTCTTTCGCAATCGGTTATCTCTTTTTCAGCCTTAGTATCTCCGGGAGAGGGAAAAATATCGGTTGTAAATGAAAAAGAATCTTGATATAATGTATTCTTGTATCAGTATCGTTCGCATTGTGCCTTGACTGGCAACGCAGATCCGACAGGAGGTGCGCCGTGAAAGAAAGACAATAAAAATGTCAAGCGTCTGGCAGAGCCCGATACCGGGATCTATCTGCTGTTTATGATTCTTTTTGTGGCGGGGGCCATATTCTTTAAGATGTATTATCTGGCGGCGGCGGAGGGGGCGGTCGTCATGGTGCTGGGCATCTACGCCCTGGTGGCCAAGCGTTCCCGCGCCAAACAGCTCAACGCCTATATCGAGAGCATCACCTATGAGACCGAGAGCGCCAAGAACAGCACTCTTCTCCATTTTCCCCTGCCCATCGTGGTCTTCCGTCTGGACGACAGCAGCATCGTCTGGGGCAATGAGAGCTTTTTTACTCTCTTCGGCGCCAAAAAACGGCGCATGGACCTGCGTGTGGTGGACCTGTATCCGGAGTTCACGGGCAAATGGCTCGCCGAGGGTAAGCAGGTCTATCCCGGCCTGATCGATCTCAACGGCCGGAAATACCAGGTGCACGGCAATCTGATCCACTCCGACAAGCCGGAAGAGGAATCGGTGTTCATGGGCATCACCTATTGGGTGGACGCCACGGAATACGACGAGATCCGTACCCGCTATGCCAAGAGCCGCCCGGTGCCCGGCGTCATTATCATCGACAACCTGGACGAGATGAGCCGCAACCACCCCGAACGTGTAAAGAATGAGATCCGTGACGCGGTGGAGGACAGACTTCACCACTGGTGCGGCGCCTACAACGCGATCCTGCGCCGCTACGACCGGGACCGCTACATCCTCATGATCGAGAAGCAGGACCTGGAACGGATGAAGCAGGACAAGTTCAGCATCACCCAGGAGATCCATCAGGTGGAGAGCCCCAGCGGTATCGACGCCTCCATCAGCATCGGCTTCGGCGAGGAGGCCGAGAACCTGGCCGAGGGCCTGCAATTCGCCGATATGGCGGTGGATCTGGCCCTGACCCGCGGCGGCGACCAGGTGGTCATCAAGAACCGGCTGAACTTTGAATTCTACGGCGGGCGCGGCCTGGAGGTGGAGAAACGCACCAAGGTCAAGTCCCGCGTTATGGCCAATACCCTGGCCGAGCTGGTGCGGGATTCCTCCCGCGTGCTGGTCATGGGCCACCGCTTTGCGGACCTGGACGCGGTGGGCGCCGCGGTGGGCGTCTGCTGCCTGGCCCGCAAGTGCGAGACCTTTGCCAACATCGTCATCGACAGCGAGCACAACGCCAGCAAGAGCCTGATCGAGCGGCTGCGCAAGGAGCCGGAGTACCGGGAGGTCTTTGTCTCGCCCCAGGACGCCATGGTCCTGGCCGACGGCCGGACGCTGCTGGTGGTTGTGGATACCAACAGCCCCTCCCAGGTCGAGGACCCGGATCTGCTGGACGCCTGCAACCGCGTGGCCGTCATCGACCACCACCGGGTCTCCGCGGCTTACATCCACAACGCGGCCCTGGGCTTTATCGAGCCCTATGCCTCCTCTGCCAGCGAGCTCATGACCGAGATCCTGCAGGAGGTGGCGGAGCAGACGGATATCCTCCGCTGCGAGGCGGAGGCTCTGCTGGCGGGCATCGTGCTGGATACCAAGAGCTTCGGCATCCGTACCGGCGAGCGCACCTTTGACGCGGCGGCCTATCTGCGCCGCAGCGGCGCCGACACCACCGAGGTCAAGAAGCTCTTCCAGACCGACATGGACCACACCGTGGCCATGTACAAGATCATGCAGGAGGCCGAGCAGTACCGCAACATCGCCATCGCCGCTCCGCGCACGACCCAGAACCGGGTGGTGGCGGCCAAAGCGGCGGATGAGCTGCTGAACATCTCCGGCGTGGACGCCTCCGTGGTCATGGCGCCCAACGGCAAGGGCGGCGTGTTTGCCTCGGCCCGGTCCATCGGCGAGGTCAATGTCCAGATCCTGATGGAGAAGCTGGGCGGCGGCGGCAACCGCAGCGCCGCGGCGGTGCAGATGGAGAATATCACGCTGGACGAGGCGGAGAAAAAACTCTACGCGGCGATTGACGACTACTTTAGCTGAAGATACGAAAGGAGATTAACGATATGAAGGTTATTTTCAATCAGGATGTGCGCGGACAGGGCAAGAAGGGCGAGATGAAGGAAGTCTCCATCGGCTACGCCCGCAACTATCTGATCCCCCGCGGACTGGCCGCCGAGGCCACGCCCGACGCGATCAACGCCTTCAAGCTCAAGGAGAAGGCCAAGGCCGCCCAGGCGGCCCGGGAAAAGGCCGAGGCGGAGGAGAACGCCAAGAAGCTGGACGGCGTGCAGGTCATCATCCGCGCCAAGGCCGGCGCGGGCGGCAAGCTCTTCGGCGCCGTCACCTCCGAGGCGATCAGCAAGGCCCTGAAGGAGCAGTTTGACATCGATATCGAGAAGAACAAGATCGTTCAGGCCGATCCCATCAAGACCTTCGGCAGCTTTACCGTCAAGGCCAAGCTGGGCTATGAGGTCAGCGGCACGGTAAACGTGCTGGTGGTCGAGGGATAAAATTGCTTTCAAAGGCGAAGCCTTTGAAAGCAACTCTGCAAGGCAATAAACGAGGCTGAACTATGGACGAATTGCTGGGCCGGAAAGTGCCCTACTCCTCCCCGGCGGAACAGGCGGTCATCGGCGCGCTGCTGATCGACCCCAAATGTGTTCCGGACGTGCTGGAGCGCCTGAAGGCGGATGAATTTTATATCAAGCTCAACCGGGACATCTATGAGACGGTCTATGCCATGTTCTCCTATGGCCAGACCATCGACCCGGTGACGGTGCTGGCCCAGATGAAGATCCGCGGCGTCTATCAGGACAGCTGCGAGAGCTACATGGCCGAGGTCATGCGCAATACCCCCACCGCGGCCAACGTACTGGAGTACGCGGCCATCGTGCGAGACCGGGCGCTGCTGCGCCGGCTGGGCGAGGCGGCGGACGAGATCAACAACCTGGTCTACGAGGACGAGGGCGAGGCCGAGGCCAAGCTGGAGGCGGCGGAACGGAAGATCTACGCCCTGCGCCAGGGCCGGAACGTGGGCGGCCTGATGCCCATCTCCCAGGTGGTGCAGAGTGTCTTTGACGAGATGAGCGCCGCCGCGGCCTCGGGCAGCAAGATCCCCGGTATTCCGACAGGGCTCTCCGACCTGGATAAGACCATCCTGGGCCTCAACAAGTCCGAACTCATTCTGATCGCGGCCCGACCCGGCATGGGCAAGACGAGTATCGCGCTGAACATGGCGCTGCACGTGGGCATGACGCTTCACAAGACGGTGGCGATCTTTTCCCTGGAAATGAGCCGGGAACAACTGACCATGCGTCTTCTGTCCCGCGCCGCGCTGATCCCCTCCCAGAACCTGCTGACCGGCCAACTGAGCGAGCAGCAGTGGCGGGATATCGCCGACGCGGCCCAGACCCTGAGCGCCGCGGATATCCGCATCGACGACAACCCGAGCCTTACGGTCTCGGACATGAACGCCCAGTGCCGCCGCATCCAGAATCTGGATCTGGTGGTCATCGACTATCTGCAGCTGATGCAGTCGGCCGGCAGCGGGCACAGCTGGTCCAACGAGAGCCGCACCCAGGCGGTCAGCGATATCAGCCGTATGCTGAAGATCATGGCCAAGGAGCTGAACGTGCCCGTCATCTGCCTGAGCCAGCTGAGCCGTGCCAACGAGTCGCGCCAGGACAAGCGCCCGATGCTCTCCGACCTGCGCGAATCCGGCGCTATCGAGCAGGACGCCGATGTGGTCATCGCGCTCTATCGCGACGGCTATTACAACAAGGAATGCGAGAACCCCAACCTGGCCGAGGCCATCGTGCTGAAAAACCGCAAAGGCGCCACAGGAACGGTGGAGCTGAGCTGGCTGCCGGAGTATACCTCCTTCGCCTCGGTGGAAAAGCGCCGCGACGATGATTACTGAGCTTTTGCCCCAGGGCAGCCGTGTGCTCTGCGCCGTCTCCGGCGGGGCGGATTCCATGGCGCTGCTGCACCGCCTCTGGTCGGAGCGGGAGAGCCTGGGCATCGCGGTCTGCGCCGCCCACTACGAGCACGGTCTGCGCGGGGAGGAATCCCGGCGGGACGCGGACTTTGTGGCGCGCTGGTGCCGTGAGCGGGAAATTCCCTGTCTCGTGGAGCACGGTGACGTGCCCGCCTATGCCGGGGGGAAGCAGCTCGGGATCGAGGAGGCGGCGCGGGAGCTGCGCTATGCCTTTCTGGAGCGGGCGGCGGCGGAGCTGAACTGCGATCTCATCGCCACGGCCCACACCGCCGACGACAACGCCGAGACCCTCCTCTTTCACCTCCTGCGCGGCAGCGGCGCCGCCGGACTTGGCGGGATCCCGCGGCAGCGGGGGAGGATCATCCGCCCTCTGCTGGATACGAGCCGGGCGGAGATCGAGGACTATCTCCGGCAAAACGCCGTCCCCCATGTGGAGGACAGCAGCAACGAAAATGAAATCTACAGCCGCAACCTCCTGCGGCGCCGGGTGATGCCGGTGCTGCGGCAGCTCAATCCCCGCTGTGAGGAGGCCATGGGCCGCACGGCCCGGCTTCTGGAGCGGGATGAGGATTGCCTCGCCGGGCAGGCCGCGGCCTTTCTGGCGTCCCAGCGGCCCGACAGTCTGGACGGCGCGGCACTCCTGGCTCTGCACCCGGCCATTGCCTCCCGTGTCCTCCGCCTCTGGTGGCCGGCGGCGCTGAGCTTTGAACAGTCCCAGGCCGTCCTGGCCTTCGCCGCTGGCACGGAACGGGCCGCGCTGGATCTGCCCGGCGGCGTCCTTCGGCGCGAGCAGGGTCGCCTGTACCGGGGTGAGGAGAGGCGCGTCTGCCTTCCCGAGCGGGAACTGCCCAGCGTGGGCAGTCTCGAACTCCCGGAGGCGGGGCTGATTCTCCGCTGCGACGGGCCCGAACCGGCGGAAGAAATTAACGGCTTGTTCAAAACTTATCTCTTCAAATATGAGAAGATATGTGGTAAGATGACATGCACCGGCCGCCGGGAAGGGGACCGGTTTCATCCCGCGGGCCGCGGCTGCGGAAAGACGCTCAAAGCGCTCTTTACCGAGGCGGGCCTGACGCGGGAGCAGCGGGAGCGTACGCCCGTACTCCGGGACGAGGCGGGGATCCTGGCCGTCCTCGGCTTCGGCGTGGACGAGCGCGTGCGCCCGCGGCCGGGGGACCGGGTCCTGCGCGTGAGTTGGAAGAATACCTTTGAATCAACCAAATAAATAAGAGGATAGAAAATGGAACAAGATATTCAGGAAGTCCTGATCTCCGAGGAGGAGATCGAGCGCCATGTGGCCGAGATCGGCCGTCAGATCAGCCGGGACTATGCGGACAAGAACCCCATTTTTGTGGGTGTGCTGAAGGGCTGCTTTATTTTCATGGCCGACCTGATGCGCCATGTGACCGTCAACTGCACCATGGACTTCATGTCGGTGTCCTCCTACCGGGGCACCACCTCCACCGGCGCCGTGAAGATCAACAAGGACCTGAACGAGGACATCGAGGGCCGCCACCTCATTCTGGTGGAGGACATTCTCGACTCCGGCGTCACGCTCAACTACCTGAAAAACTACCTCTCCGTGCGCCGGCCGGCCTCCATCCGGGTGGCGACGCTGATGGATAAGCCCGCCCGACGCAAGGCGGACATCTATGCCGATTACTCCTGCTTCGAGGTGCCCGACGCCTTTGTGGTTGGCTACGGCCTGGATTACAACGAGAATTACCGAAATCTTCCGTACATCGGTATCCTGAAGCCCGAAGTGTACGAATAAGCGACAGACAACAAGAGGAAGTGACACGTATTTGAAACCCAACCGCAATCGCGCCCGCGACCTTGGCTTTTATGTCCTTCTGCTGGTCATCATGGTGGCTGTGATCTTCACCATGACCAGGGACACGGAGCCGGATCAGATTGAAAGCTACTCCGAGCTGGTGGATCTCTTTCAGCAGGAAAAGGTGCAGTCCTTTGTGTACCGCCCGGGCAGCTCCGCCAACCGCGTGATCCTGGAGGTGCGCACCGGGGATCCGGCCATGCCCACAGAGCAGATGAGCTATGATCTGTACAGCTTCTCCGTCTTCTATGAGGATTTCCACGAGATCATCGAGAAGCAGTACGCCGAGGGCATCCTGGAGAGTTACGACTATGAGACCGGGGTGGTCATCCCCTGGTGGGCCAGCATCCTGCCCTACGTGCTGCTGATGGGCGGCGCGCTGGTGCTGTGGTATGTGATGATGAACCGCATGGGCGGCGGCGGAGCCGGCGGCGTGGCCCGCTTCTCCAAGGCCCGCACCCGCAACGGCAGCGACGAGAAGAACAAAAAGACCTTCAACGACGTGGCCGGCTGCGACGAGGAAAAGGAAGAACTGGCGGAGATCGTCGACTTCCTGAAGGATCCCAAGGCCTATACCGCCATGGGCGCCCGCATCCCCAAGGGCGTGCTGCTGGTCGGGCCTCCGGGCACCGGCAAGACCCTGCTGGCCAAGGCCGTGGCCGGCGAGGCCAACGTCCAGTTCCTGTCCATCTCCGGCTCCGACTTTGTGGAGCTGTATGTGGGCGTCGGCGCCGGGCGTGTGCGCGATTTGTTCGACCAGGCCAAGAAAGTGGCACCATCCATCATCTTCATCGATGAGATCGACGCCGTCGGCCGTCAGAGAGGCTCCGGCCTGGGCGGCGGACATGACGAGCGCGAGCAGACCCTGAACCAGCTGCTGGTGGAGATGGACGGCTTCGGCAACAACGAGGGCGTCATCGTCATGGCGGCCACGAACCGGGCCGATATCCTGGATAACGCGCTGCTGCGTCCGGGCCGCTTCGACCGTCAGATCTACGTGGGCCTGCCCGATATCAAGGGCCGCGAGGCCATTTTGAAGATCCATTCCCGCGACAAGCATCTGGCCGAGGATGTGGACCTGCTGTCTATCGCCAAGGGTACCCCGGGCTTTGCCGGCGCCGATCTGGAGAACCTGATGAACGAGGCCGCACTGCTGGCCGTGCGCCGCAAGCACCGCTTCATCAACCAGGAGGATATCGACGAGGCCATCCTCAAGGTCCAGATGGGCCCGGAGAAGAAGAGCCGCAAGATGAGCGATCGGGCCCGCCGCCTCACCGCCTATCACGAATCCGGCCATGCCGTGGCGGCCCGCTACTGCGAGCATGTGGATCCCGTCCACTATATCACCATCATCCCCCGCGGCGCGGCGGGCGGCTTTACGCTCTTCCGCCCCCAGGAGGATCTGGAAAACTTCACCTCCCGTCAGGAGATGTTCGAGAACATCGTGGTCGCCCTGGGCGGCCGTACGGCCGAGAAGCTCTTCCTGGAGGATATCTCCACCGGCGCTTCCGGCGATATCCAGCACGCCAGCTCCCTGGCCCGCGACATGGTGATGAAATACGGCATGAGCGACCGGCTCGGCCCCATCTCCTATGACAGCTCCGGCCACAGCATCTTCATCGGCCGGGACTTCGGCCAGACCAAGAGCTATTCCGAGGAGACCGCCGGCATGATCGACGAGGAGGTCAAGAAGATCTTCGACGAGGCCGCTCAGCGCTGCGAGGCGATCCTGACCGAGCATGCCGAGCAGCTGAGCGCCCTGGCGGAGTACCTGCTGGCCAACGAGACCATTGAGAAGGAGGCCTTTGACCACTTCTTCGAGACCGGGGAGTTCCCGGCGGAGGATCCGAAGCTGGCCCGCCAGGCCCGCAACGACAGCACCATCGAGCGCCCGGCCCGCAAGATCTCCATGATCGACGGCTATGCCGAGGAGGCGAAGGAGGCCAGCGAGGCCGCTCCCGCCGAGGAGGCGAAAGCCGCGGAGGAGCCGGCACCCGAGACGCCCGCCGAGGCAGAAACTCCCGCGACGGAGCCGCCGCAGGCGCCGAAAGACGAATAAAGCAAAAGACAAAAAACGGAGTGAACCGATCGGTTCACTCCGTTTTGCATAATAGAGTCAGTATTTGTCATTGCGAGGAGCGCAGCGACGTGGCAATCCGCCCGCCGGAGGCCCTTCGGATGAGCAGAGGCTTATCCTAAACAGCAGAGAATACGGATTGCCACACCAGTGTTGCGACACTGGTTCGCAATGACATGCCGTAGGCTGCAGCCACCTCACCTGCCTTATTCAATGCCGTCTGGAAGAAAACAAGAATTAAGCAAAAAAGTGTTTCATTTTCTCCACCAGCTTGCCGTAGATGCGTTTTACGAACCAGGGCTCCGTGGAGGCGGCGAGGGCCCCCTCGGGCGTAAACCAGCGTACGCCGCTGTTCTCCGCCTCACAGATCTGCAGGGTGTCGCGCTCATCGGCCTCAATCAGGTAGGTCACATTCAAATGCAGGTGGCTGGAGACGTATTCGTTCCGCTTTTCATGGCCGTCCACGGTCAGCACCTCAAGAGAGAATATCTCCTCGCTCAGGGGACGCAGATGACAAACGCCCGTCTCCTCCCGCACTTCCCGCAGCGCCACGGCCAGCAAATCTCTCTCGCCGTCGGCGTGGCCCCCGGTCCAGGACCAGGAGTTATAGAGCTTGTGATAGACCATCAGCACCTTGTTCCGCGCGGGATTCACCACCCAGGCGGAAGCCGTCATATGGGCCAGAGCGTTCTCCCGGTAAAAAGCGTCGGGATTCCGGTCAAGGAAGCGGAGGATCAGCGCCTTGTCCTTCTCCTCCTGCTCGTTCCAGGGCACATAGGCCGTGATCTCCTCCCGGATCATTCCGTCACCCCGTAGACGTCACGCCGGAGATGCAGGAAGGTGGGCAGCTGCTGCCGCACCTCGTCGATCCGATTCAGGTCCAGCGCGGCGTAGAGGATCTGCTCGGTTTCATCGCAGGTCGCGATCACGCTGCCGTAGGGGTCTACCACGGTGGAGTGGCCCCAGCATTCGTAGCTGAAACCCTCGTAACGGGCGGCTGCGGCGGCCACCAGAAAGAGCTCGTTGTCCACCGCGCGGCTGCGCAGGCTCATCTCCCAGTGGGCGGGGCCGGTGGTCATGTTGAACTGGGCGGGCAGAAAGATCACTTTTGCGCCCCGCACCGCCATGGAGCGGAAGAGCTCCGGAAAGCGCAGGTCGAAACAGATCGCCGCACCCAGGGTGCCGAAGCGGGTCTCAAAGGTGGTAACAGCGTCTCCGGGCGTGAAGGTGTGGGATTCGTGAAAGCGCATCCCGGGCAGATCCACGTCAAAGAGATGCACCTTCCGGTGCTTCGCGATCTGCTTTCCCTCTTCATCGAAGACAAAGCAGGTATTGTAGAGTTTCCCGTCCTCACACTCGGGCACGGAGCCGCCGATCAGCAGCAGACCCGTCTCCTTGGCCCAGGCGGAGAGGGCGGACACGGTCTCCTCATGCCCGCGCTGGGCAAAGGTCTTGAAATAGGCCCGGTCGTAGGGGCAGGAGAACATCTCCGGCAATACGGCGACCTCGGCCCCTTTTCTGGCCGCCGCCAGCAGCATACGGTGGGCCTTGTCCATGGTGGCCTCGTAATCGGTCTCGGTCCGCAGCTGCAGCACGGCCAGATGCATCGTCTGTTCACTCATAGGCTGTTCAGATACCCCTCAATGTCAAAAGGACGAACCCTTTCATCCCTGCGCAGATACAACGGGTGGTGGGGGTGCCCCTTGTGGGAGCACTTCCCGGCGCAGAGCCACTGCCCGCCGTATTCCTGGCCCAGGCGCACCATCTCCCGCACGCAGAGGGGGAGATAGGGCCGCTTTTCCAGAATCGTGCCCCAGGCCGCCCAGATGGCCGGGGCATGACCGTTTTCGGCCACATGGGAGAGAATGTAGGCGAAGGCCTTCATGTTCTCCCGGTGGAGATCTTCGTTCAGCTCTCTGTCCATGTCGTCCGGGCGGGTGGCCCGCTGGGCATAGACGTTGAACATGATCCAGCTGTCATAAGCGTTTCCCGCGGCGATGCGGGCGACAGACTTGAGCGTGTTGTCCAGATCGTCCGGGGCGGCGGTGGAGGGATTGATGCCGATGCAGATCAGGGGATTGCGTCCCCGGGTGCCCAGAATGTAACGGTATTCGGTGTAGAAATCCGGCACATAGAGCCATTTCTCCGCGTCATAGTCCCCCGAGCGCCCGGAGAGAGCGAGGGCCTCCTCAAAGGGGAGAAGGGCGACGGCCTGGCTTGCGGAGCTTGGAATATGCATAGGCGATCCTCCTCAGCGGCCCAACAGCCAGACGATCATCGGGATCGTCAGCATGGAGAAGACCGTGTTCTGCAGCGTGCCCTCGGCGGTATAGACCGAGTCCCGGCCGTACTGGACGCACAGCACCGTGACCACCACGGCACTGGGGCAGGCCGCCACAATCACCATCGTCAGCAGCAGCACAGGATCGGCGGTGAGAAAGCGACAGATCAGCCAGGTCAGCACCGGGATCAGCAGCAGACGCACGGCGCTGGCCAGATAGAGCTTTCCGTTTTTAAAGGCGTCCAGCAGGCTCACACCGCCCAGGGAGGCGCCGATCACGACCATGGAGAGGGGCATCGTCGCCCCGTTCATGGAGGAGATCACGCTGCGGATAGCGGTGGGCATGGGCGGCTGAAAGACGATCAGCAGCAGGGAGATGAGCGTCGCGATCAGCGGAGGAGAGATGATGTCCTTCGGGTGCAGGCTCCGGTCGCGCTGGCCGCTTTTGAGCCGCAGTACCCCATAGGTGTAGAGCAGCACATTGAAGGGAATGCAGCTGAGGGACACATAGAACACGGCCACCGGACCAAAGAGAGCGTCCACGATGGGCAGGGCGATGAACATGCTGTTGCCCATGGACATCAGCAGTTCAAACTCCGGCCCGCGGTCCCGGCCCAGGGGCGTGAGGCGCGTCAGCAGTGCGGCGATGAGATAGCCGATCAGCTGCATCACAAAGACGACCAGCACAAGCTTGCCAAACTCACCGGCCGTCAGCGTCAGATTGGCCGAGAGGCCGGAGTTGACGATGGTGGCGCACATGAACACGTTAATAGTGAGCCAGCTCGCCGTCCGGGTGAAGGCGGGGGAGAGGGTGCCGCGCTTGGCGAGGACATAGCCCACCAGCATCAGCACCACAAAGACGATCATTTTGTTGATAAGAATGGAAAAATCCAAGAAATCACATCCTAAGACGGAGAACTATATATGCAGGATCAGACGGGCGATGTAGATATAGATCAGCAGGGAGACGGCGTCGGTCAGGGTGGAGATGAGGGGGTTGGCCATGACGGCCGGGTCCACGCCGATCTTCTCCGCCGCGATGGGCAGAAGACTGCCGACCACCTTGGCAAAGAGCACGATGAACACGATGGAGAGAGAAACCGTCGCGGCCACGGCCACGGTGACGCCGTCGTTGCCCAGCACCATGCCGTCCAGCAGCAGCATCTTGACGAAGTTTACCGCGCCCAGGGTCAGGCCGCAGAGGGCCGCGACCCGCAATTCCTTCCAGATGACGCTCAGCGCGTCCTTCGGCTCGGTGTCACCCAGGGAGAGGCTTCGGATGACGGCGGTGCTGGCCTGGGCGCCGGAGTTGCCGCCGGTGCCCATCAGCATGGGGATGAAGGCCACCAGCGCCGCGCAGACGGCCAGCATGTCCTCAAAATGGGTCAGGATCATGCTGGTAAAGGTGGCCGAGAGCATCAGAAACAGCAGCCAGGGGATGCGGTTGCGGTAGATCTCCAGGATGCCGGTGCGGGCGTAGGGCTTGTCCGAAGGCGTCATGGCGGCCATGAGTTCGAAGTCCTCCGTGGTCTCCTGTTCCATGACGTCGATGACGTCGTCGACCGTCACGATGCCGACGAGTCGGCCCTCGGTATCCACCACGGGCATGGCCATCAGGTCGTAATCGGAGAACTTCTCGGACACGCTCTCCTGGTCCTCGGTGGTGGTGGCGAAGATGACGTTGCGGTCCATCAGGTCCTCGATCACCGTGTCGTCGTCGCTTAACAGCAGATCCTTGACGGTAACGATGCCCTCCAACTGCCGGGTGGAGGAGATGACAAAGCAGACGTAGATGGTCTCCTTGTCCTCACCGATGCGGCGGATGCGGGCGATGGAGTCCTTGACGGACATGTATTTTTTCAGATCCACGTACTCCGAGGTCATGATCGACCCGGCGGAGTTCTCGGGGAAATGCATGTATTGGTTGATCAGGCTGCGGGTCTGGGGCGTGGCGGCGCGCATGACGCGCTTGACCACGTTGGCGGGCAGCTCTTCCAGCATGTCCACCGCGTCGTCCACGTACAGATCTTCCACGATGCCGGCCAGCTCCGAGTCCGTGATGGCGTTGATGATGCGCTCCTGCTCGGGCGCTTCAAAGTTGGCAAAAACGTCAGCCGCCGTGTCCTTGGAGAGCAGACGGAAGACCATGGGCATGCGGTTGTCCTCCAGCTCCGTGAGGAACTGGGCCAAGTCGTATTCGTTCATGTCCTCCATGCGCCGCTGCAGCTCCTTCACGTTTCGGCTGTCCAGCAGCTCCATCAGCTCATCGCTGCGCTTTTCCTGAATGGATTCATAGTCGAGGGCTTCCAGGTTCTCGTTTTCCTCCAACAGGGCCACCTCCCTATGTTACAACACTATTGCTCAGTTTAGCACAAAGGCCGCCCGCTGACAAGGAAAATCGCCGCTTCGGGGGATTCCGCGCCGCTGTTTCGAGCACTTTGGGCCGGGCCCATTTTCCCGCCTTTCCCTTGGCAAAGTCCCCGCTTTTTACAGCGCCAAGTGACCGCCTTCTTGAAGCGCACGACACTATAATGGTGCCACCTTGAAACGTTTGGGAGGACGGATGACATGGCAATGGAGAACGCGGGAAAACTGTCGGCGCGGGCACCGGCAGTGGGGGGAAAAGCGGTGGACCGGCGCTTCTGGATCGTGGGGCGCTGTGTGTTCTATGCGCTGATGGGCTTTCTGCTGGCCCTGGCGCGGGTGCTGGAGGATGGCGCCCCCTTCGGCATGGCCTTCGTGGCCTGTGCCGGTTCGGGGCTCTCGGGGGTCTGCGCGCTGATCGGCGCCTCCCTGGGCTATCTGGCCGGCGGCGGGCTGGAGTGGGGGATCCGCTATGTGGCGGCGGCGGTGATGGTCTATACCATCGGCTTCCTCTTCCACGAGCTGAGCGTCTACCGTACGGCCTTCTTCATGCCCTCGGCCTCGGCGGCGGTGATGGCGCTGACCGGCTTTCTGGGCAGCTTCCGCCTGGTGGAGACGGCGGTGCCCATGCCGGCGCAGGTCTTCCTTGAGACGGCCCTGGCCTTCGCCGGCAGCTTCTTTTTCCGGGAGGCTCTCTCCGGCGGCCTGCGGGCGACCGAGGCGGCGGAGCTGCGGCACAGCGTCTCCCGTATGATCCTGACAGCCTGCGTGCTCATCGCGCTCAGCCGCCTGGTGCTGTTCCATACGGTCTCGCTGGGGCGGGTCGCGGCGCTGCTGCTGGTGATGAGCTCGGCCATGAAGGCCGGTATGCTCACCGGCTCCGCGGTGGGGACGGTGCTAGGCCTGGCCATGGACGTGACGACGCTGGGGGCGCCTTTCTATACCATGGCTTATGCCTTCTCCGGATTACTGTCCGGGGTGTTCGGGCGGCACGGAAAGCTGATGTTCCTGCTCGCCTTTCTTCTCTCCGGGGCTCTCGCGGTGGTCTGCGCCTGGAATACGGAGATCTATATCAGCGCCCTGTTTGAGAACTTCTGCGCTTCGGTGATCTTCCTGCTGCTGCCGCTGGGCTGGATCGGCCAGCTGGGATTGCTGCTGCAGCCGGTGGAAAAGGGCAGCGGCGAGCTGAGCCTGCGGCACTACGCGGCCCGACGGGTCAAAAACCTGAGCGAGGCCTACGATGAGCTCTTTGAGACCGTACGGCGCAGTGTGGAGAGCCCGGCCAACGACGAGAACGTGGCCCGGGTCTTCGACCGGGCGGCGGATCAGGTCTGCGTCAGCTGCAAGAACAAGAACCGCTGCTGGAACGCCGAGTATATGGACACCCTTGCGGCCATGAACGACGCGACCCGGGCCATGATCGGAAAGGGCAGTCTGGAGCTCGCTGATCTGCCCGGCCATTTTCGGGAGCGCTGTACGGGCCTGCCCGCCTTTGTGACGGCGGTCAACGGGGAACTGCGGGGCATGAGCTACCGGCGGCAGCTGCGCCAGCGCCTGAAAGAGAATCGCAGCGTGGCCTGGGATCAGTACCGGGAGATGGCCCGGATCCTGGGCGGCGTGGCGGACGAGCTGGGCAGCGTCAACGGCGCCGATCCCCTGGCCGAGCAGCGCCTGGGGCGCTATCTGCGCAGTTTGGAGATCGACGCGGAGACGGCCGTCTACCGGGACGGCAGCGGGCGCACTCGCGTGGTCGTGGAGAGCGGACGCCTGGACCCCCTGCTGCGGGAGCCGGACTATCTGGAGAAGCTCAGTCAGATCGTGGGTGTGCGCCTCTGCCAGCCGGAGGCGCTGCGGGAGGGCAACTCCCGCCTGGTGCTGCTGGAGGCGGAGCCGCTGGCCGTCTCGGTGGGGATCGCGGCGCTCAAGAAGCGGGGCGAGAACGTGAGCGGCGATAAGGGCAGCTATTTCAAGACCGACGCGGGGGTGCTCTGTGTGCTGCTCTCCGATGGAATGGGCACCGGCGCCGAGGCCGCGGAGGACAGCGCCCAGACCGTGGCCATCCTGGAGAAGTTTCTCCGTTCGGGGGTGGACCCCGCAGCGGCGATGAAGATCCTCAACTCCGTCCTGCTCCTGCGCGGCGGGGACAGCTGGGGCTACGCCACGGTGGATCTGATGTGCGTGGATCTGTTCAGCGGGGAGACCTGCTTTTATAAGTACGGCGCGGCGCCCTCCTTTGTGAAAAGCGGCAAGCACATCAAGCGCATCAAGGGGGAGAGCCTGGCGGCCGGTCTCTCCACGGCCGAGGGAAGCGCCCCGGATATCGTGCGCATGCGCCTCAAGCCCGGCAGTCTGGCCGTGGTGGCCTCGGACGGCGTGCTGGCCGATGAGGAGGACGACGCCTGGATCCGGGAGCTGCTGGGCATGGAGCAGACGGACATGAAGGCCCTAGCCCGCAGCGTCCTGCGGGAGGCGGAGGAGCGCTACGGCGCCAGCGATGACATGACGGTGCTCACGATCCGCGTAGAGGAGCGGAAATAATGCTTGGAAATGTCGCAAAGGACGGTTGAAAGCCGTAGGGGAGGGCCTTGTGCCCTCCCGGCAGTGTTGAATAATAGTTTCAATAAAGAGTGCGGCGAATTCGCAGATGTTACGAATTCACCGCACTTTTGATATGCGTTATGCTTTTTGTGCTGTCGGGCGCCTACAGGGGTCGAAACGATGCATTGACCTTGCTGCTTTAGCCTCCAAATACCGCCAGCAGGAAGCCCGCCGCCACGGCGGAGCCAATAACGCCGGCCACGTTGGGGCCCATGGCGTGCATCAGCAGGAAGTTGGAGGGGTTGGCCTTCGCGCCGACGGTCTGGCTCACGCGGGCCGCCATCGGAACGGCGGAGACACCGGCCGAGCCGATCAGGGGATTGATCTTGCCGCCGGAGAGCTTGCACATCAGCTTGCCCAGCAGCAGACCGCCCACGGTGGCAAATTCGAAGGCGATCAGGCCCAGCACGATGATGAACAGGGTACGCGGACTCAGGAAGCGGTCGGCCACGGCGGTGGCGCCCACGGAGGTGGACAGGAAGATCGTCACGATGTTCATGAGGGCGTTCTGCGCCGTGTCGCTCAGACGGTCGGTGAGGCCGCTCTCTTTAAACAGGTTACCCAGCATCAGGCAGCCCAGCAGCGGTGCCACAGAGGGCAGCAGCAGGCAGACGAAGATGGTGACCACGATGGGGAAGAGGATCTTCTGCTTTTTTGAGACGGGGCGCAGCTGCTCCATCTTGATCTTGCGCTCCTCCTCGGTGGTGAGAAGCTTCATCACCGGCGGCTGGATCAGCGGGATCAGCGCCATATAGGAGTAGGCCGCGATGGCGATGGGGGCCAGATAATCCGGCGCCAGCTTGGAGGTCAGCCAGATGGCCGTGGGGCCGTCCGCGCCGCCGATGATGCCGATGGAGGCGGCCACATTCGGGGCAAAGCCGAAGATGCCGATGGCCATCAGGAAGGCGGCGAAAATGCCGAGCTGCGCCGCGGCGCCCAGCAGCAGGGACTTGGGATTGGCAAGCAGGGGACCGAAGTCCGTCATCGCGCCCACGCCCATGAAGATCAGGGAGGGATAGAGCCCGGATTTGACGCCGATGTAGAGAATATCCAGCAGGCCGCCGTCATGGATGATGTCGGTCAGGCGGAGGTTACCGGCGATGTAGGCGTCCCAGAGCTCCGGGTGATACATCTCGGAGCCGGGCAGGTTCGTCAGCAGCATGCCGAAGGCGATACCGACGAGCAGCAGCGGTTCGAATTTCTTGACCAGGCCCAGATACAGCAGCACGCAGGCGATGACGATCATCACCAGCTGCCGCCAGTTGAAGGCCAGCATGTAAAAGCCGGAGGTCTGACCCAGCCGGCCCAGTGTTTCCAGAATACTCATCGGCAGCTCCTCAGATCACCAGCAGGGTGTCGCCGGTGGCGACGACCGCGCCCTTGTCGGCCACGATCTGCTTGACGACGCCGTCGCAGGGGGCGGCGATCTCGTTCTCCATCTTCATAGCCTCGATGATGACCAGCACGTCGCCTTCCTTGACGGCCTGCCCCACAGAGACCTTCACGTTCAGGACATTGCCGGGCAGGGGGGAATCCACCTTGGTGCCGGCGCTGACGGCGGCGGGAGCCGGGGCCGGAGCGGCAGCGGGGGCGGCAGGAGCGGCAGCGGGGGCGGCAGGAGCGGCAGCCGCAGCGGGCGGAACCGGGGCCTGGGCCTCATACTCCGCGAGAACCATGGCCTCGCCATGCTCGACCACGACCTCATAGGTGCGGCCCTTCAGCGTGATTTTATATTTCATCTCACTTGTCCTCCTTGATCTCTTTGATGGACAGGAAGCGCAGCTCGTTGAGCGGCAGCTTCAGCTCGTCCGCCACGATGGCCATCAGCATGGCGGCGGTGCGGGGATCGGTATCGTAGAGCTTGACCTCGCCGGCGGTGCCGGGGGCCAGGGGCGCGGTCATGCTCAGGGACTGGACGGCGGCCCGGGTGTCCGGTGCGGCAATGCCGGAACTCGGCGCGGCGGGGACCGGAGCGGCCTTCTTCTCGGCCCGGTCGCCGATGGCGGTCATGATTTTGATGATGCACATGAGCAGCACCAGGGCGAAGAAGACCACCAGCATGCCGGTGAGGGAGTATAAACAGGCGTCAAGAAAACTCATGGCTTAGTCCTCCACGGCTTCGATGCTGTAGCGGCAGAGCTTCTCCTCCTGGGCCTTGCGCTCGGCGAAGAACTTCTCAGCCACCGGCGGGAAGGCGATATAGCTGAGCACGTCCTCCTCGCAGCGGGCGGTGTCGCCCAGCTCGGCCTGCGCCTTCTCAAAGACGTCCGTCGGCAGGGTGTCGGCGTAGCGGCCCTGAATCGGCTCCTCCCCCTTGAGGATCTTGGCGCGCACCTCGGGGTTAATGGGGGCCGGGGTCTTGCCGTATTCGCCGCGGCAGTAAGCCTTCATCTCCGCGCCCACGTTCTTGTAGCGCTCGCCGGAGAGCACGTTCTGCACGGCCTGGGTGCCGACCAGCTGGCTGGTCGGGGTGACCAGCGGGGGATAGCCCATGTCGGCGCGGACCCGCGGGGTCTCCAGCAGGGCCTCGTCATACTTGTCCAGGGCGCCGAGCATCTTGAGCTGGCTGAGGAGGTTGGAGAGCATGCCGCCGGGGATCTGATAGGTCAGGCACTGGGTATCGGTGGCCATGGAGATGGGATTGAGGGTCCCATCGGCCAGGAAGTCCGCCCGGATGGGCTTAAAGAAGGAGGCCATCTTCACCAGCGCGTCCTCGTTCAGACCGGTCTCATAGCCCAGCTCCTTGAAGGTGTAGTTCAAAGTCTCGGTGGCGGGCTGGGAGGTGCCGCCGGAGAAGGGGGAGATGGCGGTGTCGATCACGTCGGCACCGGCCTCGACCGCCTTCAGATAGGTCATAAAGGCCAGGCCGGTGGTGCTGTGGGTGTGGACCACGACGGGCAGATCCACCGCGTCCTTGATGGCGGCGACCAGGTCATAGGCGTTCTTCGGAGAGAGGATGCCGGCCATGTCCTTGATGCAGATGGAGCTGACGCCCATCTGCTTGAGCTCTTTGACCATTTCCACGTACTTGTCCAGGGTGTGGACAGGGCTCGTGGTGTAGGAGATGGCGCCGGAAGCCTCGGCCCCGGATTTGACCGTCTCCTCGATGGCGACCTTCAGGTTGTCCGTGTCGTTGAGGGCGTCAAAAATGCGGACGATGTCGATGCCGTTGCGCACGGCGGCGCGCACGAAGCGGCGCACCACGTCGTCGCTGTAGTGCTTGTAGCCCAGGATGTTCTGGCCGCGCAGCAGCATCTGCAGCTTGGTGTTGGGCATGGCGGCGCGGATCTTCCGCAGCCGCTCCCAGGGATCCTCGTTCAGGAAGCGCAGGCAGACGTCAAAGGTTGCGCCGCCCCAGCATTCCACCGAGTAGAAGCCGGCCTGATCGATGGTGGACAGGATCGGCTCAAACTGGTCGAAGCTCAGACGCGTGGCCACCAGGGACTGGTTGGCGTCGCGCAGAATGGTCTCGGTAAAGTTTACTTTTTGCACGTGCAGGTTCCTCCTCGTGTTTCGTATGAATGATGCACTTGCCGTTTATGCGGCGCGCCGCGGCGTGCCGAAAGCCGCGGGAAAGACGGGCAAAGCCGCTGCCCGCGGACCACATCAAACCACGCTAAGTATACCATGGTTTTCTGTCAAGCGCTATAGGGAAAATCATTTTTTTGACAAAAGATAAGGAGCTGTAGCAAAATGGAAAATTTTCGCAGCTCCATTTCTACGGCCAAATACACAAAAATAGCAGTAGAATTCGCATTCTCAGCGAAAACTACCGCAACTTTACCCAGAGCACGCTATATTCAGGCCTGCCCCTGAACAGTCAACTATTCGATTTTGCAGAATCTAAGCCGAATCTTTTACAAACAACTGCATTCCCGTACGGTCATTTTGTATTTTGGCATGCAGTTTGTTTATATTGTAAGCCATAGCTAACAGCAGAATCTCTGTGGTTACCTTTTTTCTCCCTCGGAGCAGAAACTGTCGAAATCCATAGTTTTGCTTGACGACTCCGAATGCTCCCTCGGACTGGATTGACCGATTCATTCTTAACTGAATACCCTTCGGACTGGTAATTCGTTCCAATGATGCAGATCTCTGAGCAATGAATCTTTTAGAGACTTGCAGCTTACGGTTCCCTTTCGCCCTGGTGCACCGTTTCTTGAATTGACATTGGCTGCAGTCATCGCATTCGTAATAGGTGACCTCGCGTTCATATCCACTTTTGGTTTTCTGTTTTCCAACATACTTTGCCCGAATCTTTTTTCCTGCCTGACAGGTGTATTCATCCAGCTCCGGATCATATGCCATGTTCTCTCTGAGCGCCATATTACTTTTGAATTTCTTTGTTTTGCTGCGCTCATAATTCTGCGGTTTGATATAGCACTCTGTTGGGATGCTCTCAAAATAGCTGTAGGTCTCTTCGCTTTCATAGCCGGCATCCGCGGTAACATCCTTATATTCAATCCCATGACTGCGAAGATTCTCCATAAAGGGAATAAGAGTAAGCTGGTCGCTGCGCTCAGAGGATACGCTGACTCCCGTGATATACTCTCCCTCTACGCCAAACTGAATGTTATACCCGGGTTTCAACTGCGCATTCCGCATATGGTCTTCTTTCATATGCATGAATGTTGCGTCTGGATCTGTTTTGGAAAAGCTGTTTCGACCCTTGAAAGTCTCCTGATATCTGCTGTATTTCTTCCGCTTTTCCAGAAGACCCTGCAGCAGTTCTATATCTCTCTGCAGTTCGCTTTTCCGGTGCCCTCTACCGTAGACAAAAGGCTCTGTTACTTTTTTAAGAAGGTCTTCCAGCAGTTTCTCTGCTTCTGTACAGAGAATGCCATGTTTTGCTGACAGTGTTTCTGTTGCTGCTTCAAGTTTCTTGTTGTTCCGTGCTTCGTATTTCGTTGTGCTCTTCTTCCACACAAAACTGTATTTGTTGGCATTCGCTTCAATCTTTGTTCCATCTACAAACAGGTGCTCGAATTTGATTTCTCCGTAATCTGCCAGTTTCTCTGCCAACTGGAAAAACAGTTCTTCTGCACACTGCGGCAACCGCTGGCTTCTGAACCTTGCGATCTCGTGATAACTCGGCGCGGGTGCTCCATTCAGCAGCCAGATGAAGTTGATATCTCGCTGGCACGCTGTCCGTATTCGTCTGGAACTGTAGATGCCTTCCATGTTTGCATACGCCACTACTTTCAACATGGTTGACGGTTCTGTTGCAGGCTTCCGACCCCGTACGTCATATGCTCTTAACAGCTTGCTTAAATCCATCTCCTCTACAATTCGATCTAAGAGCCGTACGCTGTCATCTGCTGAGATTACCTTTTCTGCAAAACTTTCGTCAATTAACAGTTGCACATTCCGCTCGCATGTGCCATAATTCTTTTGCGGTAATCTATTTTTCACAAACTTATTTTACCACAAACAAGAAGCCGAGGCTACCCTTTTGGGCCGTCTCGACTTCTTGTTCTTTTCGGGCTGTTTCGCTACAGCCTCTT
>CACYOR010000031.1 GCA_902775985.1 Oscillospiraceae bacterium
TTCCGCTGTCCACCAGCATGTCGTGCTCGGCGGCCAGCATCTCGGCCGCGTTGAAGCCCATCTTCTTCTGGCGGTTGTTCATCGCCGCCAGCTCCAGGATCACAGCCAGGTTGCGCCCGGGCGTCACCGGGATGGTGACCTTGGGCAGCTTCACGCCCAGGATGGTCTCCGTCTCGCTCTCCAGGCCCAGGCGGTCGTAGGCCTTGCCCTGGACCCAGTGCTCCATGTGCACCACCACGTCGATGCCCGACTCGGGCTTGATGGCGCCCACGCCGTAGATGTGCCGGACGTTGATGACGCCGATGCCGCGCAGCTCCATATAATAGCGGATGATCTCCGGGGCGCTGCCCACCAGGGTGTCCTTGCCGATGAGCTTGATCTCCACCGCGTCGTCCGCCACCAGACGGTGGCCGCGCTTGATGAGCTCCAGGGCCGTCTCGCTCTTGCCGATGCCGCTGTCGCCGGTGAGGAGCACGCCCTCGCCGTAGATCTCCACCAGTACGCCGTGGGTGGTCAGGCGCGGGGCCAGGTAGTTGTGCAGGGACAGGATGACCGCGGCCTGAAAGTCCGAGGTGTCCTCGGCGGTATAGAAGAGGTTGCGGTCGTATTTCTCCGCCATCGCCAGGCATTCGGGCGATGGCTTCACCCCGTGGCAGAGAACCAGGCCGGCGATATCGTAGGCCATGAAGCGGTCGTAGGTCTTGAGCCGTTCCTCGTGGCTGAGGGTGTTGAGGTAGGTGCTCTCCACGTTGCCGATGATCTGCAGGCGCTTGGGGTCAAAGTAGTTATAGAACCCGGTCAGCTGCAGGGCGGGACGGTTCACGTCCGCCGTGGTCAGCAGCGCGGTGTCATAGTTTTTGGAGGCGTGCAGGATCTGCAGTCCATGCTCCTCCACGATCTTTTTCAGCTTCACGGTATATTTGCTGATCATAGCGTGATCCTCTCTTTCGTATGAAAAAACTTCTTTCTTTATAATAACGTTTTTCCGGTGCTTTCGCAAGCATTTTTACACGCAGCCGGGCGTTAAATTTCCCTCTTCCCGGTTTTTCAATTTTGTTTGACAAAGCTGCAAAAAAAGCTTGCAATTCACTTTCCCCTCTGCTATTATATATGAGCTGTCTATTCAGCAAATCCCAAGACTCACGAGCAAGGAGGTGCTTCAAGCTATGGCAAAGTGCCAGTTCTGCGACAAGGATGTGGCCTTCGGCATCAAGGTCAGCCATTCTCACCGTCGTTCCAACCGTACCTGGAAGCCGAACGTGAAGCGCGTCAAGGCCATCGTGGACGGTTCTCCCAAGCACGTCTACGTCTGCACCCGCTGCCTGCGCAGCGGCAAGGTCACCCGCGCTGTGTAATCCAACATTACCCGATCGAAGCCTGTCGTTACCGCGACGGGCTTTTTTCGGTGCATCGCCTGTGAAACAATGTTTCACAGGCGATGCAGATACTCGCGCTCATCGCATGCGGCCTGTGTAAATGGCCGCATTTGGTCGGCGCGAGGGCTCGCTGTGCTCGCCTCAAGGTGTTTTTGCCGTGGCAAAGCTACGCCAAAAACAATTTGAATATCCTTCGGGGCAGTAACTATATCTGTTTGCGACTTCCGCAATCGGCAAAAAATGCATCTTTAAGGAGAGAGACATGGAACTTTTGGAGCAGCGTATTCGCCAGGACGGGCAGATCCTGCCCGGCGGCATTCTGAAGGTGGACAACTTTCTGAATCATCAGATCGACCCCCAGCTCATGTATGAGATGGCGCAGGAATTTAAGCGTCTCTTTGCCGACGCAGGGGTCAACAAGGTGCTGACGATCGAGGCCTCCGGCATCGCCATGGCCATTATGGCGGCCCACGCTTTCGGCTGCCCCCTCGTCTTTGCCAAGAAGAGCAAGTCCAAAAACATCTCCCATGAGGTCTATTCGGTGGAGGTCCCCTCCTTTACCCACGGCAACACCAACACCGTCGTGGTCTCCCGGCAGTATCTGCATGCGGGCGACCGCGTCCTGCTCATTGACGACTTTCTGGCCACCGGCGCGGCGCTGGTGGGACTCAAAGCGCTGGTGGAGCAGGCCGGCGGCAGCGTGGTCGGCGCCGGCATCGCGATCGAGAAGGCCTTCCAGGGCGGCGGCGACAAGCTGCGCGCCGAGGGTCTGCGCGTGGAATCCCTGGCCCGCATCGCCTCCATGGGCGACGACGGCACGATCGAATTCTGCTAAAGTTTACAGGATTTCCCATTCCGTGGGAAATCCTGCTTTTCTTATGCAAATTATACAATTTTTTGAAGCAAAAAATGTCGAAATCAACGAATTTTCCGCTTGACTTTTGGCTCCTGCACTGTTACTATATTGTCATCAATGGGCAGTGCGGCTGCCGCAATTGAACATCGTTTCGATATAAGCAAATGATATGGATTTGAAGTCTCTACCCGGACACCGTAAATGACCGGACTATCGGAAAAAACTCCAGGGCACGTCTCCTCCGTGGGGCGGCACCTGTTTTTTCGTTGGAGAGGGATTTTCGATCCGCTCTCCCTTTTTGTTTTGTGCGCTTCGGCGCGCCTCCCCTTTCCCTTTACCGCAATAGCGGTTTAGGTGTGTTGAGGAGGGCCTTCGGGCTCCTCCCCAGCACTGATATACAAAATCTATTATAAGGAGAAACACAATGAAGAAGATCCTCGCAATGATGCTCGCTGTCGTCATGGTCGTGGCGCTGTGTGCTGTCGGTCCCACCGCTTCCGCCGAGACTCCCGTCAAGGCCGGTTTCATTTTCCTGCACGACGAGAACTCCACCTATGACCTGAACTTCATCAACGCCGCCAAGGAAGCCTGCGAGGCCCTGGGTGTTGAGTATCTGCTCAAGACCGGTATCCCCGAAGGCCAGGAGTGCTACGACGCCGCCGCCGAGCTGGTCGACGAAGGCTGCAACTTCATCTTCGCCGATTCCTTCGGCCACGAGCCTTTCCTGATCCAGGCTGCCAAGGAGTTCCCCGAGGTTCAGTTCTGCCACGCCACCGGCACCCAGGCTCACACCGTGGGTCTTGACAACTACCACAACGCGTTCGCCTCCATCTATGAGGGTCGTTTCCTCGGCGGTGTTGCCGCCGGTCTGAAGCTCAACGAGATGATTGAGAGCGGCGCCATCACCGAAGATCAGGCCAAGGTCGGCTACGTGGGTGCTTTCCCCTATGCCGAGGTCGTCTCCGGCTTCACCTCCTTCTTCCTGGGCGTCCGCTACGCCTGCCCCGCCGCCACCATGGAAGTGACCTTCACCAACTCCTGGTATGACCCGACCCTGGAGAAGGAAGGCGCCATCAAGCTCATCTCCAACGGCTGCGTCCTGCTCTCCGAGCATGCCGACTCCATGGGCGCTCCCACCGAGTGCGAGGCCAACAACATCCCCTTCGTGTTCTACAACGGCTCCGCCGCTGACGCCTGCCCCAACACCTTCATCGTCGCTTCCCGCATCAACTGGGCTCCCTACATGCAGTTCGCCATGGAGTGCGTCATGAACGGTGAAGCCATCCCCGCCGACTGGACCGGCACCCTGGCCACCGACTCCGTCCTGATGACCGAGGTCAACGAGCAGGCTGCCGCCGCCGGCACCGTTGAGAAGCTTGAGGAAGTCAAGGCCGCTCTGGCTGACGGCTCCCTGAAGGTCTTCGACACCGCCACCTTCACCGTGAACGGCGAGACCCTGGACGAGTACCTGGCTGACGTTGACGATATGGGCGACTTCGTTCCCGAGACCAACGCCATCTCCGACGGCTACTTCCACGAGTCCGAGTATCGCAGCGCTCCTTACTTCGATCTCTTCATCGACGGCATCACCAACATCGACGCCTGAGTTTTTTAAGCTTCTGGGAAGTCCCGGTCCTTCCGGGACTTCCCTCCATGCTGCAAAGGGCAGCGCAGTGACTATCAGCCGCCGCGCTGCCCTTTACAGCATTCTTGGTTTTTTCTGCCAGATTCGGGACCTGCCGCGAGCGCGGCGTCCCTTCATCTTTTCTTTGAAAAAAGGAGTGTGACGGCTTTGGACAACAAAATCCCCGCTGTCAAGATGCGCAACATCACCAAGACTTTCGGCCCCACCGTGGCCAACGACAAGGTCTGGCTGGATATCTACCGGGGCGAGATCCTGGCGCTGCTGGGCGAGAACGGCTCCGGCAAAACGACCCTCATGAACATGCTCTCTGGCATCTACTTCCCCGACGAGGGTGAGATCAGCATCGACGGCAAGGACGTGGTGATCCGCTCCCCCAAGGACGCCTTCGACCTGGGCATCGGCATGATCCACCAGCATTTCAAGCTGGTCGACGTGCTGACCGCGGCGGAGAACATTGTCCTGGGCCTGCCCGGCAAGCTGGATCTGAAGGCCGCCTCGGAGAAAATCCGGGAGATCTGCGAGGCCTACGGTTTTGAGGTCGATCCCAACCAGAAGATCTACGACATGTCCGTGTCCCAGAAGCAGACCGTGGAGATCGTGAAAGTCCTCTACCGCGGCGCGGACATCCTGATCCTGGACGAGCCCACCGCCGTTCTGACCCCCCAGGAGACCGACAAGCTCTTCAACGTCCTGCGCAACATGCGCAACGACAACAAGGCCATCGTCATCATCACCCACAAGATGCACGAGGTGGAGGCTCTGTCTGACCGCGTCGCCATCCTGCGTCACGGGCAGTTCATTGGCGATATGCCCACCGCCAAGACCAACGCCCAGGAGATGACCAACATGATGGTCGGCCACGCGGTCACCCTGAACATCGACCGCCCCGACCCCGTCGACCCCAAGCCCCGGATCGTGGTCAAGAATCTGACCGTGCGCAGCATCGACGGCATCGTGAAGCTGGACGACGTGTCCTTCACCGCCAACTCCGGGGAGATCCTGGGCATCGCCGGCATCTCCGGCTGCGGCCAGAAGGAGCTGCTGGAGTCCATCGCCGGCCTGCAGCCGGTGGAAAAAGGCAGCATCGAGTATATTGAGGACGACGGCCGCGCCGAACAGCTGCTGGGCAAGGATCCCCTGACCATCCAGCAGATGGGCGTCTCCCTCTCCTTCGTGCCGGAGGACCGCCTGGGCATGGGCCTGGTGGCGAATATGGACCTGAGCGACAACATGATGCTCCGCTCCTTCCGCCGGGGTCACTCCGTGTTCACCGATCGCAAGACCCCTCGCCAGCTCGCGCTGGATGTGGTGCAGGAGCTGGAGGTCGTGACCCCCGGCATCAGCACCCCGGTGCGCCGCCTCTCCGGCGGCAACGTGCAGAAGGTGCTGGTCGGGCGCGAGATCGCCTCGGCGCCCACCGTGCTGCTGACCGCCTACGCGGTGCGCGGCCTGGATATCAACTCGTCCTACACCATCTACGATCTAATCAACAAGCAGAAGGAGTCCGGCGTCGCCGTCATCTATGTGGGCGAGGATCTGGATGTGCTGTTGGAGCTGGCCGACCGCATTCTGGTCCTCTGCGGCGGCAAGGTCTCCGGCATTGTGCCCGGCCGCGGCGCCAACAAGCGGGACGTGGGCATGATGATGACGAAGCTGGGAGGAAACGCCCATGAATAACAAGACACGCAGCCCTCTTATCCACGTCTCCAAGCGCGGATTGCTGCCCTGGTACAAGACCTGGGCCATCCGCGGCGCGGCGCTGGTGCTGGCGCTGGTCACCTGCGGGCTGATCACCTCCCTGGTCACCGGCCAGAATCCCATCCAGGTCTATGGCGCCATCATCAACGGCTCCTTCGGCTCCCCGCGCAAGATCTGGGTGCTGCTGCAGAACATTTCCATGCTCCTGTGCATTTCCCTGGCGGTCACCCCCGCCTTCCGCATGCGCTGCTGGAACCTGGGTGCCGAGGGTCAGGCCCTGATCGGCGGTCTGGCCGCCGCGGCCTGCATGATCCTGCTGCCCGGGAAGCTGCCCAACTGGGGCATCATCGCCTGCATGTGCGTGGCCAGCGTACTGGCCGGCGCCGTCTGGGCCGCGATCCCCGCCTTCTTCAAGGCCAAGTGGAACACCAATGAGACCCTCTTCACCCTGATGATGAACTACGTCGCCACCCAGCTGGTGGCCTACTACTGCGTGGTCTGGGAGTCCCCCAAGGGCTCGGGCACCATCGGCGTCATCAACGCCAACACGGAACTCGGCTGGTTTCCCCAGATCGGCAGCTACAAGTATCTGCTGAACATCCTGATCGTCGCGGCCGTGTGCCTGGCGATGTATGTCTACCTCAACTACTCCAAGCACGGCTATGAGATCGCCGTCGTCGGCGAGAGCGAGCGCACCGCCCGCTACGTCGGCATCAAGGTGGATCGCGTCATCATCCGCACCATGCTCCTCTCCGGCGCCGTCTGCGGTCTGGCCGGCCTGCTGCTCGTGGGCAGCACCAACCACACCCTGACCACCACCATCGTGGACGGGCGCGGCTTCACCGCCGTCATGGTCTCCTGGCTCGCCAAGTTCAACCCCATCTGGATGATCCTCACCAGCTTTCTGATCGTCTTCCTGGGCCGCGGCTCGGGCGAGATCGCCACCAAATTCGGTCTGAACCGCTCCTTCGGCGATATTCTGACCGGCCTCATTCTGTTCTTCATCATCGGGAGCGAGTTCTTCATCAACTACGAGATCCACTTCCGCAAATCCGGCGGTAAGGAGGGCTGAGACGATGTTTGATTTTATCTCTTTCATCCCCCGGGCTGTCGTCCAGGGCATTCCCCTGCTGCTTGGCAGCACCGGCGAGACCCTGACCGAGAAATCCGGCAACCTGAACCTGGGTATTCCCGGCATCATGTACGTGGGCGCGATCTCCGGCGTCATCGGCTCCTTCTTCTATGAGCAGTCGCCCAACTTCGCCCCCCTGCCCGCCATCCTGATCCCGCTGGGCTGCTGCCTGCTGGGTTCGCTGCTGATGGGTCTGCTCTACTGCTTTTTGACGGTCACCCTGCGCGCCAACCAGAACGTCACCGGTCTGGCCCTGACCACCTTCGGCGTGGGCTTCGGCAACTTCTTCGGCGGCTCCCTCATCAAGCTCTCCGGCAGCGACCTGCCCTCCGTCATTCTTTCCGCCACCAGCAACGCCTTCCGCACTTCCCTGCCCGCGGCCGAGAAGGCCGGGGTCTTCGGGAAGCTCCTGCTCTCCTACGGTTTCCTGGCCTATATCGCCGTGATCATCGCGCTGACGGCCGCCTACATCCTCAACCACACCCGCGTGGGTCTGCATCTGCGCGCCGTGGGTGAGAACCCGAACACGGCCGACGCCGCCGGCATCAACGTCTCCAAGTATAAATACATCGCCACCTGCACCGGCTCCATGATCGCGGGCCTGGGCGGATTGTATTATGTAATGGACTACGCCTCCGGTGTCTGGACCAACGACGCCTTCGGCGACCGCGGTTGGCTCGCCATCGCGCTGGTCATCTTCACAGTCTGGCGTCCCAACGTGGGCGTGCTGGCCTCCTTCCTCTTCGGCGGTCTGTACATCCTGCATATGTACATCCCCTCCGGCATGAACCTGGCGGTCAAGGAGCTCTACAAGATGGCCCCCTATGTGGTCACGATCATCGTGCTGGTGCTCTCCTCCATGCGCAACAAGCGGGAGAACCAGCCCCCCGCCTCCCTGGGTCTCGCCTATTTCCGCGAGGAACGATAAACTCTCCAAACTGCTCTGCCTGTAGACAAACCCATGTGGCCAAGCTTGGACTCGCATGGGGAGAGCTCGAGAGGGGATTGGTTATTCCCTCTCGAGTTTGATTCACACAAAAATGGGAACTTTTTCGGAAGTTCCCATTTTTGTGCCTCAAGCTGTCGACACTTTGTCGATAGCTTGAGGCTGTTTTTGCTCTTGCAAAAACAGCCTCTGTTGTATATAATGGGAAAATCCGGGCAACCGGGAAATATGCGTGTCCTTCGGGGCACCGAGAAAGGACGAGTGCCAATGAAACGCCAGAAAATCGCTGGTATCTACGCGGACGCAGACAGCTTCGGCGGGCAGGAGCTCACCGTTTGCGGCTGGGTGCGTACCGTGCGCGACATGAAAAACTTCGGCTTTATCGAGCTGAACGACGGCAGCTGCTTCAAGTCTCTGCAGGTTGTGTTTGAGAGGGGCAGCCTCAACAATTTCGACGAGATCGCACATCAGAACGTTGGCGCGGCATTGATCGTCCACGGGACCCTGGTTCTGACCCCGGACGCCAAGCAGCCCTTTGAGCTGAAAGCCGACGCCATCACCGTGGAGGGCGTCTCCACGCCGGATTATCCCCTGCAGAAGAAGCGCCACAGCGTGGAATTTCTGCGCACGATCCAGCATCTGCGCCCCCGCACCAACCTCTTCTCCGCCACCTTCCGCGTGCGCAGCGTCGCGGCCGCGGCGGTGCATGAATTCTTCCAGGACCGCGGCTTTGTCTATGTCCACACGCCCATCATCACCGGCTCCGACGCCGAGGGCGCCGGACAGATGTTCCGTGTCACCACCCTGGATCCCAACAACCCGCCCCGCAAGGAGGACGGCAGCGTCGATTTCAGCCAGGACTTTTTCGGAAAGCCCACCAACCTGACCGTCTCCGGTCAGCTCAACGCCGAAAACTTTGCCATGGCCTTCGGCGATGTGTACACCTTCGGCCCCACCTTCCGCGCCGAGGTCTCCTACACCCAGCGCCACGCCGCCGAGTTCTGGATGATCGAGCCGGAGATGGCCTTCGCCGACCTGTACGACTATATGGACACCGCTGAGGCGATGGTCAAGTATATCATCAACCGCGTCCTGGAGCGCTGCCCCCAGGAGATGCAGTTCTTCAATTCCTTTGTGGACAAGGGCCTGCTGGACCGGCTGCACAACGTGGTCTCCAACGAGTTCGGCCGTGTCAGCTATACCGAGGCGGTGGAGATCCTGCAAAAGAGCGGCAAGAAGTTCGATTATCCCGTGCAGTGGGGCATCGACCTGCAGACCGAGCATGAGCGCTATCTGACCGAGGAAGTGTTTAAAAAGCCCATCTTCGTCACCGACTACCCGAAGGAGATCAAGGCCTTCTATATGCGCCTCAACGACGACGGCAAGACCGTCGCGGCGGCGGACTGCCTGGTCCCCGGCATCGGCGAGATTATCGGCGGCAGCCAGCGCGAGGAGCGCCTGGATATGCTGGAGGCCCGCATGGACGAGCTGGGGCTCAAGAAAGAGGACTACTGGTGGTATCTGGATCTGCGCCGCTACGGCAGCTGCCGCCACGCCGGCTACGGCCTGGGCTTCGAGCGCATGGTCATGTATCTGACGGGCGTGAGCAACATCCGCGACGTGGAGCTGCATCCCCGCACCACCGGCAACGCCGATTTCTGATAAGAAAACGGGGCGGTTCATGAACCGCCCCTTGCTTTTTGCTGGAGAATCCTATGAAACGAAAAACCTTTTTATGGCTTGCCATCCTGCTGCTTCTGCTGGCGGCTGCCTGCGCCCTTGTCGCCCTGCGCATGGGTCTGGGCGGCGAAGAGGCGTCGCCCGTCCTGGTGCAGCTGGGGCTGCAGCGGCCCGACCCGGCCGAGGCCGTCGCCGCGCTCACGGTGCCCGAGCCTCTCACACCGCCGGAGACCGAAGGCGGCAAGCGCCTCCTTCAGGCCCTGCAGGAGGTATGCGCCGTCAGCCCGGAGGGAGACTGCCACATCGAGGGCGATGAAGCCCGGCAGCTGCTCCGCCTGACGCGCCTGGACGAGGCCGCCCTGCGGGCGGATCTGACAGCGGCAATGACCGCGCGGCTGCAGAGCTGGGTGGACGCCGCCGCCCGCGGCAGTGAGGTCTATACCGACGATCAGGCCATCCGCCCCGAGCTGCTGGAGCCGGCCTTTCTCGAGGAACTGGACGCGGCGCTGAATGCCTCCCGCTATGCAGAGGAGCTCAACCTGGAGCTCGCGCTCCGTTACGAGGACGGGGCCTGGGTCCCGAGCGAGGAGAATCTCACACAGATGCTGTACCTTCTGGAGATGGGAAACCCGGATGCGATGGCGGAATCCCTTTTCACTCTGGTAAGCGAAGCGCTGCCCTATCTGCCGGTGCGCTATCGGATCGCCGAGGACGCGCTGGCCGGCCCGGTCCCGAATCCCGAGGGCTTCGGCGAGACCGACGACCCGGCGGTGATCGAGGCGCTGCTGCAGCGGCCCGAGGCCCAGGCGCTGATTAACGGGCAGGAGCTCTGCTGGAACGCCCAGATCGCCCGCATCCCCAACACGCCCATCCGCTGGTATCTGGACGAGACGCTCCTGGTGCTCGTCTGGCAGGAGCCGGAGGCCCGGGCGGTGGGCACCTTCTCGGAGGTTTTCGTCGCCGACGGCTCCCAGCTGCGGCGAAAGATCGCCGGGGACACGCCCTTTGACCTGAATTTTGAGAGCTGCAGCCGTTTCGCCCAGGACACCAACGCGGTGCTGGCCGTGGGCGGCGACTTCTACCACCACGGGCGCGCCTGCGGCATCTCCGTCTACCAGCGGGAGATCTGCCGCTTCGAGCCGGAGAGCTGCGACGTCTGCTACATCACCCCCGATGGCGATCTGCTCTTCAGCTATCGGGGCCAGTTCCAGACGGAGGATGAGGCAAAGCAGTTTATCGAAGAAAACGACGTGCTCTTCTCCCTGGTCTTCGGTCCGGTCCTGATCGACAACGGCGTGGACGTGACGCCTACCAGCTACGCCTGGGGCGAGATCGACGACACCTATGCCCGCAGCGCCCTGGGTCTCCTGGGCGAGCGGCACTACCTGACCATGAACATCAACTGCCAGCAGCCGGACTATTACTATCTGGCCACGCTCCGCCAGGCGGCGGACGCCATGGTGCGCCGTGGCTGCCTCAAGGCCTATACCCTGGACGGCGGCCAGACCGCCACCACGGTCTTCAACGGCCAGCTCATCAACCCCGTGCAGTTCGGCTGGGAGAAGGATATCAGCGATATTATCTATTTCGCCACGGCCCTTCCGAACGGATGAAGCCGGACAGGCAGAGACAACGCCTCAAACAAACACGGCAGAGATAAAACCAAGGTTTTATCTCTGCCGTGTTTGTTTATTGTGTTCAGGGCTCAGCCTTTGACGCCCTTTACCCAGTTTTCACACATCCGGTAATACATGGACATATCGCCCACCTGGACGATATAATCCGCGCCGCAGGCGAACCATTCGTTCGTATCCTCCGGGTCTTTTCCGAGCATGCCGGAGAAGACGCCCTTTTTCTTGGCCCGCTGAATCATATCGCGGATGGCGTCCTTGACCCTCGGGTCGTCCAGCTGTCCGGGAATGCCGAGAGAGACCGAGAGATCGTAGGGACCGAAAAACACGAACTCCACGCCCTCCACATCCAGAATCTCGTCAAAAGCCTCCACGCCCGCCTTTCCTTCGATCAGCAATACGACGGCCACGTCGCGATTGGACTCGTCAAAATAGGTTTCGCTTTTCCCGGTATACCGGTTGGCGCGGACATAAGGGCACGCGCCGCGCTTTCCAACGGGCGCAAACTTGGACCACCGGATGGCCTCCCGGGCGTCCTCCACGCTGCTCACGCCGGGGACGACAATGCCCGCGGCGCCCAGATCCAGCGCCTTTTTGATATCATCCTCATTGATGTTGGGCACACGAACCAGCGGGATGCAGTCGAAGGACTCCGCCGCGCGGATCAGGTGTGCGTTGCTCTCGCCGCTCCAGCTGCCATGCTCATTGTCGATGAAGACAAAATCGAAGCCGGTCTGAGCGGTGATCTCCACCATCTCTGGGCAGGCTGTGTTGACAAACATGCCGATGGGCTTTTCTTCCTCAGCAAAAAGCTGCTTTAAACTTTTACGCATTCGCGGTAACCTCCCTTTTTACGTAACAATTAGAAGACCAGACTGGGAATAAAGGACTGGACCTGCGGGAAAATGGTGACGACAAGCAGAACGATGAAGACGACGCCCATGACATACAGCACGTCCGGGAAGCTGTCCTCGATTCGTATTCCGACAATGCGGCAGCCGGTAAACAGACAGACCGAAAGCGGCGGCGTCAGCGAGCCGATGGCGGTGTTCATCAGCATGATGATGCCGAACTGTACCGGCGTATAGCCGAAGCTCACCATGATAGGCAGCAGGATCGGGGTCATCAGGATCACGATGGAGACGGTCTCCATGAAGGTGCCTTCGATGAGAAGGATCAGCGTGATGACGACAATAATGATATATTTGTTGCTGGTGATGCCAAGCAGCCAGGCGGTGAAGTTCTGGGGAACGTTCTCAATGGCGAGGATCCAGCCCAGAGGCGTAGCCGCCGAGATGATGAGCATAATGACCGCGCTGGCAATCGCGCTGTCGGCGGCCACCTTGATAAACTGCTTGAAGGTCAGCTCCCGGTATACAAAGACGGCCAGAAGGAAGGCGTACACGCAGGAGACCACGGCCGATTCCGTCGGCGTAAAGAGACCGGAGAGGACGCCCCCGAGAATAATAACCGGGGTCATCAGCGGCAGGATCGCATCCGCGACAATGAACACGATCTGCCGAAGCGTATGCTTTTCATAGCCGCTCGGGTAATTGCGTTTGATGGCGATGACAATAATCAGGAGCATCAGCCCCACGATGACCATAATGCCGGGGATAATGCCAGCGAGGAACATCTCACCGATCGAGGCGCCGGAAGAAGCGCCGTAGACGACCATGACAAGGCTTGGAGGAATCAGACTGGCCATGGCACCGCCGGCGGCCATCAGGGAGGCGGTAATCCCCTTGCCGTAGCCGTCCTTGACCATTTCCGGCCCCATCAGGCCGCCGATGGCCGCGGTGCTTGCAACGCCGGAACCGGAGACGGCTCCGAAGAAGCCCAGCGCCGCGCAGCCGGCCGCGCCGATTCCGCCGGGAACCTTGCCCATGATCAGACGCGCCAGACGCATCAGGCGGGGGGAACTGCCGTAGGCCATGATCGCGCCGGAGAGCATGAACATGGGGAGCGCCATCATGGTGAAGGAGCTGACGCCGTTGCACATGCGCTGCGGAAGAATCGTGAGCGGGGAACCGGAGGTCAGCAGAAAGGCCAGGCAGCTCATGCCGATGGAGAAGCCGACGGGAACACCGAGCAGGAGCGTGACCAGCATGACACCGAAGAGAACGCCGATCATGTCTTCTCGCCTCCTTCCTTAACCACCTCAACGCCGAGGCTCTTGACCTCGCGTACCGCAAGAACGATAAAATAGGCGACCATGATGATGCAGCCCGCAATGATGGCAAAGTAGCTGATGGCATTGGGCAGATGCAGGCCGGAGCTGTAGATTTTCAGATTCTTCTGGTAGACAGGCAGGGAAATATAGGCCAGAGCGACACAGAAAACGGCGCACAGCAGATCGCTGAAAGCGAGCAGATAGGCGCGCACCTTGGGAGAAAACAGCGAAACGAAGAAATCGATTCGGGTGTGGGTGTTGCGGCTGACAGCCAGCGCCGACCCGAAAAAGGTGACCCAGACCATGGAGAACAAAACAATCTCATCCGTCCAGATAAACGATCGGTGGAATATGAAGCGGTTTGCGACCTGCGCAAAGGAACTCAAACACATGAAAATCATCAAAAACGCGCAGACCTTTTCCATGATGGAGTCCAGCAGCTTCAGAGCTTTCATAGTAACCTCCTCTCGGAAAGCCTGTCTCGCCGGTTTGCCGAGCCAGGTTTGTACGATTTCATTCTACGGGGCAAAAGCCGGGATACGGGATGCGCACGGCCGACCGGTATGTTCAGGAACCCCGGAATGCCATATGGCATTCCGGGGCAGAAGCGCCAGATTCCCGGAATTACTCCAGAGGATCCTGGCCGGAAGAGGTAAGCGCGAGGTTGACGGCCTCCGTACCGAACTCGTCGGTGTAGAGCGCCCAGACCTCGTCCATCGCGGCCTTGAAGGCCTCGGCGTCGATCTCGTTAACTTCCATGCCGTTGTCGATGCAGGTCTGGATCATATCCGCCTCGGACGCGCTGGAGAGCTCGCGGTCATAATCGCGGCACTCCTCGGACGCGGCCTGGATGATCTCCTGATACTCGGCGGGCAGGCTGTCCCAGAAATCGGGGTTGACGATGAACAGCGCGGTGGAGTAGAAGTGACCGGACAAGGACAGGTACTTCTGCACGTCATAGAAGCCGTTGGCCGTGATGATCGACAGGGGGTTCTCCTGGCCGTCGACCGTGCCCTGCTGCAGGGCGGTATACAGCTCGCTGAAGTTGATGATCGTCGCGGATGCGCCGAGGGCCTCAAACATCTTCACCCGGATCTCGGACTGCGCAGAACGGAACTTGATGTCCTTCATATCGTCGGGGGTGACGATGGGACGGACATTGTTGGTGAAGTGACGGAAGCCGGACTCCCAGAAGCAGAGGACCTTGAGTCCGGTGGGCTCAATCCAGTTCTCCTTGACGAAATCGCCGTAGGCGCCGTCGAAAGCGGCACGGGCGTGCTCTACATCGGGATACATGAAGGGCAGCTCCTCAATGGCGGTCTCGGGGACCATGTTCTGCCAGTTGGACATGCCCATGATCATGGCGGCGGTCAGGGAGCCGTCAATGACCTGCTGGATTTCCTCGAGTTCGCCGCCCAGAACGCTGCTGTCGTAGATGTCGACCTTGACAGCGCCGTCGGTCTTCTCTTCCACGATCTCCTTAAACTTCTCCAGCGCAATATGAGCCGGATGGGTCTGGGAGTTGACATGCGCGATTTTCAGGGAATAGGTCTTGGGCGCTGCTTCCGCGGAAGAGGCTGCCAACGCGAAAACCATCACGAAGGTCAAAAGCAGCGCAAGAAGGCGGGTGCATTTTTTCATGTTTGTTTCTCCTTTTTTATTATTTTTTGTATGATCGACGTGCGGACGATCATGCATTACGAAAGAAGGGGAGTACGCACAATGCGCTCAAAAACCGGTATGCTGGTATGATTTGTATACCAATTTCATTTTCAAGGTATCATTTTTAAATCCAAGTGTCAATACGTAAATATTAAAATCGTAAAAAGCGCTTAATTTCAGGGGCGGAATTCGGCTAAAATGCACAATAGCAAAGGAAGGGAATGGCGCGATATAATAGGGCAAAACAGGACGAAGGGGCGTGCCCGCTATGTTTGAACCACTTCAGAAGCAGACAATCGTTGACAATATCATTGACACACTGCTGGAAATGATTGCCAAGGGAGATCTCCGCCCGGGACATGCGCTGCCAAGCGAGCGCGATCTGGCGGTGATGCTGAATGTGAGCCGCACCTCTGTCCGCGAGGCGCTGAAGGCGCTGTCCTATAACGGCATCCTACAGGTGAAGCCGGGCTCGGGTACCTATCTCACGGAAAAAGCTCTGAGCGCGCCCATGTCGCTGCGCTCGAATCTGGAGACCCTGATCCTGAAGCATCAGTCCGACTACTGGGAGGTCATTGAAGCGCGGCGTATTCTGGAGGTGGAGATGTCCGTGCTCACGGCCAAGCGGGCATCGCTGGAGACTATTTCGGAGCTTGAGGACTGCGTGAAGCACATGCGGGAGCTGCTGGAGCAGGAATCCTACGAGGCGTATACGATGGAGGATCTGACCTTCCACAACATGATTGCCCGCAGCTGCCTGAACGATTATCTGTATAAGGCCTACAGCCAGCTCTTCCCCATTTTTGTGGAACTATCCCGCTTGGGTGAGGCCGTATCGGACCGGCACTGGCCCTCTTTCAAGCAGCATGAGGAGATTCTGGAGGCGATCAAGATCGGGGACCAGGAGAAGGTGCGGGAGCGTGTGGAAGCGCACATTGACTTCTGCTCCGAGAGCATGATCCTGTACTTCCAGCAGATGAGACAAAATTAAAAATCGAAAAGAGGCGGATTCACAGGTTCGTGAATCCGCCTCTTTGGCAGACAATGGTTTCTTACGCCAGGTTCAGGCCCCGGCGCAGGCTCAGGGTCGTGGCGAAGTAGAGCAGCGCGCCCTGGATCAGCTCCACGGCCAGGGAGAAGCGGAGCAGCCGGTTCATAAAGCCGAGGACCTGGGCCGAATCAAACTCCGCAACATACAGCTCCAGACTGTCGATCCGGAAGGCCAGCAGGCTGGTCATCATGCTCAGGGCAAAGCTGATCGCCACGAAGAACACGATGCTCAGCAGGATCTTATCCTTGTTGAACATATGGCCCATGGCCATGGCGGCATAGAAGTGCAGGCAGGTGGCAAAGAAGCCCACCAGCGCCAGCGCCAGCAGCTCCAGCAGGAAGACCGTGATGTCGCTGCCGCGGAAGCCGGCCTCGGCCATCGCCTCGCGGATCTCCGCCCAGGAGGGGAACTCCAGCATCAGCTCGCCCAGGTTGGTACCGGACTGGATCAGCCCGGTCAGGAAGAGGATGGCCGTCACCACAAGCCCGGTCACCACGAACCAGACCAGGGAGACGATCAGCTTGGACCAGACCAGCCCATGGACGCTGACCGGCAGTGTGTGCATCAGATAGCCCTCATCCTTGAGGAGATTGCGGTAGAAGCGGGTGATCATCAGCAGCAGGGTCATCATCATGGCCGCGAACATGGCCAGCACGAAAACGATGGTCAGGAAAACGAAAAGGAAGCGCAGAACGGCGTTGTTCGTGACGTTCTGGTCCATCATGCGGATGGAGAAATTGCCCAGCACGCTGAGCACCAGCAGGGCCCCCAGCACCGGCAGCATGATGCGCCCGGTGGCGCGGAATTCCTGTTTCAGAAGTTTGCTTAGCATTTGAACACCTCCCGGAAATACTGATCCACGCTCATGCCCTTCTCCTCGCGGATGCTGTCCACGTCGGACTGGAGCAGGATCTGTCCGTTCTGAATGAAGATCACCTCGTCCAGCACCTGCTCCACATCCGCGATCAGATGGGTGGAGATGAGGACGGCGGCCTCGGGATTGTAGTTGCGGATGATGGTATCGAGGATGTAATCCCGGGTGGCCGGATCGACGCCGCCGATGGGCTCATCCAGCAGGTAGAGCTTGGCACGGCGGCTCATCACCAGGATGAGCTGCACCTTCTCCCGGGTGCCCTTGGACATGGTCTTGACCTTCTGCTTCTCGTCCAGGCCCAGACGGAGGAGCATCTCCTCGGCGCGCTGCCGGTCGAAATCCTTGTAAAAATCCTCGAAGAAGTCCATCAGCTGCCGGGTGCTCATCCAATCCGGCAGGTACTCCTTGTCGGAGAGGTAGGAGACGACGGCCTTGGTCTTGGGGCCCGGCGCCTCTCCGTCAATCAGGATCTCTCCCTCCGAAGGGGTCAGCAGGCCGTTACAAAGCTTGATGAGGGTGGTTTTTCCGCTTCCGTTGGGGCCCAGCAGGCCGATGACCCGCCCCGGCTCCAGCTTCAGGCTAACATTGTCCAGCGCCGCGGTCTTGCCGAAGCGCTTGCTCAGTTCTCTGCATTCCAAAATCGGCATCTCTTACGCCTCCTCCTGTAATAGGGCGACGATCTCCGCCCTGTCGTATCCCAATGTCTCCATGGCCTTGCGAAAGGCCTCCGTCTGCTCCCGGGCGAGGGCGCGCTTGCTGTCCTCGATCGTCTGGGTGTCCTCGGTCACAAAGCGCCCGGCCGTCCGCTGGGAATAGACCAGGCCCTGGCGCTCCAGCTCCTGCAGCGCGCGCTGCATGGTGTTGGGGTTGACCCCGGCCTCCATGGCCATATCCCGCACGGAACTGAGCCGCTCCCCCGGAGCAAAGGCGCCGGAGACGATCCCCCGCTTGATCTGCTCCACCAATTGGGAATAGACGGGCAGGTCATTTCGGAAATTCCATTCCATGTGGCACCTCCTCCGTGTTATTGTCTTAAGCGATTAATACAGTAACACATTCATACAGTTCTGTCAAGAGCTTTTACGAAAAAAATTGGGGATTTACAAGAGCCGGTCCGAGCCTCTATAATAAGAACTATGAAGCCATTCGTATAAACAGAAAGGAGAAACCAATGAAAACGACAAAAAAAGGCGTGGCGCTTCTTTGCATGGCCGCCCTGCTCCTGTGCCTGAGCGCCTGCGGCCTCTCGGACGTCCCGCTCGTCAAAGCAGCCCTGGAGCTGTCACAGTTTGACAGCTTCCGCGCCGAGCCGGAGTTGGCCTTCGATGTGCAGGTGCAGGTGCCCGACTATGATGCGTCCCTCGATCTGAATGCCGCGACATCGGGCCATATCGACCTTGTGAAAGACCCGACGCGCCTCATGGCCGATCTGTACTTCCAGCTGGTCGAGGGAGAGGAGCAGCACCTGCTGGCCTATGCAGAGAGCGGAAGCGAGGCCACGGACATCTGGTATTCCCTGGACGAGGGGGAGACTTGGGAACACACCACGCTGGAAAAACCGGAGGACAGTGACGTCGAAACGGAGAGCGATCCCTCTCCCTCCCTTTCCGGCATCCTGGATTTCGGCAAATCTCTCGGTGAGAGCTTCCAGGATTTCGTCAAGGTCGGAACGGAGGACGTCAAGGCTTCTCCCGCCGATCGCTACGATGCGAGCCTCAGTATGAAGGCGATCGCCGCAGATCCGGAGGCGAAAGCGTCCTTCTACGCGGATCTGGCGGAATCCCTGCACCGGGACGCCGCGGACGTGGAGGCGCTGATCGACCTGGACAATCTGGAAGATGTTCCCCTGTCCCTGTGGCTGGATCAGGAGAGCGGCCGCCTGGTGAAGGCCGAAATGGATCTCGGCCCCTTCCTGAACAGCTTCCTGGGCTCCGGATTGGTGAATGCCCTGATCGCCGAGCAGCTCGGTCTGGAAGACTTCGACATGGAGATTGACGTCGCTCAGACACGCCTCAGCGTGACGCTGTCCCAGTTTAACGAGCTGGATCCGGCGGACTTTAACGAGCTGGATCCGGCGGACTTCACGCCCCCTGCCGCCTGATAAACACAGTCTGAAACCGCCCTGCCGATGCAGGGCGGTTTCAGACTGTAGACAAACTCTATTTAAACAAAAAGCCTCGCAGAGTTTTTCGCCTCGGAAGGCGAAAAATCAATCAAATCCGTTTTTTCCGGGGACATGCGCCTCGGAAAAAACACTTCTCAGCCTGCAAACGTGCGAGCGTCTCCCGCAAGCGAGTGCGCTGCAGCAGGCTGCAGCCCCTCTGTCGGCAAAGCCTTTTGGCTTTGTCGACAGCTTGAAACCGCCCTGCTGATGCAGGGCGGTTCAGACCGTAGACAAACCCGCTTTAGGCCGAGGCCGAAAGCGGGTTTGCTGCGTAGATGTTGGAAAAGTTGGAAAAGAAGTCCAAAATGAGGTGAGAT
>CACYOR010000032.1 GCA_902775985.1 Oscillospiraceae bacterium
ATCGGCAGAAAGCCGCCCAGCCAGATCCAGAACAGCAGACGCAGCGTCCTTTCCGGAATCGGTACGGCGCGGCTCAGCTCCGGGCTGTGATAGAGCGAGCGGACCAAGAACAGAAGGTTCGGCATGGCCCAGAGCATGGCGCAGGTGAAGGAGCGGACATACCGACGCAGCAGCGGCGTGAGGAACAGAAGCAGCATGAAGTAGACCGAGGACGTGAGTATAATCGTCAAAAATTCTGCCCAGAGCGAGGCATAGCTGATCCAGGGGGTTCCCAGTCTCAGCAGGAAATAGACGGGCATAGCAAGGGGCAGATACAGCATCCAGGAGCCGATGGGAGAGCCGTAGATCCGTCCGCCCAGGTTTTTCATCTGCCTCCGCTCCCGGCGGTATTGGAGAGCGCTCATCAGCGAGAGCATCAGCCCCAGTACGGCGCCGGAGAGAAGGCGCGCGTGCCACTCGCTCATAGCGCGTCCTCCCGCAGCAGACGCCGCAGCTCCTCCAGTTCCTCCCTGCTCAGCCCCTGATCGCAGAGGGCCGCGGCAAAGGCGGAGATGCTGCCGCCGAAGACCTGATCCACAAAGCGGCGGCTCTGGGCGGCCTGATAGTCCTTCTGTGCGACAAGGGGGATATAGAGGCTGCGGCGGCCCGCCTTCTCTATGCGGAGAAAGCCCTTCTCCTGCAGACGGCTCAGCAGCGTCAGCAGCGTGGTCATGGCCATGTCCCCGGGCAGCAGGGTTTCGATCTGGCTGCGGGCGACGGGCGGCTCAAAGGCCCAGACCGCCTGCATCACCGCCAGCTCCGAGTCCGGCAGACGGCGGATGTTCTCTGACATGGATATCACCTCTACATTTGTAGTGCAATCACATTCTACAACTGTAGAGATAAACTGTCAAGCCCTGTTTCACAGCCGCGATAAATTGACTTTTGGGACATGGCTTCGTATAATAACAATTACATACTCTAAAAGGAGCGAGGAAAATGAAGGCCGTCGGCATCGTCTGCGAATACAATCCCTTTCACCGTGGCCACCTCTGGCAGCTGCAGGCCAGCCGGGAAGCGGCGGGGGAGAACGCGGCCCTCGTCTGCGCCCTGTCCGGGGACTTCGTACAGCGGGGCGAGGCGGCGGTCTATTCCAAGTTCGCCCGGGCCGAGGCGGCCTGCCGCTGCGGGGCGGATCTGGTGTTGGAGCTGCCGCTGCCCTGGTGCCTCGCCTCGGCGGAGCGCTTTGCCCGCGGCGCGGTGGGCATGCTCGGCGCGCTGGGCGTGGATTTTCTCTCCTTCGGCAGCGAGACCGGGGAGCTTGCACCGCTCCTAAAGCTGGCGGAGCTGGCGTCGGAGCCGACCTTTGTGGATTCCGTCAAGCGCCGGATGACGGAGGAGCCGAATCTCTCCTTTGCCGCCGCCCGGGAGCGGGAAGCGGAGACGGTTCTTGGCTCGACAGCCGCCCTCTTGGCGCAGCCCAACAACATCCTCGCCGTGGAATATCTGAAGGCGATCCGGGAACTCAGCCTGCCTATGCAGCCCATCGCCGTCCGTCGGCAGGGCAGCGGACACGATAAACAGGCAGTGGGGACACAGGTTCGCTCCGCCTCGGAGATAAGGCAAAGACTGGCTGCGGGGGAGAACATTGAAAATGACGTCCCCGCGCCGGCGCTGGCGGTCTATGCCCGGGAAAAAGACGCGGGCCGGGAGCAGATCCAAAGCCGGGCGCTGGAGACGGCCATGCTCTCCCGCCTGCTGCTTCTGGATGAGGCGGCCTTTGAGACCCTACCCGATGCCTCGGACGGCCTGGGCAGACGGCTGTACCGGGCGATCCGGGAGCAGGGCGACCTGCCCGGCATCTGGGAAGCGGCCCGCAGCAAGCGCTATCCGCTGGCACGGCTCCGGCGCCTCTGCCTCTGCGCCTGCCTGGGCGTGAAGGCCGGCATGGCGGAGGACCTGCCGCCCTATGCCCGGGTCCTGGCGGTAAACGAGCGGGGCCGCGCCCTGCTGCGGGAGCGCTCCGGGGAGAGCGCTATTCCTATCCTGACCCGGCCCGGCGCCGTGCGGGAGCTGCCGGAGGCATGCGCCGCGCTCTTTACCCTCGGCGCCAAGGCCCATGATTTTTACAGTCTCGCATATGGTGAACAAGGACGGGAAAAGCCGGGAAAAGACTGGCGAAGCACGCCCCTTCTTGTTTGAATTGCCAAAAAACGGAGGGAATAACCTCCGTTTTTTTTCAGTTCCAACAATTGCAATTTAATTGGCTACAGTGCATAATATGTGTATCTCAGATCAAAGACACTTGTCTTTGAAATACGGACGCGAAAACAGGAGGAAATACAATGAAAAAGATTCTTTCTCTGACTTTGGCCTTGATTATGGTCTTCGCTCTCTGTTCGGTCGGCACCGCCTATGCGGATAACCCGGTTGTCAAGATCGGCGTGTTCGAGCCCCAGTCCGGCGATAACGGCGCGGGCGGCAAGCAGGAAGTCCTCGGCATGCAGTATGCCAACGTTCTTACCCCCACTGTGGAGATCGACGGTGTGGAATACGATGTTGAGCTTGTCTATGCCGATAACGCTTCCTCCAATGACAAGGCGCCCACTGCCGCTCAGACTCTGATTTCCAGCGGCGTATCCCTGGTCCTCGGCTCTTATGGCTCCGGCGTTTCCATTGCTGCCAGCGATACCTTTGACGCGGCCGGCGTGCCCGCCATCGGCGTGACCTGCACCAATCCCCAGGTGACCGCGGGCTGCGACGTGTATTTCCGCATCTGCTTCCTGGATCCCTTCCAGGGCACCGTTCTTGCCAACTTTGCCAAGAATGAGCTCGGCGCTTCCAAGGCCTACTGCCTGGCCAAGCAGGGCGACGATTATTCCGGCGGCCTGTGCAACTATTTCATTGAGGCCTTCGGCAAAGAGAACTGCGTCTATGAGCAGTTCCCGGAAGGCACTTCTGACTACTCCACGTATATCACCAATGCTCAAAACCAGGGCTGCGACGTGTTCTTCTCCCCGGTTTCCACCGAGGCTGCCGCTCAGATCATCGCCAAGGCTGACACCCAGGCACTGGGTATGCCGATCCTGGCCGGCGATACCTGGGACTCCAACGTAATCCTGCAGGCCGCCAAGGGCACCGACGTCAAGATCTGCGTGACCACCTTCTATCAGGAGGGTGCGGACGCCGAGTTTGACGCCGGCATCAAGGAGTGGATCAACAACGATGCCACGGCCCTTGCCAACAACGGCGGCAATGACGAGTTGGCTGCCGTCACCGTGATGGGCTTTGACGCCTATTATGTGGCTCTGGAGGCTTTGAAGGCGGCCGGATCCACCGATCCTGCGGATGTGCTTGAGGTCCTGCCCGATGTCAGCTATGAAGGCGTGACCGGCGCGATCGCATTTGACGACATCGGCGACGCCCTGCGCGACAGCGCCTTCGTCAAGGAGTGCAACACCGAGACCGGCGTATGGGACTTCGTCAGCGTGGCGACCGTCGGCTGATCGGATACAGCAAGTGAATCACGGCGCTGGCGGGGGCCACGGCTCCCGCCAGCAATGCGTATCTCCCATTATTCCCGGTAGGAAGGAAGCCTGTTTATGGATGCTTTGAAAACGACTCTGCCGTATATCATATCCGGTATTTCGGTGGGCGGCCAGTATGCCCTGATCGCCATCGGCTATACCATGGTCTACGGTATTCTCCGCCTCATCAACTTCGCCCACGGTGATGTGTTCATGGTGGCCGGTCTGATCATGGTCTATCTGGCGGCGTCGGTTCCGCTCTATGTGGCCATTCCGCTGATGATCCTGCTGACAGTGCTGCTGGGCTTTACCATCGAGCGCGTGGCCTATAAGCCCCTGCGCACAGCGCCGCGTATGTCCGTCATGATCTCGGCCATCGGCGTGAGCTATCTGCTGCAGAATCTGGCGCTTTACATCACCGGCGGCCTGAACAAGAACTATCCCGCCATTCCCTGGATCTCCGACCGGATCACGCTCTTCGGCATGGAGACCTCCCGCGTCACTGTCATCACGCCGTTTTTGACCATCCTGCTGGTCGTACTTCTGGTGCTTCTCATCAACCACACCAAAATCGGCATGGCGATGCGCGCCGTCTCCCGTGATTTTGAGACCTCGCAGCTCATGGGAATCCAGATCAACCGCGTTATTTCGGCGACCTTCATCATCGGCACGTTCCTGGCGGCGGTGGGTTCGGTGCTGTTCTTTACCAACTATCCCGGCGTTGTGCCCACCTCGGGCGCCATGCCCGGCCTGAAGGCTTTCGTCGCCGCGGTTTTCGGCGGGATCGGCTCCATCCCCGGGGCGGTCATAGGAGCGTTTATCATCGGTATCTGCGAGAGCGTCATCAAGGGTCTGGATACGATCCTGATCGTCAACGGCGCCATCTCCGAGCAGATTGGCTTGGCTACCTTCTCGGACGCCTTTACCTTCGTCCTGCTGATTGTCATCCTGGTCTTTAAACCCACGGGCCTCTTTGGCGAAAAGAGCACCGACAAGGTCTGAGAGGAGGATGACGATGATCGAAACAAAAAACAGGAAAAGCGCCTGGATCGCGTTCCTCTCGGTGCTTTGCTTCCTCGCTCTTGTGTTTGGGCTGGATCAGCTTATCAAACCCACCGACAAACTGGGCATGCTGCTGATCGTGCTGCAGAAGGGGTCCGTCTATGCGCTGGCGGCCGTCTCCATGAACCTCCTCAACGGCTACACGGGCCTGTTCTCCCTGGGCCATGCGGGCTTCATGCTCCTCGGCGCCTACACCTATGCCATCTTTACCATCCCCGATAAAAACCGGGACGCGGTCTACCAGTACTTTGACGCCGCGATCCGCTTCTCTATCCCGGAGCAGCTGTCCAAGAGCATGGGCGGATTCGGCACGGCACTGGGCATCCTCATCGCGCTGCTGTTGGCGGGCCTGGTGGCGGCTGTGCTGGCCTGGCTGATCGGCCTGCCGGTTCTGCGCCTGAAATCGGACTATCTGGCCATCGCCACACTCGGCTTTGCCGAAATCATCCGCGCCGTGTTTCAGTGGAGCAAGCTCGGCCCCGTGACCAACGGCTCAAACCTTTTGAAAAACTTCGCCCGCGCCAGCAAGTTCAAGCTGGAGATCGCCGGGATGAAGCTGAGTCTGTCCACCTTTGTCCCGGTGCTGATCGCCACGGTATCCATCACGCTCATTGTGCTTCTTGTCAATTCCACCTATGGCCGCGCGTTCAAAGCTATCCGGGATGACGAGGTCGCGGCGGAGGCCATGGGCATTAACCTGGCCCGTCATAAAATGATCGCCTTCGTGACCAGCTCCTTTTTTGCCGGCATTGCCGGCGCCACGCTGGCCATGGTGCTCTCCATTGCACAGGCCAACAACTTCAAATCTGCCATGACCTATGAGATCCTTCTGATGGTCGTGCTGGGCGGCATTGGCTCCATCACCGGCTCGGTGATCGGTTCGCTCCTGTTTGTGGCGGCCTCCGAATGGTGGCTGCGCGGCCTGGATTCCGGCAAATTTCTGGGCATCGAGGCCCCGACCGTCTTCCGCAACGGTTTTCGTCTGGTCGTCTTCTCCGTCATCATCATGATTGTGGTGCTCTTTTTCCGCAAGGGCATCATGGGTGAAAAGGAGCTGCCGGATCTATTCCGGAAGAAGAAAAAGGCTCCGGAGAAAGGGGAGCAGTCATGAGCGAAAGAAAGACGATGCTGCAGGTGGAAAACGTCACGATGCAGTTTGGAGGCGTTGTGGCGGTCAACGATCTGAGCATGGAGGTCCGGGAAGGCGAGATCGTGGCCATCATCGGCCCAAACGGCGCGGGCAAGACCACCGCGTTCAACGTCATTACCGGCGTCTACGCGCCGACCAACGGCCGCGTCAACTTTGACGGCAATTGTGTCGTGGAGAACTATCCTCACGGCAAAATGAAAAAGAATTATCTGGGCGAGCACGCCGGGCTCTACAGTCATGTCAAGGAACCAACGCCTGACGAATTGACCGGCCTCGGCATGGCGCGCACCTTCCAGAACATCCGCCTGTGGAAGAGCATGACGGTGTTTGATAACGTCCTGGTAGCCAAGCATCTCAAACGCAGCAGCAATCTCTTTTCGGCGACCTTCCGTTCTAACCGCGCCGAGGAGGCGCGGCAGCGGAAGGAGACATTAGAATTGCTGGAGATCGTGGGCCTGGCCGACGTGAAGGACGAACTGGCCACATCACTTCCTTACGGCAAGCAGCGCCGCCTGGAGATCGCCCGGGCGCTGGCTACACAGCCGAAGCTTCTGCTTCTTGACGAGCCGGCTGCCGGCATGAACCCGCAGGAGACCCAGGAGCTGACCCAGTTCATCGGGCAGATCCGGAAGGATTTCGGGGTGACGATTCTGCTGATCGAGCACCATATGGATCTGGTCATGGACATCTCGGACCGGATCTACGTTCTGGATTTCGGCCGTCTGATCGCTCAGGGGACGCCTGCGGAGGTCCAGAAGAACGAGAAGGTGATCGACGCCTATCTGGGGGTGGTTGACGATGCTGAAAATTGAAAACCTGCATGTGTCCTACGGCGGCATTCGCGCGCTGCGCGGGGTGAGCCTGGAGGTGCCCGACGGCAAGATCGTCACGCTGATCGGCGCCAACGGCGCCGGAAAATCCACGACCCTTCGCACGATCTCCGGTCTCATCAAAGCCGACAGCGGTTCCATCACCTACGACGGGCAGGAGCTGCTGGGCCAGCCGATTTACAAGATCCTGGAGAAGGGCATTGCCATGGTGCCCGAGGGACGGCGGGTATTTACAAACCTGACGGTGCGCGAGAACCTGAAGGTGGGCGCTTACCTGCGCAAGGACAAGGCGGAGATCGAAAAGGATCTGGACTGGGTGTATTCTCTCTTTCCCCGACTGAAGGAGCGCGACTGGCAGCTGGCCGGGACCCTGTCCGGCGGCGAGCAGCAGATGCTGGCCGTGGGGCGGGCTTTGATGAGCCGCCCGAAGCTCATGATGATGGACGAACCGTCCCTTGGTCTGGCCCCCCTGGTCGTGAAAGGGATTTTTGAAATCATTCAGGAGATCAATCGCCAGGGCGTGACGGTCCTGCTGATCGAGCAGAACGCCAATATGGCGCTGAAAACCGCCGATATCGGCTATGTGCTGGAGACAGGGGAGATCACACTCAGCGGAAGCGGGCGCGAACTGCTCGCCAATGAGGCGGTCAAAAAAGCCTATCTGGGCGAATAAGGAAACAAAGAACAGACACGGAAAGCATGTTTTTTCCGTGTCTGTTTGTTTACACGCGGCGATTTGTGTGGTAAAATATCATCCCAATCTGTGAGAAAAATCGGAGACGTCTATGTTCGAGCGACTGCATACGCTGAAAAATCAATACGAAGAACTGCTGCGGCGTATGGAGATGCCGGAGACCTATTCCGATCCCAAACTCTACGCCCGCTGTGAGCGGGAGGCCCGGGAACTGCAGCCGCTGGTGGAGGCCTATGCGGCCTGGGAACAGACAGAGGCGACCATGGCCTCGGCCCAGGAGCTGATGGAGGATCCCGAGATGCGGCAGCTGGCCCAGGAGGAATACCAGGAGGCCCGGAAAGAGCGGGAACGCCTGGAGCAGGAGATCAAGATCCTGCTGCTGCCCAAGGATCCCAACGACAGCAAAAACGTCATCATGGAGATCCGCGGCGGCGTCGGCGGGGAAGAGGGCATGCTCTTCGCGGCCGACCTCTACCGCATGTACGCCATGTACGCCGAGAAGCGGGGTTGGAAGCTGGAGATCGCCAACCTGAGCGAGACGGAGCTGGGCGGCATCAAAGAGATCAGCTTTCTTGTGGAGGGCGAGGGCGCCTGGTCTCGCCTCAAGTTCGAGGCCGGGGGCCATCGGGTGCAGCGCGTCCCGGTGACGGAGTCCGGCGGCCGCATCCACACCTCCGCCGCCACCGTGGCGGTTTTACCCGAGGTGGAGGACGTGGATTTCAAACTGGATCCAAACGACTTGCGCATCGACACCTATCGCTCCTCCGGCGCGGGCGGCCAGCACGTCAACAAGACCGAGAGCGCCATCCGCATCACCCATCTGCCCACCGGGCTGGTGGTGGAGTGCCAGGATGAACGCAGCCAGTATAAAAATAAGGATCGGGCCATGCAGATCCTGCGCGCCAAGCTCTACGAGCAGGAGCAGGCCAAGCAGACCGCCGCCCTGGCGGCCGAGCGCAAGAGCCAAATCGGCTCCGGCGATCGGAGCGAGCGGGTGCGTACCTATAATTTCCCCCAGAACCGGGTGACCGATCACCGCTTGGAGGGGGACAACAAGAACTTCAATCTCTCCGCCGTCATCGACGGGGATCTGGACGCGCTGATCGACGCGCTGACCGTGGCCGATCAGACGCAGAAACTGAGAAAACAGGCGGAGAATCCATGAACACACAGATCATAAAGGACGAACTGGACGCGGCGGCGGAGCTGCTGCGCCGGGGCGAACTGGTGGCTGTGCCCACCGAGACGGTCTACGGCCTGGCCGGAAACGGCCTGGACGAACAGGCGGTCCATGACATCTATGAGGTGAAGGGCCGGCCCGAGCGCAAACCCCTCTCCCTGATGGTGCCGGACGCGGGGGCTATGGCCCGCTATTGTGAGGAAATACCCGAGCAGGCCTATGCTCTGGCCGAGCGCTTCTGGCCCGGCCCATTGACCATCGTACTGAAAGCCAAAGACAGCGTGCCGGAGATCGTGCGCGCCGGGGGCGAGACCGTGGGCCTGCGCTGCCCGGATCATCCCCTGACGCTGGCGCTTCTGAAAAAGGCGCAGATCCCCTTTGCCGCTCCCTCGGCCAATCCCTCCGGGGCGCCGAGCCCCAAGACAGCCGAGGAGGTCAAGGGCTATTTTGACGGAAAAATCGCCGCCATTGTGGACGGAGGCCCCTGCGGCCTGGGGAGGGAATCGACCTTGCTGCTGATGACGACGAAGCCCTATCGCGTTCTGCGGCAGGGCGCTCTCCCGGCGGAGACGATCGCCGACGCCCTGGTGGAGCATATGACGATCCTCGGCATCACCGGCGGCAGCGGCGGCGGCAAGACCACGGCCCTGCGGGAGATCCAGCGGCAGGGCGGCCTGGTTCTGGACTGCGATGCGGTTTATCATGAGCTGCTGGCACAGGATCGGGAGCTGCTTGAGGAGCTGGATGCGCGTTTTCCCGGCTGCGTCACGGACGGGATGCTGGACCGCAGGGCGCTGGGGCGCGTCGTCTTTTCGGACGCGGAGGCGCTGAAAGATCTCAACGCCATCTCCCACCGCTATGTGGGCGCGGAGGTGGATAAGCGCCTGCGGGACTGGGCCATGGCGGGCGGGACCCTCGCCGCGGTGGACGCCATTGAGCTCCTATCCAGCGGGCTCGGCGCGCGCTGCGATCTCACGGTGGCCGTGCTGGCGGAGAAGGAGACGCGTGTACAGCGCATCATGGCCAGGGACGGCATCGGGCGACAAGCGGCGCTGGCGCGGATCGAGGCCCAGCGGCCGGACGAGTATTTTATCAAAAACTGCGACTGCGTCCTCTATAACAACGGGGACGAGGCCGCGTTTACCCAAGCGTTTCAACGATTGATAAAGGAGAAGGAAATCCATGTCTGATTTGAGAGAGAAGCTTTTTTACGAGCAGAAAAACGGCTATGACCGGCTGGACACCCGGGAGCGCGTCGCCCTAGAGGACTATTGCCGGGAGTACATGGCCTATCTGAACGAGTCCCGCACCGAGCGGGAGGCCGTCCGCAACGCCATCGCCTTGGCGGAGGAGCAGGGCTTCAAGCCCTATGTGCCCGGCATGGCCCTCAAGGCCGGCGATAAGGTCTATAAAAACAACCGGGGCAAGGCCCTGATGCTGGCCGTCATCGGCAAAAAGCCCTTGAGCGAGGGCAGCGTCATCGCCGGCGCCCATGTGGACTCTCCTCGCCTGGATCTCAAGCAGGTCACCATGTATGAGAGCGACGAGCTCTGCTATTTCAAGACCCATTACTACGGCGGCATCAAGAAATACCAGTGGGTGACCATCCCCCTGGAGCTGCACGGCGTGGTCGCGCTCAAGAGCGGCGAGGTGGTGGACGTGGTCATCGGCCGCGATCCCGAGGATCCCCGCTTCGTGATCACCGACCTGCTGCCCCATCTGGCCCAGGATCAGATGAAGAAGACCCTGGCCGAGGGCATCACCGGCGAGGGCCTCAACATCCTGATCGGCTCCACCCCCTATGATGACGAGGGCAAGGACCGGGTGAAGCTCGCGGTGATGAGCATTCTCAACGACATGTACGATATCACCGAGGAGGATTTCCTCTCCGCCGAGCTGGTGGCGGTGCCCGCTTTTGATGTGAGCGAGATCGGCCTGGACCGAAGCCTCATCGGCGGCTACGGCCACGACGACCGGGTCTGCGCCTTTGCCGAACTGAAGGCCATCTTCGACGTGCAGGATCCGGAGAAGACCTGCGTGTGCATCCTGGCCGACAAGGAGGAGATCGGCTCCGAGGGCGTATCCGGCATGCAGAGCGAGGCTTTTGACTGCTTCATGGCGGATCTCTGCGCCGCCCAGGGTGTGGAGCTGCGCCGCTGCTTTGAGAACAGCTTCTGCCTCTCCGCGGACGTGTCCAACGCCTTCGACCCCAACTTCCCGGAGGTCTCCGAGAAGCGCAACGAGTCCAAGGTCAACTACGGCATGGCCATCTGCAAGTACACCGGCGCCCGGGGCAAGTCCGGTACCAGCGACGCCTCCGCCGAGATCGTGGCCTATCTGCGCCGCCTCTATGAGCGGGAGAATGTGGTGTGGCAGATGGCGGCCCTCGGCAAGGTGGACCAGGGCGGCGGCGGAACCATCGCCAAATTCATGGCCAATCGGAATATCGACACCATCGACGCGGGCGTTCCCGTGCTGAGCATGCACGCCCCCTTCGAGGTGGTGGGCAAGCTGGACTGCTATATGACCTATAAGGGTGTGCTGGCGGCCTACGCGGATCGGTAAATCATAGCGACGAAACCCAATCCTTTCGAATAAAAGGAGCTGCTTATGAAAAAGAAAAACAGTTTCGGGCGTTTCCTGCTGGGCCTGCTCGGCTTCTTGCTGGCGGTGGTCTTGGTCATCGCTGCGGCCTTCTTCTTCCTTCCGTTGACCGAGACGGTGGATACGACGCCGGTGGAGGGCTCGGCGGACTGGATGAAGGAGCTGGACGGGGAGCTGCCCCTCAACCAGATCGTCCTGCCCGGCAGCCATGACAGCGCCACCCAGTATGTGCAGCTGGCCTTCTTCTCCAAGTGCCAAGCCCTCTCCGTCGCGGAGCAGCTGGAGGCGGGCTGCCGCTATCTGGATATCCGCCTGGGCGTGGACGGCCATAACGACACCTTCAAGCTCATGCACGGCTTTACCAACTGCCGCACCTCGCCTTTCAACCCGGTGGACAAGCTGTATCTGGACGACCTGCTGGACGACTGCTATGCCTTCCTGAAGAAGCATCCCACGGAGACCGTGGTCTTCGCCGTCAAGCAGGAGCACGGCAAGGACAGCGTGGCCGTGTTTGAGAGCATGCTCAACTCCTATATCCGTGAGGACGCGGACATGTGGCTCCTGACCGACAGCATCCCCACTCTGGACGAAGCCCGCGGCAAGCTGGTGCTGATGCGCCGCTATGAGGATGAGGGCGGCCTGGAAGCCAGATCCGGCATCCCCCTGATCTGGGCGGACCAGAAGGGCGCGAAGGACACCCGCCCCAATGTCGTCGCGGAGAAAAACGATTTCTACACCCTCTATGTGCAGGATCGCTTTGAGTACGACACCGAGGCCAAGTGGGAGGCCTTTACCAAGGGTATGGCCATGGCGGAAAAACGCGCCAAGGACGGCGATGTGATTTTGAGCTTCCTGTCCACGAAGGGGAGTCTCACTTACGGTCATCCCCGGCAGTTTGCCAACGTGCTCAATCCCCGCCTGGCGGAACTGGACAGCCTCAGCGGCTGGGTCGTGGTGGATTTCCTGAGTCCGAAGCTGGCCGAGACGATCTATTCTCATAACTTTTGAAAAGAAGAGAGACGTGCCGTGAAAACACGGCACGTCTTTTACACTTTTTGGAAAATGTAAAAACATAATAGCAAAACTGTATTTCCCCTTGCATTGAAATAAGAGATGTGATAGGATGAAATCAAGCCGTGTCAAGGTTTTAACGAAACTTGCACGGACCATAAGAATGAACAGAAAGGAAGTAATACCATGGCAAAACAGAAAATCTCCCGTCGGGAATTCCTGAAGGGCACCGCCGCTGCCGGCCTCGGCCTGGCCGCGACCCAGCTCCTGGGTGTGGCCCCCGCCGCATTCGCGGATGCCGCGTATAAGCCCGGCAAGTATCAGGCGACCGCATATGGCAACCTGAGCTATGTCACCGTGGAGTGCACCTTCTCCGAAACCGCCCTTGAAAGTGTTGAGATTATCTCCCAGGACGAGACCCCGATCCTCTTCTCCCAGGTTCAGGAGAAGCTGATCCCCGCCATCGTGGAAAACCAGGCTCTGGGCCTGGACGGCATTACCGGCGCGTCCAACTCCTCCCGCGCGGTGAAGGAAGCCATTGCCGACTGCGTCAAGCAGGCGGGCGGCGATCCCGAGGCCTGGCTCAGCCGCACGGTCGAGGCTGTCGCCGGTGCGGATGAGACCTATGATGTGGACGTGTGCGTCATCGGCTGCGGCGGCGCCGGATTCATGGCCTCCATCACGGCCGGCCAGAAGGGCGCCAAGGTCCTGACCATTGAGAAGGCCAGCTCCGTCGCCGGCGTCAACGGCATTAAGGTCTCCGGCCCCTTTGGCGTGGACTCCTCCGTCCTGCACGCCCGTGAAGGCGGCACCACCCTGGAGGTGGACGAGGTCTTCCAGCATGTCATGAACTACACCCACTGGACGCCCAACCCGGCCCTGATCCACCGCTGCCTGGACGAGAGCAAGAACGCGGTCGAGAATCTGGTCGGCATCGGCTACAAGATGCAGGAGGCCAACTTCCGCTTTGAGACTCCCTTCTATCAGGAAAAGGGCGGCTTCCATCTGATCACCAACGCCCTGGATGAGCGCGTGGAGCTCTGGAACAAGGCCCTGGAGGACGCGGGCGTTGAGGTCCTCTTCAACACCACGGCCACAGGCCTTCTGATGGACGGCGATAAGGCGGTGGGCGTCACGGCCAAGAAGGCCGACGGCACCTCCGTCACGGTCAACGCCAAGGCGGTCATCATCGCCTCCGGCGGCTACCTGGGCAACCGCGATCTGCAGGAGAAGTTCCTCAAGACCCGCAAGCTCAACGCGGCGGCGGGCGGCAACAGCCTCTGCACCGGCGACGGCATCATGATGGCTGAGGACGCGGGCGCCGTGCTGTGCAAGACCTTCGGCTACTGCCCCTGCGAGTACGGCGGAACCAACTCCAAGGCCTCCCGTCCCGCCAAGCAGGATAAGTACGATCAGAACTATGCCTTCAAGTTCGGCCTGTACGGCAACCTCCTGGTCGACGCCGAGGGCAAGCGCTTCATCAACGAGGGCCTGCTGTGCGACTACCCGATGAGCTATGGCTCCGAGCAGATCGTCCTCAACGCCCCCTGGTACGGCATCGTCGACCAGGCCTACGTGGACGCCATGACCACCATCGGCCTGTACGATTACACCATCGCCAAGGGCGCCGAGCCGGTGGAGGGCAAGTGGTTCATCGGCAATTACTTCAAGGGCCGCATCCTGGATAAGCTCCCCGAGGATATCGAGGAGGGCATCCGCGAGGGCTGGCTCAAGAAGGCCGACACCATCGAGGAACTGGCCGAGCAGTTTGGCCTGACCGATCTGCCCGCCACCGTCGCCAAGTACAACGAGTACTGCGACAAGGGCGTGGACGAGGAGTTCGGCACCAATCCCTGGTATCTCAGCAAGATCGAGAAAGGCCCCTTCTACGCGGTCGAGTGTGAGCCCTCCGCCTGGAGCACCTTCGGCGGTGTACGTACCGACGACAGGCTGCGTGCCCTCAAGCCCGACAACACCCCGATGCAGGGACTGTATGTGGTCGGCACCGATAACGGCTCCATGTACTACAGCCCCTACTATGATGTGCCCGGCTTCTGCTACGGCCTGTGCATCGACTCCGGCTACATTGCCGCCAACGAGGCTGTCGAATACATCAACGAATAAGATTTGCACCAAGGAAGCTCAGCGCCCGGGATTTTCCCGGGCGCTGTTTTAGGTTTGACTCTCACCAATGAAGGTGACGGTGGCCGTCTGGCTGCCGCCGCTCTCGATACCGAGGCCCAGATAGACGCCGAAGGAGAGCAGGATCGCCAGAATGACGCTTACGATCTTGCGTTTCAGGATGATCACCTCGTTTGTCTCTCTATCCATATAAACGCTTTTTACCCCTCAAATGTTGCATGCTGAGGGATAATTTTTTTCATAAAAACACTTTTTTTGGACACTTGTGCAACTGTGACAAAAATACGAGCGGAATTCTGGTAAATCGTTTCGCCTGTTTGATGGTACAATATTATTAACTATCGGCGAACACACCGCCGAAAAACAGGAGGATAGCGATATGGCAAACAAAAGTGATCTGACCCGGGACGCCTGGATGCTGAAAGGGCCTCTTGCCAAGCGCGGCTATGATTGGTGGTGGCACTCCCTCACGGCGGAAAACGTAGTGACCGGAGAGAGCAAAGCCTTTTATATTGAATTCTTTACCTGCAACCCGGCTCTGGCCAAGGATGAGCCGGTGATCGTCTGGAACCGCCCCGAGGCACAAAAGCGTGGGGAGCGGCCCTCCTATCTGATGGTGAACGTGGGCACCTGGGGCCGGGAAAAGGCCCAACTGCACCGCTTCTTTGCCTGGAAGGACGTGCGTATGTCCGCGGTGCTGCCCTATGAGATCACGGCGGGGGACTGCCTCTGCAGCGAGACGCATACCAAGGGCAGCGTTGTCATCACGGCGGAGGAGGTCGCGGCCCATCCGGAATGGATGTGCGATGCGGGCAGCATGAGCTGGGATCTCGACATCAAAAAGGACGTGTCCTTCCATGTGGGCTACGGCGCGGGCAAGTTTTTCCGCGATCTGAACGCTTTTGAGATGTTCTGGCATGCCGAGGGCATGAAGACCAAGTTCTCCGGCGAGATCGTTTTCAACGGCGTGCACTATCGGGTGCGGCCCGAGACCTGCTACGGCTACGCCGACAAGAACTGGGGCGGCGACTTCACCAGCCCCTGGGTCTGGCTCTCGTCCAACAATCTCCGCAGTCTGAAGACGGGCAAGCAGCTCATGAACAGCTCCTTTGAGATCGGCGGCGGCCGGCCGAAGGTCTTCGGCGTGGCGCTGGATCGGAAGCTCCTGGGCCAGTTCTGGTATGAGGGGAAGAACTACGAGTTCAACTTCTCCAAGTTCTGGACCGGCAGCGGCACCAAGTTCGACTGCTGGGAGACGGAGGATGAGATCCACTGGCATGTGGTGCAGACCACGCTCACGGCCAAGCTGGACTCCCAGATCGTCTGCAAAAAGGCGGACATGCTGCTCATCAATTACGAGGCGCCCAACGGCACCAAGCGCCACAATCGCCTCTGGAACGGCGGCACGGGCACCGGCGTTTTGAAGCTCTATCGGCGTGTTGGCAAGAAAGAGATTTTGATCGACGAGATCGAGGCGGCCAACATCGGCTGCGAATACGGCGAGTACGACCGCTGAGGGGAGGAGAGGACATGATCACCGGAAAACGCATCGTTCTGACCGGCGCCAGCAGCGGCATCGGCTACGAGGTCCTGAAGCTCCTGGCCAAAGGGCCGGGCAACCGCATCCTGGCCGTGGCGCGGCACGTGGACAATCTGGAGGGCTTCGCGCCCAACGTGATCCCCTTCAGCTGCGACGTGAGCAGCGCCGAGGGCGTGGAGCGCATCTTCGACAAGGCGGAGGAACTCTTCGGCAAGATCGATATCTTCTATGCCAACGCCGGGTTTCCCTATTACGAGAGCTTTGACTACACCGACTGGGACCGGGTGGAGAAGATGTTCGCCACCAATACCTTCTCGCCCATCTATACCTATGCCCGCTATGTGAAGCATCTGGACGGCCGGGACGGCATCCTGGCCATCACGGTCAGTGCCATCGGCCAGATGGCCATGCCCGGCTATGCCATCTACTCGGCCAGCAAGTTCGGTCTGCAGGGCTTCCAGCAGGCGATCCGTCTGGAGAAGCCGAAAAACCTGCAGATTACCTGCCTCTACCCCGTGGCGACGGACACGAATTTCTTCAAGGTCGCCAATCCCGTGAGCTTTGAGAAGCCCTTCCCGGTGCAAAAGCCCACGGTGGTGGCCAAAAAGATGGTGGAGGGCATCGAGCAGGGGAAACCCTTCGTCTCGCCCTGCTTCCTCTTTGACCTGAGCAAGACGCTCATGACCGTGATCCCGCCCATCCGCAGCGTCTACTGGGAGATGGAGACGGCCAAGCTCCGCCGTTTCAAGAAAAAACTGAAGGCCCGGGAGGAGAAGCTCATCCGGGAGCTGGACGAGGTGCAGGAGAACGTGCACGAGCTGGAAAAGAACGTGCGCAAGACCGTGCAGGCCGGAAAGGAGAAGCTCTATGGCCTATGATCTGCTGCTGAGCCCGGGGAAGATCGGCACGATGGAACTGAGAAACCGGGTGGTGATGACCGCGGCGGAGATGAGCCTCGGCCAGACCAACGGCTGCCCCACCGAGAAGCTGATGGCCTATTACGAGGCGCGGGCCAGGGGCGGCGTGGGCCTGATCATCCCGGGCATCTGCCGTGTCAACGACATGGGCGCGGCCTCCACCTTTACCCAGCTCGCCATGAGTCAGGATTATCAGATCGAGCCCATGCGGGCCTTCGCCGAGCGTATCCACAGGCAGGGGGCCAAGCTGTGTCTGCAGCTCCATCATCCGGGCCGGCAGGGCTATGCCAGCTCCATCAACACGCTGCCGCTGGTGATCCCGGTGGTGGAGCGCTTCCCCAAGGTCCTGGACGCGCTGTTTAAGTGCACGCCCCTACTGCTGGGTCTGGAGGCCAAGGGCATCTGCCAGTCGGTACAGGCCCCCTCGGCGGGGGAACTGGCCAATCACGGCGCCACCCGCATCCACGCCATGAGCCGGCGGGAGGTCAAAAAGCTGATCTCGGATTTTGTCGAGGCGGCGGTGCGCTGCCAGAAGGCCGGGGTGGACGCGGTGGAGCTCCACGGCGGCCACGGCTATCTGATCCAGCAGTTTTTGAGCCCCAACACCAACCAGCGGACGGACGAATACGGCGGCAGCTTTGAAAACCGCCTGCGCTTCCTGCGGGAGATCATCGAGGGGATCCGCCTGCGCTGCGGAAGAGACTATCCGCTGATCGTCCGGCTGACGGCGGACGAGATGTACGCCCGCCTCGGCAAACCCTGGAAGGGTTACGGCCTGGAGGAGGGGAAAAAGATCGCCAAGCGCCTGGAAGAACTGGGCGTGGACGCCATCAACGTGACCTCCGCCTGCTACGACGTGTATAACGCTTGGCTGGAGCCCACCTCCTTTGAGCCCGGCTGGCGGGCCTATCTGGCAAAAGAGATCAAAAGCGTGGTCTCCATCCCCGTGATCGCGGCCAACTACATGCGCTCGCCCGAGCAGGCAGAGCGACAGCTGGAGGAGGGCGTGCAGGACTTTATCGGCTCCGCCCGCAGCTTTATCTGCGACCCCGACTGGGTCAACAAGGTGGCCGCCGGCCACCCGGAGCAGATCCGCCGATGCATCGGCTGCCTCAACTGCATCAGTTCCTTTATGCAGCGGGCGACGGTGGGCCTCAACGGCGAGTGCGCCCTGAACCCGGCGGTGGGCCGGGAGACGGCGGACGCCGCCCTGCCGCGGGACGGCTATGGCCGCAAGGTCTTGATCCTCGGCGCCGGCCCGGCGGGGCTCATGGCCGCTCAGACGCTGGCCCGGCGCGGCTTTGAGGTGGAGGTGCTGGAAGAGAAGGGGGAGCCCGGCGGCCAGGTGAACACGGCCGCGGCCTGCCACTTGAAAGGCAAGCTCCATTGGTGCATTGAGGACCTGATGGAGAGCCTGCGCCTGCTGGGCGTGCCGGTGCGGACCGGCGTCACGGCGACAGCGGAGGAGATCCTGGCGAAACGCCCCTACGCGGTGTTCTTTGCCACGGGCGCCCGCCCTCTGGTTCCCAAACTGCTGCCCGGGGTGGATCGGCCCCAGGTCTGCACGGCCCCGGACATCATCCACGGGCGGAGAAACATCGAGAACAAACGGGTCGTCGTGGTGGGCAGCGGCATGACCGGCCTGGAGACGGCGGAACTGCTGAGCCGGGCGGGCAACGACGTCACGGTGGTGGAGATGGCCAAGGAGATCGCCCCCGGCACCTGGTTCCAGCTGCGGGACGATGAGATGGAGCGCCTGCTCCCGGCGGGGGTGCGTTTTCTGACCAACAAGAAGTTGATCGCCGTCGGGGATAAGGATGTGACGCTCCAGGATATGCGCGGCGGGCACAGCTTCCTCCCTGCCGATGCCGTGGTGCTCTCCCTGGGGGTGCGCCCGGTGCAGGGCGCGCTTTATGATGAGCTGAAAAACCTCCACCAGCGTGTCATCCCCATCGGCGACGCGGTGCGGAGCGGCACCATTGCCGACGCGGTACACAGCGGCTACGACGCGGCGATCCACCTTATATGAGCAAAAGAAAAATCGCTCCCATCCGGTCGGATGGGAGCGAT
>CACYOR010000033.1 GCA_902775985.1 Oscillospiraceae bacterium
CGCCTTTGCGATACCATCCAAAGCCTGACCTGTGAAACCATCCGCAGCATCACAGGGCGCTCTTGGATACTGTCATGTTTTAATTAAGGAAGAGTATCAGACGACGGGTCGCCTGCTCCTCGCGGTCACGATCCTGCTGGGCCTGGCCACCTTCTTTGTCTATGACCTGGCGCTGCTGCGCCTGACGGCCCTGTACCGCCGAAAACGGCGCAAAAAATAACGAGTTCGAAGAGGCGATACCGTCTCCGAACTCGTTTTTGCTCTGTCGTATCAGTCCCCCACGCCGCTGCGCAGGATCTTCCCGATGTTCCACATATGGGCCGCCTTGCGGGCCGCTTCCGTCCGCTCGACAGGGCTTTTGTATTCAAAGGACGCGGTCTGGGCGCCGCAGTCCAGGCACATGGCGTACCAGCACCAGCCGTTCTCCTCTTCCAGCAGGCCGACCCCGCCGCAATAGGGGCAGTCCTGCAGCTCCAGTTCTTCAAAAATATCCACGCGTTTTCCTCCGTCCTGTGTTCTCCCGAGCAGTATACCATGCCGGCCCCGGGCTGGCAAGCCCCGCCTCAGCGCGGGCGGTTGACCACGTTGATGGGCGCGCCCTCCACATAGGATTGCAGATTCTGCACCGAGCAGTCCAGAATGCGCTGCCGCGCCTCCTTCGGCGCCCAGGAGATGTGGGGCGTGATGAGGCAGTTTTTCGCCTTTAAAAGCGGGTTGTCGCCCCGGATCGGCTCGGTGGAGACCACGTCCAGCCCGGCGGCGTAGACCTTCCCGGAATTGAGCGCGTCGGCCAGATCCTGCTCCACAACCAGCTGGCCGCGGCTGTTGTTGATGAGGATGACGCCGTCCTTCATCTTGGCGATCGTGTCCTTGTTGATCATGCCCTCGGTCTCGGGGAACAGGGGGCAGTGGAGCACCACCACGTCAGAGCGCGCCAGCAGCGTGTCCCGGTCCACATAGTCCGCGATGGCGCGGCCCGCCTCGGTCTCCCGGCTGCCGGAGGCCAGCACCGTCATGCCCATGGCCCTGGCGATGCGCCCGGTGGTCTGGCCGATCTTGCCGAAGCCGATGATGCCCATGGTCTTCCCGGCCAGCTCAATGAGCGGAGAATCCCAGAAGCACCAGTCGGGGCTTGCCTCCCAGCGCCCGGCGTGCACGGCTTCACTGTGATGGGCCACGTGGTGGCAGATCTCCAGCAGCAGCGCGATGGCAAACTGCCCCACGGAGGCGGTGCCGTAGGTAGGCACGTTGGAGACGGGGATCCCCTTCTCCCAGGCGTAGGCATAGTCCACAATGTTATAGCCGGTGGCCAGGACGGAGATGTATTTGAGGTGGGGGCAGGCGTCGATCACCGCTTTGCGGATGGGGCACTTGTTGGTGAAGACCACCTCGGCGTCCCCGATGCGGCGGGCGATCTCCCCGTCCTCATAGGGCGTGCGGTCGTAGACCTGCAGCTCGCCGAAGGCCTTCAGCGCCTCCCAGCTCAGATCCCCCGGATTTTCCGTATAGCCGTCCAGAATCACGATTTTCATCCCTTGCGCCTCCCGTCGTTTTCTGTTTTTCTATTGTGACACAGAAGCGGGAAGACTGTCAACCGCAAAATGATGCGAGAGGATTTGAGTCTCTCTTCCAGGGAATGGTTTACTTTCTCGCTGTTGTGTGTTAAAATCAGAAACCGAACTGCGGCAGCGCAGGAGAAAAGCGGAGCCTCCTGTACGGGGAAGGACAGAGGGAGACTCGCTTAGCGCCAGGCCCGATACGGGTGACGAGGATTGGCAGTGGTCGAAAGACTCGGCGGATGCTGCCACGGCGTTTTCTCCAAAGCGGAGAGAGGTGTGCGTCGTCAGGGAGAGGACAAAAAGCGGAATCAACACCGTAACAGAGCTTCTCCTGTCACACGGATACTATGACAATAAGGAGTATTCACTATGCGCGTTGTTATTCAGGATAATTATGAGAAGATGTGCAAGTGGGCGGCGGATTACATCGCCAACAAGATCCGCAACCACAAGGAAGACCGTCCCTTTGTTCTGGGCCTGCCCACCGGCTCCAGCCCCATCGGCGTCTATAAGGAGCTGGTCCGCCAAAACCGGGCAGGGGAGCTGAGCTTCGCCAATGTGGTGACCTTCAACATGGACGAGTACCTGGGCCTGCCCCATGAGCATGACCAGAGCTACTGGTACTTCATGCACGACAACTTCTTTGACCATCTGGTCGACATGAAGCCGGAGAACATCAACATCCTCAACGGCATGACCGATGACCCGGAGGGTGAGTGCGCCCGTTATGAGGCGAAGATCGCCTCCTACGGCGGCATCGACCTGTTCATGGGCGGCATCGGCGTGGACGGCCACATCGCCTTCAACGAGCCCTATACCTCCCTCGCCTCCCGCACCGGTGTGCGAAACCTCACCACGGATACCCGCATCGTGAACAGCCGCTTCTTCGGCAACGATCCGGAGGCTGTGCCGGCCCAGGCCCTGTCCGTCGGCGTGGGTACCGTGACCGACTCCAAGGAAGTGCTGATCCTCATCAATGGCCACAACAAGGCCCGGGCTCTGGCGGCCATGGTGGAGGGCGGCGTCAGCCAGAAGTGGACCTGCAGCGCCCTGCAGATGCACAACGGCGCCATCATCGCCTGCGACGAGGCGGCCTGCGGCGAGCTGACGGTCGATACCTACAAGTATTTCCTGGATATCGAGAAGAAAGAGAGACTGTAAAAGCAGTCAACCATAAATAACGAAGCGGGAGCGGTTCCTCGGAACTGCTCCCGCTTTGGCATTTTTCAATAGAAAGGGAGAGGCTCTTTCACCGTACGCTCTCGCCCCAGATCGGAGTGGTTTTCACATAGGTCCAGCGGAAGGGCTCCTCGGGGGAGCGGATCCGATTGGAGAGCAGCGAGGCGGCCAGACGGCCGATCTCCTGGCTGGGGATCCGGGCGGTGGACAGCGTCGGCGAGACCATGCCGGCCTCCAGGGAGCCGTCAAAGCCCGTGACCATCACATCTCCGGGGATGGATAGGCCCAGCTTCTTCAGTGCGCTTATCAGATGGATGGCCAGGTAGTCGTTGGCACAGGCGAAGCCGTCCGGCAATACCGGCATGGCGCGGAGCTTTTCCAGCAGCCATTCCGCGTCCCCGTAGGACTCGCTGTCCTTGTCCAGAATGCACAGCGCCGGGTCCCGAGCCAGGCCGGCTTCCCCCAGGGCCATGCAGTAGCCGATCCAACGCTCGTGGAAGCTGCAGCAGTGCTCCCGATCGCCCACAAAGCCGATCTGCCGTGCTCCGGCGTCGATCATCCGCCTGACCAGAACCGTTTCGCTGGCGATGTTTTCCATGGAAACGCAATCACAGCGGATGGGCTCGAGGCTGGCCCGGGCATGGCCGTCCACAAAGACCGTGGGCTTTTGCAGCGTGCAGATCCTATCCAGATAGGCTTTGTCAAAGAGCTCGATCGCCAGAAGTCCGGCCGTCTCCTCCAGATGCAGGTGGGGCGGCAGCGCCTTGGCGGCGATCTCCTCCGGGGAGAGCTCAAACATTTTCATGGTATAGCCGGAGCGGGAGAGCTGGTCGGTAAAGCTGGTGATAAAGAAAGCGCCGAAGCTGTGGCTCAGGAGTTTGTGCTGGGTCAGCACAGCGATATGGCCTCCACCGGGTCCTTCCGCGGGCGCCTCCTCCAAGGGCTGATGGTGGTAGCCCAGCTCCCGCGCCTTGGCCAGCACCAGCCGCCGCGTCCCCTCCGGCACCGAGCCGCGCTCGTTGAAGACCTTGGAGACGGTGTTGCGCGACAGGCCGCAGGCGGCGGCTATGTCCTGCATGGTAACGCGTTTGACGGCCATGACAAACCCCTTCCGTTCGTTTTTTCCATTGTAGCATGGCCGTTGACAAAAAGCAAGATTTACAAAATGTAAATATCCAATGGGGCGCCTATCCATGTTGCACAGAAAAAATGTTTGATTTTTGTCCAATGCTACCAAAATTCAGGGCGGTTTTTCGGACTTTGTTGACATTACGTGAGAGACACAGTATAGTTTATTGTGTATGATAGCAAATAAAATGCACAGTTATGTGTGCAAAATGTAAACTCCCACATTTTGGAACAGACATGAGAGATCCCGTCAGGATTCCCGTCGCAGCCCTTTCCTTTTTCCCCGGCAAGCAAATCCGATTTCCAGGAAGAATCATTCAGCGAGGAGGAAATCTCTATGAAGCAAGCAAAGAGTCTCATCGTCGTACTGCTGCTCGCCGCGCTTCTGCTTTCGGGCTGCGGCCAGACGGCGGCCCCGGCTGCGCCGGAAGCGCCCACCGCGGCACCCCAAGAGGCCGCGCCTCAGGAGCCGGCGCCCGCAGAGGCGGCTGCCCCTGTCGAGGAGGAGAGCCCTGCCGTCTTCCACGCCAAAAGCCTGGCAGCCGGCCCGACCTACGCCGGCAACCCGCCCTTCCAGGCGAAGTTTGAGGGCGATGCGGTGGTCGGCTCGGGCGAGGTGGTGGACGGGGTCTACCGTTTCTCCGCCGCCCAGACCGACGGCGAGGCCTGGCATGTGAAGCTGGAGAGCAACTATCCCACCGTGGCCGGCCGGGATTACCGGGTGACCTACCGCTTTACCTCCGACGTAGCCGGCAAGGTCAAGTTCGGCGATTTCCAGGAATTTGACATCAAAAAGGGCGACAACGCGGTCACCGGCATTCTGATCGCCGAGGGCGGCACCAGCTATCTGGATCTGCAGCTGGGCATGCTTCCGCCCTTTACCATTGACTTCACCGAGATCGAGGTGGAGGAATACGCGGATGAGGTGGACTACGAGGACGCCCTGCCCGTGACCGTGGACTTTGAGGATGAGACCCGGGTCTATGAAAAGCACGACCAGGGCTATGGCGTGCTCTTCGAGCGCAATGCCGACGCAGTGGCGCTGCAGTATGTGGCTACGTCCTGGGATACCGGCATCTGGAAGTCCCGGCTCTATATCAAGACCGGCTTCGTCCCCGATACCGGCGCCCGTTATCACATCACCGCCGATGTGATGTGCGATCAGGACATGCCCTTTGAGGTGCTCTTTAACGACGCCGATGTGGAAAAGGGCTACGGCGCCCTCTATGGCCAGAATCTGGTGGCCAATGAGGTCACCGGCTGTGAGGCTGTGATCACCGGCAGCAGCGAGGGCGAGGAGCTGGTCATCCAGTTCTCCCTGGGCGAGGTGCCCGAGGGCGCCACGGTGACCGTGGGCAATCTCCGGGTGGAAAAGGTCACCGATCACTACACCAACGTCCTGCCCTACGGCTTTGCCCTGGATAAGGAACAGGCCACCGGCAAGATGATCACCGAGGCGGTGCCGGAATCCACGGTCCGTCTGCCCATGAGCTATTTCACGTACAGCGGCGTGGACAGCGTCTATGAGGGCCATGACGATGGCTATCTGGTCCGTTTGGACGAGAGTGCCGACAGCGCCGTGATGGACATCTACCAGGCACCGGCCGCGGACAAAGACCGGGGCGTCTGGAAGGCCAAGCTCTATGTGGATACCGGCTTCACCCCGGAGGCGGGGAAGACCTATCAGCTGATGTTCGATCTGGTGCCGGAGAAGGATCAGGCCGAATATGAGGTCTGCCTGGACGGCAATACCGAGAACGCCTACGGCGCGCTGTATGGGCGCAGCCTCACGGCCGCTACTGCGGATCATGTGGCCTGTGTGATCGCCCCGGAAGAGAGCGCCGGCCCGCTGACCATCCGTCTGCAGCTGGGCAAGACCGACACGGCCGCCGGCAACAAGGTCACCTTGAAGAACCTCAGCCTGGAAGAGCTGCCGGTGGAGTACAACAATGTCCTTCCGGCCGATTTCAGCTACAACACCCCTGCTGAGGCGCAGCCGGAGGGTGATACGGAGTACGTGAGCGTGCTCCCCGAGAGCTTCTCCTACCGCAGCGGCGTCAATGTCTACGAACAGCACGACGAGGGCTATGAGCAGAGCGCCTCTGCCGAGAGCGACAGCGCCTCTCTGTCCATCAGCGCCATCCCCGCCGAGGCAAATCTCTGGCGCTCCAAGCTTTTTGTGGCGACCGGCGTAACGCCCGAGGCGGGCAAGCACTACCGGGTGAGCGCTCTTGTGGCTGCGGATAAGGCCCTGGATTATGAAATCGTCTGCGACAACGGCGGCACGGAAAACGGCTATGAGGGCAAGACCGGCTCCCATGTGGACGCCGGCGGCTCCGATACCGTCACGGCGGACTTCATCGCCCCAGCCTCCGGCTGCGGCGAGCTGGTGCTGCGCTTCCAGCTGGGCAACAGCCCGGCGGACAATACCGTCACCGTCAGTGATATCCAGGTGCGCGAGGTCAGCAGCGGCTCTTCTGAGCCTGTGACGCCCCCGGAGGGCGATAAGGGCTCCTTCGACCTGCAGTGCGAGGCGAACACCCCGGCCGCGGCGGAGCTCTCCGGCGACGGCAGCAGCGCCACCGCTACAGTGACGACGCCCAGTGACGACTGGCACATCAAGTTCTATGCCAAGCCGGGCCTGAGCCTGGAAGCGGGCAAGAGCTATCGGGTGAGCCTGGACGTGGCCAACGCCGAGGGCTGCGAGGTCTGCTTTAAGAATACCGAGTCCGGCGACGAGACGGGCTTCGGCGCGGCGAAGGTCTCCGGCGGCAAGATCAGCCATGAGATCAACGCGGATGCGAGCGCGGGGATGGAGATCCTGCTGAAGATCGGCAATGTTCCGGCCGGGACCAAGGTCACCGTCAGCAATGTCAAGATCGAAGAGGGCACGATGGCGGCCACAGACGTGACGCCCAAGGACTTTGCCTATCCCGTGACCAGCGAGGCGAGCAGTACCGTTGTACCGGAGGCCTGGGTGGCCCAACCGATCTCCCTCTCGGCCTCGGATGTGGCCTACGACGGAATTGAGCAGAATAGCTCCGTGGAAAACGGCGCCGTCACGCTGTATGTCAGCCAGGGCCGTAACGGAGGCGGGCTCTGGAGCTCGCGCTTGTATGTGGATACCGGTGTTGTGCCGGAGCAGGGGGCGCGGTATCGCGTCACGGCCAGCTTCCAGTCCAGCCAGGCCAACGAGGAATTCGAGCTGCTCTACAGCAATGGCATTGATGAAAACGACAGTTACAACCCGGGAGGCAAGGGCTACAGCGTCCGGGACGGCGGGGATGCCTGCTTCTACGGCCAGAGCATCGGTGCCGGTGAGACCCGGAGCTACCAGCAGGAACTTGTGATCCCGGCGCGGGATACTTACAACAGCCTGGTGCTGCGTTTCCAGCTGGGCAACAGCCCGACGGATACGACCGTCACCGTAAAGGACATTACGGTGGAGAAGCTTGTGCCGGAACATGAGGAGACCACCGGAGGCAACACGGAGGCCAATTCCTTCGACCTGCAGTGCGAGGCGAACACCCCGGCCGCGGCGGAGCTCACCGGCGACGGAAGCAGCGCCACCGCCACGGTGACGACGCCCAGTGACGATTGGCACATCAAGTTCTATGCCAAGCCGGGCCTGAGCCTGGAAGCGGGCAAGAGCTATCGGGTGAGCCTGGATGTGGCCAACGCCGAGGGCTGCGAGGTCTGCTTTAAGAATACCGGGACCGGCGACGAGAAAGGCTTCGGCGCCACCGCAGTCTCCGGCGGCAAGATCAGCCATGAGATCAACGCGGAAGCGAGCGCGGGGATGGAGATCCTGCTGAAGATCGGCGCCGTCCCGGCCGGGACCAAGGTCACCGTCAGCAATGTCAAGATCGAGGAGCTCAGCGGCGGCTACAGCGATATCACGCCTGAAGGCTTTGCCTATCCCAACATCGAGGAGAGCAGCCCCTCGGAGGACTCCGAGACTCTGGGCGAGAACCTTATGACCGACGCTCTGTGCGCCTGGGCCCCGGTCCACCACTGGGCGGACGCCGGCTATGACGCCGCGCTTTCCAACACCGACACCTCGGCCAGCCTGGCGATCAGCGCCGTCGCTGCCGAGCAGGCGGACTGGAAGCTCAAGCTCTTTGTGGAGACCGGCGCGCCTCTGGAGAGCGGGAAGAGCTATCGCATCCGCTACGACCTGACGGCGGACACAGCCTTTGATTACAATGTCTTTTACAATAACGGGGCCGAAGAAAAAGCCGTCGGCGAGTTCTATGGCCTCAACACGGGTACGGCGAGCGTGGAGCATGTGGTAACGCCGAAGAGCGACGCGGTGCTGAACATCCAGCTCATGCTTGGCAACAGTCCGGCTGCCAATCGGGTGACCGTCAGCAACGTCCAGGTCGAGGAGATCCGGAGCGGCGCCGCCCCGTCCTCTGACGATGCGCCCATCCATGTCTGGACCCACGAGACCTATACGGCGAGCCTGACGAACACGGACAGCTCCGCGAGCCTCGCCATCCGCTCCGTCCCGGCGACGGAGCGGGAGGCCTGGAAGGTCAAGCTCTTCGCCGAGACCGGCGCGGCGCTGAAGGCCGGCCGAACCTATCGTATCCGTCTGGCGGTGCAGGCCGACAAGCCCCTGGATTATGAGATCTGCTACAACAACGGCGCGGAAGAGAAGGCCCTCGGCGCGCAGTACGATCTCTCCGCATCCGAGACCGCCCAGACCGTCAGCTACCTTGTCACTCCGGCGGCCGACGCCACCCTGACCCTGCAGCTCAACCTGGGCAAAGCAGAGGCGGCGAGAACCGTCACCATCCGCGATATCCAGGTGGAGGACGTGGTCCTCGGCACGGGCAGCACGGTGATCCCGAGTTTCCGCTATGACAGCGTCGGCTATTTCAGCAGCGCGGCGGATCAGGGCTATATCACCTCTCTGGAGCAGAGCAGCAGCGCGGCGACCTTCCGGATCCTCCAGGCCCCGGAGGAGCGAAACCCCTGGAACGCCAAACTCTATATCAAGACCGGCGTCACCCCGACAGCCGGCAAGGGTTACCAGGTCAGCTTCGATATCGAGTCGGCTAAGCCGCAGGGCCTGTTTGAGGCCTTCTATGACGGCAACGCGGAGTCCTGCTACGGGGCCCAGTATGCCGAGAGCCTGCCGGCGGGGAAAAAGACCTTCTCTTATGTCGTCCGACCCGGCGACAGCAGGGGCGAGCTGGTACTGCAGCTGCGCTTCGGCAAGACCAACGGCACCGACGGCAACAGCTATACCATCAGCAACCTGAAAATCGACGAGATCAGCTATCGCTATATGCAGACGCCCGAGAAGAAGGAGACCACCACACTCTGGACGCATGACACCTACGGCGCCGTGCTGGAGAAGACGCCCGAGCGGGCCACCGTGCGCATGGAGAAGACCCCGGCCGAGGGCATGGAGCCCTGGAAGACCAAGCTCTTTGTCGAGACCGGCGTTAAACTCAAGGCGGGCCAGAAGTACCGCATCAGCATGGACGTCAAGTCCATCATCCCCACGCCCTTTGAGATCTGCTTCAACAACGGCGAGGAGGAGAAGGGCCTCGGCGCGGTGTTCGGCCTGCTGGCCACGCCCTACGGACAGCCCGTCGCCTACACCACCTATGTCAAGCAGGATACCCAGCTGGTCATCCAGCTCTCTCTGGGCAACTGCGCCGCCCCCAACAGCATCATCCTCAGCGGCGTCAAGGTGGAAAAGGCCGGCGCCATTGAAAAGGTCTCCGATACGATCTATACCTTCTGATGGAAAAGGAGCGTTGTACCATGCGTAAACATTCGTATTTGCTGGCCCTTCTTCTGATCCTGGCCCTGCTGCTCGCGGCCTGCGGCGGCGGGGCCCCCGCCCCGGCGGCGGAGGATGTCGTCGGTGAAGCGGCGGAAGAAGTCGCGGAAGAGACCGTCTATGAGCCTCTCCCCGACGAGGCCTATGAGCCGGTGGACTATCAGCTCTATCCCGCGCCGGAGGGCGGCTACGTGGGCGACGTGATGCCCTTTGTGACCGAGGACGGCACGCTGGAGCTCTACTACCTCTTTGACACCGACAGCAACGGCCAGGGCTACCACCCCATCTATAAGTATTCCACCGACGATCTCTGCGGCTACGAGGATCACGGCATGGTGCTCTCTTACGGCATGATGTCCGACCCCGACCCCGCCCTGGGAACCGGCTGCGTCATGCAGGACGCGGATGGGCTCTACCACCTTTTCTACACCGGCCATAACGACACCGGCAACGGCGGCAAGGGCAAGGAGTGCGTCATGCACGCCACCAGCACCGATCGGGAGAACTGGACCAAGGATCCCGAGCCCCTGTTCTTCAGCCCCGATAACTATTCCAAGGACGACTTCCGCGACCCCGAAGTCTTTTGGGTCGAGGAGGACCAGTGCTACTGGCTGCTGATTGCGGCCCACGAGAACACCCTGGGCGGCGTGGTGATCAAGTACACCTCCACCGACCTGAAAAACTGGAGCTACATCGGGCCCATTTTCGCGCCCATGGCCCAGTACATGCTGGAGTGCCCCGATCTCTTCCGCATCGGGGACACATGGTACCTCACCTACAGCTGGGACTGCGTCACCTACTATGCCATGAGCGACTCCATGGGCGGCCCCTTCCTTCCGCCGAAAGACAACATCCTGGACGGCAAGGGCAGCATGGAGGGCAGCGGCTTTGTCTTCTACGCGGCCAAGACCGCAGAGCTAAACGGCAATCTCTACCTCTGCGGCTGGATCGGCCGGCCAGGCCTGAGCGCGGACTCCGGCGTCTATCAGTGGGCCGGCAGCGTGATGAACCACCAGCTCGTCCAGCGGGAGGACAAGACCCTGGGCGTGAAGGCCCCGGAGACCTTGGACAGCTACTTCACCATGGATAAGATCGTCCCGGCTGTGCCTCTCACGGACGGCGTGGTCATCGACGGCAACAGCATCGCCCTCACGGCGGAGGACGGCGCCTACGCCCTGGCCGACATGGGCACCCGCCGCGCCACCATGACCCTGGAGTGCGACGTGAGCATCGACGGAAACGGCTGTGTGGGCTTTGCCTTCGGCGGCAGCGAGAAGGACGAGACCTTCACGGCCCTCTGCCTGGATAAGCGGCAGAACCTGCTGCACTATGAGGGCTATGAGATCCCGGAAATCACAAAGTACGATCCCGCGGCCTACACGAAGTTTGACTTCTCCCGCAGCGATACCCACCACGTGAAGCTGGTGTGCGAGAACGAGATCGTGGTCCTCTACGTGGACGATACCAAGGCCCTCTCCTCCCGCATCACCCACTCCGTGGACGGGGCCCACATCGGCGTCTTTGCCGACGGCTGCGGCGCCGAGTTCAGCAGCATCAGCATGAAGATCCCGGGCTAAAAGCACAGGCCCGCTGATCGCGCCATGATGAAAGAAGGGACCGCCGCAAAAATCTCATTTTGCAACGGTCCCTTCTTTGACACTCTACGGGAGCAGAGGAAAATCCGCTGCTCCCTTTTGCATGTTTCGCCTCCCCGCAAGCCAAACGCGGGGAAAGCAAGCTTTTTCCCGCGGCGTTCGCCTTCCCGCATGACAGGCGCACGGCAGGCAGCGAAAGGGCGGGACGGTTTAATCTGCCGGCAAGTAATCCGCAATCGGCTGACCAAGCCCGAGTTTATCGCACATGAATTTAAAAATCAGAGCATGCGTAGACTCTTTCATGTGCAAGGTGTCGTTGAAGAGGCTGTTTAGTTCCGTGCCGGTATTGGCGCAATAGTTCAAGAGAAACTGATAAAAGCTGATCGGCTCTAAGTTGCAGATTCCGCATACATTGGAAATTGCACTTTCGACATCGGCCATTTTTATCCCCGCTGACGCACCTGTCTCAAAGCCATCTGTCGCCGGCGTCGGGGTAACCAAAATCACTTCCGCGCCGCGCTTCATTTGCGTATCGGTAAACTTATAGCAGTTGTCGAAGATGTAACTGGGCGTTCTTCCTGCACCGCGATCGTTTGTGCCGAGTACGGCAATGTACAGATCATAAGTCTTGTCCTCTCTCGGCAAATAGGACGTGCCGCTGCCCGTGCTGCCTTTATTCGCTGCGGTTACATATTTATGGATATCGATAGAAGATACCTGTACAGTGCCGCTCAACCTCGTAATGAGGAGGGAGTGCTCGGCCTCCGTCAAGCCCTCGGCGACATATTGCGTACCCGTGTTGGTGTCATAAGAGATCGGCTCGCCTCCGTCAATGGACAGCAAGGCAACGCCTTTATTGACTTGACCGAAATTCACGGCCAAGGTTGTTCCATAAAAAGAAAGACGGATAAAAGCAGGATCGCCAGCAAGTAAAATAGTACCTGAATAATAGGTTCCCTGCCACGAACCATACTTCCCGAAGGGATAGAGTCTCACGTTTTTGTCAAACACCTCTGTGATGCGCTGGCAGAGCAGATTCGCCCAGCAGTTTTGATAATACCGACCGGACGAACCGGATTCCAGTCCGGCGGTATTTGAGTCGCCGTATATTCCGACGGCTGTTTTAATGGTGGGATTGTAAAGAGGAGCCATCCGTTTCAAAACCGATTGATAAACGGAAAAGCGCTCCAGCATCCCGCTGGGAATTGAATCGCCAAACGGTGCGACAGAACCGGGGCGGGCGTCTCCTTCGGTCAGATAAAAAGAATTGGGATGTGCATAGACGCCAAAATTCAGACTGGAAATGTTCAGCCTTACATAAGCACAATTGCCAGGGGTCTTAAAAGGAGTATTCGCAGTATATCCGAGATAGTTCTTATCAGTGTCATAAAAACCCACGGCCTTATACATACCATAATAATCGGTCTTGGGCTTAACGCGAATCCAGTCTGTCAGCCCATCCATATAACCGGAAGCCCGGCTTTCCTCTGCACCGGTAGACCTGTTAAACCAACAATCTGCTCTGATCCCATTTGGTGACGCCAGATTATTGGAGACCGTTTTCTGGACAAAAAGGTCATGCTCAAAGTTTTCATAGCGGATCGTCTCGCCGATGTTGTCGTTGCTCACACAGGCCTTCGGCAATAGAATACTGCCGAAGGGATGATAGGCTTGGAGTGTGCTTCCAAAATTCGCCATCGGAATGGTAATGGCTTCGTCTCGGTACCAGTATACAAGTCTGACGTAGGAGGCGCCGGAGGGGATAAGGATCGGGTCGCTGGAACTGTTTGCGGGATAACTCATGCCGAGGCCTTCGCCGCTTCCGGCAATGGCTTCTTTATTTGCCGTATAAAAGCAGTAGCCATTGTGATTGGTGATCGAAATGTAGTCACCGATATGCTCCGTCACATCGATGTAATCCGTCATTCGCCAGTAGTTGTAATAGGAGCCGCTTGAAAAGGCCTGAATGCTGCCGTTGGCGTTGGTAAAGCGAGCCGACGTGACCTTCGATGGATCGATCAAGTTTTCGGATTTTGCACCTTCAAACGCGGGAAACGCCATTTTTTCTCGGGTGATGCTGCCGTCGGCAACAGATGTTGTTGCTTCCGGATGCGCATCGAGCCACGCGTCGACATAGGTCTCAACCTGAGCGTCGCTCGCGGTCCCGTTTGTTACCTCGGCGGTGGTCGTCCCGGCCTTGTCGGAGATACGGATCACGGCCCCGGTTGCGGTGCTCGTCACCGTCGCAAGCGGCGAATACCCGTCCACGCCGTCCTTGCCGTCTTTGCCGTCGGTTCCGGCCTGCCCCTGTCCATAAAGGGCGGTTTTTGTCCAGGCGTCTTGGAGATGCGCATAGAGATATCCGTAGTCGAATCCTGTTTCTTCTCCGAGGTACAGATAGAGAGCGTTGGTGTCGGTCATCTGGGCGGCCTGCGTGACGGGGATCGGCTGGCCGGTGCCGTCCTGCCCGTTGAAGGCTCCGCTGTCGGCGTCGTTTCGGACAGAGCGGGCGACGGCGAGCGCCTCCGTTGCCGCGGCCTGAATCTGATCCACCAGCGAGGGGGAGGGCGGCTCCGAGCTTTCCCCGACAGGGGCGCGGCTGGGGAGAATGATCCCGAGGGAGGCGATGTTCGTGCGCATCACGATGCTGCCATCCGCCCTGGCCCCGTGAAAGTTCAGAAAAAGCGGATGGGCCGCCTCCCGCAAAAGCTCCCAGGGAATGGGGATCGTCTCGCTGTCGACCAGAACATCCCGCATCAGCGATCCGGCGGAAAAAATCCCGGTGACGGCAAGCCCGGTCCATTCTTCGGAGAACGAGACGTCCAGCGTTTCACCGACGCTGCCCTGCGTCAGAAGCCGCTGCTGCCGGATTTCCAAACAATTTCCTTTTACCTGTGCAAGCATGGTAGTGATATCTCCTTTCTCAAAATGTGAATTTAATTCACGTTTTGGAGTATATCACAGCCTGTGTGCCTTGTCAATCTTTTTGTTGAATTATATTCACATCTGTGCTATTCTTGTTTTGGGCGGTGATTACATGGAAGAGATCTATTCCCATATCAAGGCGCGCAGAAAAGAGCTTCGCCTGACGCAGCAGGAGCTGGCGGACAGTCTGGGCTATGAGCGCTCCTCAATCGCGAAGATCGAAAAAGGGCAGGTGGATCTCCCCCTGTCCAAGATGCGGGAATTTGCGGAGAAGCTGGGCCTCCCCTTGGCGGAGCTTCTCGGGCTGCAGGAGCTGCGGGATATTGACCTGCTGTTTGATTCCCTGCGCCCGGACGGGCAGGAGGAGCTGCTGCGATACGGCCGGGAGCTGGCCTCTGACGCGGCGTATGCCAAGCTCACGCCCGTTGACCAGCTTCGCTATATCCGCCATTATACGACGGCGGCCGCGGCCGGCTATGCCGCGCCGATCGAAGGGGAGGACTACGAGCTCATCCCCTGCGGGGATGAGGTCCCGGCCCGGGCGGATTTCTGCATCGAGATCAGCGGCGACAGTATGGAACCCTATATTCACGACGGACAGCGGATCTATGTCAAACGGGACGAATCCCTGCGGCCCTTCGAGGTGGGCGTCTTCTTCGTGGACGGGGACGTCTACTGCAAGCAGTGGTGCATGGACTATCGGGGTACGACCCATCTGCTCTCGGCCAATCCGGCCCGGGAGGACGCCAGCCTTCATATCGAGCGGGACAGCGGCCGCAGCCTGATTTGCTTTGGCAAGGTCCTGCTGAAGCAGACGCCGCCGGCGCCTGCGTACTTCTGAGCCTTTACGGCGGACGCAGAGGCAAAGATATCGTGGAAAAATCCGCCGATATGAGGGATAATGAACTACTCAATTTTTTTGGGCGTGTGACGGGAGCTTTCAGCAGGGCGGCTTTGAGGAGACAAAGGCTTGAATGAATCGGAACTCTATAAAGAGCTTGGAGCATTGACAAAGGACAGGGACAGTGCGGTATCCCGCTGCAGCCAGAGCCAACACACGTCCTTTTCCATAACAGAGTGTAAGAAAAGAAGGTCGTATTCTTTCGGAAGGCAGGCCGTCTTCCCTGCTTGAAAATGCATCTTATCGCCTCAAAATGCATCTTACCGCCCAAACTCTTGAAAACGCCGGAAAAGCCGATAGAATGGCCCTGCAATCTGACAAAAAGGATCGGTGATCGTGATGGGTCTTATCTTGTTCATCCTTCTCTCCACGCTGGAGATCATTCTGGCCGTCAGGGGCCGCGGCAAGGAAAAAGAGAAAAAGGTCTGGCTGAAAAACAGACTGGTTGTCCGTCTGGCAGAGATCGCCATCGTGCTGATCGCGCTGCTGCTCCCCTTCGGGCAGAAGTGGCGGATCGCCCCCCTGCTGGGCTTTCTGGCGGTGCTGGGGGTCATCGCACTGCTGAAATGGCTAGGCGGACGAAGGAAAGAAAACGTCGAAAAGAAGACGGGTGGCGCTGTTTCCAACTGTGTGTTCAGTATCCTTTTCATTGGCCTTCTGCTGATTCCGGCTTTTGTCTTCACCGGCTATAAGGGACTGCCCGTCTCGGGCTCTCACGCTGTTGCGGAGACCTCCGCGATCCTGATCGACAGCTCCCGTATCGACCCCTTTGAGCAGGATGGCAGCTTCCGGGAGGTGCCGGTACACTTCTACTACCCCGCCGATGCGGCAGAGGGCGAGACCTTCCCACTGGTGGTGTTCTCTCACGGTGCCTTCGGCTATTACCAGAGCAACACTTCCACCTACACGGAGCTCGCGAGCAGCGGCTATGTGGTAGCGGCGCTGGACCACCCGCACCACGCTTTCTTCACGCAGGATACTGCGGGGAAGACGGTGCTTGTCGATCAGGGCTTCCTCCAGACGGCGACCATGCTCAATAACAGCAACTCCTACGACGATCCGGAGGCGCGTTACCCGATCTACCGGGAGTGGATGGAACTGCGCACGGCAGATATGAACTGCGTATTGGACGCATTGAAGCTTGCCGGAGAATCCGGCCGGCTGAATGACGCCTGGTTCCTGCCGGAGAACAACGCAGACGCGATCCTCCCCGTCCTGAAAATGATCGACATGAAGAAGATCGGCCTGATGGGGCACTCCATGGGCGGCGCTGCCTCGGTACAGGTGGGGCGGGAGCGTGACGACATCTCCGCAGTTATCGATCTGGACGGAACCATGCTGGGGGAATTTCTCGGTGCGGAAAACGGAGACTATGTTGTCAACGCAGAGCCTTATGCGGTTCCCCTGCTTGAATTTGCGAACTGGGAACAGTATAATGACCGCAAGGAATATCTGTCATCAGGATATGTCTATCCCAATGAAGTGCTGCTTTCGAATGCCGAGGAGTGCCATTACGTCACAGTTCGCGACACGCTCCATATGGACTTCACCGACCTGCCTCTGCTCTCTCCCACCCTCGGGAAAATGCTCGGCAGCGGCGAGCGGGACAATGTGGAGACGATGACCATTGTGAACGGCCTGGTTCGGGATTTCTTCAATGCTTATCTGAAAGGTGATGGCGCGTTTTCTGCGCAGGAGATCTACTGAGCTGTTGATGCGCCGGGAAACACGATGGACGTTAAGATCAAGCAAATCGGCGCGGGAGAACAGGAACAGGTCCTGATCTGCTGCCGTGAGGTCACCGAGGAGGTACGGGAGATCGCTGCATTCATCCGATCCCGGCAGGGAAGCCTGTCCGGTGTGCAGGGCGAAAAGAAGTATGAAATCCCCGTCTCCGAGCTGTACTACATCGAGTCCGTGGACGGCAGGACTTTTCTCTATACGAAGGAACAGGTCTATGAGACCTCATACCGGGTCTACGAGCTGGAAAGTATATTGAGGGCCAAGCACTTTTTGCGCGTCTCCAAGTCCATGCTGCTGAACCTGATGAAAATCCGGTCCATCCAGCCCGCTCTGAACGGACGGCTTGTCGCCGTTCTGCAGTCGGGCGAGGAAGCGATCATTTCCCGCAGCTATGTCAAGGCCCTGAAGTCCGCTTTGAAAGGAGAGGCATAAGATGAACCTCAGGCAGTTTTTGCTCCGAAAGCTTATGCTGTTTTTTACGCTTTCAACGCTCATCACCGTCGCTATCTACATTTTGGGCGCAAGTCTGGACCCCGCGGCCCGCTTCGGGTACACCGGCTTTCTCTCTCCGCTTATCTATGCCGGAGCCTGCGTGATTCCCAGTCTGGTTACCTGGTCGAAGCGGGAGTTGAAGCCCAGAGAACTGCTTCTGCGCGAGCTGCTGCAGTTTCTGCTGACGGAGGCCGTCGTGCTGGGCCTTGCGTTCCGGAGCGACGTGATCGATACCTCCCGCCCCGCTGTGGTGCTGGGGATCGCCGGGAGCGTGCTGGTGATCTATCTGCTGGTCTTCCTGATCTCCTGGGCGGCCAATTCCGCCGAGGCCCGGGAGACCGACCGAGAACTGCAGAAATTCCAGCGCCTCCACGGTGTAGATCTGTGCGTACCGGACAAAGCCGCCCAAAGGAATTGATGGAGGGCAAAAACTGTTGAGAGCAGGTTAACCCCAATACCCGCAAGGCACTCTGCGAGCTGCAGAGTGCCAATTGTTTATGGTGGAATAATCCGTGGTGATGGTGTATAATAAACTACCGGTTTCCCTCTCTTATTTCCTTTACCCGACGGTAGTAAGAACGCCTCAGTTTTGCTACCATTTGACTACTATTGACGGCTTTGACTTGCCGCAGTTTGCCGTATTTTGCTTTTTCCGTGACTTAAGTCACAGAGAATCAACATTACGTTGGCGAGTCCTATGGTGCAGAAGAATCACAATAAACGGGATATGAATTATGAATAGAGACCTACAAAAAACGTTGAAGATAATAGCTGTACTCCTTATCATGCTTACGCCACTTTCGATGGCCGCCTGTGGAAAGGCGGAGACGGCTGCGCCGGTTTCTGCGGAAGTCCTTGTTGACGAAACGGAAGCCGGGCCCAAGCCCGCAGCAGCGTCTGCGGAGGAGATTCATCCGTTTGAGAACACCTCCCCGCAAGATGAACAGGAAGAAACGCTTACAGCAAATCCCACCGAAACAGGTGATCCGTTTACCCTTTCGGAAACGCAGCAGTATGCGGCAAATCTCTCTCTGAGCAATTTCTCCGAGCAATGGTTCTGTGAGATTGGGA
>CACYOR010000034.1 GCA_902775985.1 Oscillospiraceae bacterium
GCCATCGTCTACGGCCATCAGCGCTCCAAGCCGGACGTGACCTGGGTCTGCGTTCTCCTGCTTGTCCTCATCGTCCAGATCATTCAAGCGGTGGGCAATGTGATCGTCCACCGGAGTGATAAACGCATCCGTCAATAAATACATTTCAATAGGAGGAACAAACCATGAAAAAGATTCTTGCTCTGCTTCTCACCGTTCTTCTTCTGGCGGCGCTCAGCGTCCCCGCCTGCGCGGCTGACGAGTTGACCCCCCTGGTGGTCGGCGCCAGCTCCACCCCCCATGCGGAAATCCTCGAGCTGGTGAAGGATCAGCTGGCCAAAGAGGGCTATGACCTGCAGATCGTCATCTATGACGACTACATCCTGCCCAACACCGCCCTGGAGGACGGCGATCTGGACGCCAACTACTTCCAGCATACCCCCTACCTGAACAGCTTCAATGAATCCAACGGCACTCACCTGGTCAGCGTCGGCAAGATCCACTATGAGCCCTTCGGCATCTACGGCCAGGGCATCGACGATCTGGCCGATCTCCCCGAGGGCGCTACCATCATCATTCCCGGCGACGACTCCAACGGCACCCGCGCCCTGCTGCTCCTTGCCCAGGAGGGTCTGATCACCCTGCCCGAGGACGCCTCCGTCGACAACGGCGTGACCGTCCTTGACGTGGTGGACGACGGCGGCTACAAGATTTCCGCTGTCAACGCCGAGACCATCGCCGCCCAGCTGAAAAACTCCAACGACGGCACCATCGGCGTCATCAACTACAACTACGCCCTGGCCGGCGGCTTTCACATCGCCGACGCCCTGGCCATTGAAGACGCCTCCGGCGACGCCGCCCAGACCTACGGCAACATCGTGGCCGTGAAGGAGGGCAACGAGAACAATCCCGGCGTGCTGGCCCTGGTCTCCGCGTTGCAAAACGGCGCTGTGGACGCCTTTAACGCCGCTACCGGCGCTGAGATCGTCGCCATCAAGCCCGTCTACGTCTACACCGGCGAGCCCGTCACCCTGACCGTCGGCGCCAGCTCCACCCCCCACGCGGAGGTCCTTGAGCTGGTGAAGGATCAGCTGGCCGAGCAGGGCATCACCCTGGATATCGTGATCTACGACGACTACATCCTGCCCAACACCGCCCTGGAGGACGGCGACCTGGACGCCAACTACTTCCAGCACACCCCCTATCTGAACAGCTTCAACGAGTCCAACGGCACGCACCTCGTGAGCGTGGGCAAGGTCCACTATGAGCCCTTCGGCATCTACGGCCAGGGCATCGACGATCTGGCCGATCTGCCCGACGGCGCCACCATCATCATTCCGGGCGATGACTCCAACGGCACCCGCGCCCTGCTGCTCCTGGCCCAGGAGGGTCTGATCACCCTGCCCGAGGACGCCTCCGTTGACAACGGCATCACCGTCCTTGACGTGGTGGACGACGGCGGCTACAAGATCTCCGCCGTCAACGCCGAGACCATCGCCGCCCAGCTGAAGAACTCCAACGACGGCACCATCGCTGTCATCAACTACAACTACGCCCTGGCCGGCGGCTATCACATCGCCGACGCCCTGGCCATCGAGGACGCCTCCGGCGACGCCGCCCAGACCTATGGCAACATCGTGGCCGTGAAGGAAGGCAATGAGGAGAATCCCGCCATTCTGGCTCTGGTCTCCGCGCTGCAGAACGGCGCTGTCGACGCCTTCAACGCCGCCACCGGCGCTGAGATCGTCGCGGTCAAGTGAGTCTTCCCCCGCAATCCTCTCTCTTTTGAACCAGGCAGCGCCCGGATCTTTTGACCCGGGCGCTGTTGGTTGTTTGCCATGTCCGTTTTGTCATTGCGAAGCCTGCGCAGCAGGCTGTGGCAATCCGTATTCCCCTCTTGTCCGCGGCGGGCTTTGCTGTTTGTTTTACCCCTCGTTCCCGCCGAGCAGCTTCAGCCCCACGATGCCGCCGAGGGCAGCAGCACCGTGAAGCCCTCGGAATACTTCATGGCCACCGCCCAGGTGATCTCCAGCAGGCCCGCCAAAAGCAGCATGATCCATTCCATCTTTCGTTCCTCCTATATAATAACGCCCGTCTCCCCTCTTCTGTGACCCAACGAAGGGAGCGGGCGTTTTTCTGACTTACCCGGTGGCAAGCAGCGCCTGTGTATGAACTTATTCCTCTTCCCGGCCGCTGCGGTCGAAGGCGATCAGATCCTTGACCACCTCGCCGGCCAGGATCAAGCCCGCCGCCCCGGGCACAAAGGCCGTGGAGCCGGGGATGTCCCGCCGCCCCTTCTCCTCGGGCGTCCGGATCTTCTCCAGCGGGCGCAGGGGTTTTTCCCGGGAGTAGACCACCTTCAGATGCTCGATGCCCCGGCGGCGGCACTCCCGGCGCATGATCCGCGCCAGAGGGCAGACGCTGGTCTCGTAGAGATCGGCCACCTCCAGCAAGGATGCCTCGGTCTTGTTGCCGGTGCCCATGGAGCTGATGATGGGTGTCCCCGCCTCCCGGGCCGCCTCGATGAGCGTGAGCTTCCCAGTGACGGTATCGATGGCGTCCACCACATAGTCGTAATCGTGAAAATCGAACTGATCCCGCGTCTCGGGCAGATAAAAAAGCTCATGGCAGCGCAGCCGGCAGTCCGGGTTGATGCTGTGCACCCGCTCCGCCGCGGCCGCGGCCTTGGAGCGGCCCAGCGTCGCCTCCGTCGCCAGCAGCTGCCGGTTCCGGTTGGAGAGGCTCACCGTATCGCTGTCGATCAGGTCCAGGGCGCCGACGCCGGACCGGGCCAGGGCTTCCACCACGTAGCCGCCCACACCGCCCAGGCCGAAGACCGCCACGCGGCTGTGGGCCAGGCGCTCCATCGCCTCCGGGCCGAAGAGCAGCGCCGTCCGTTCCAGAAAGTCAGGGTACAAGGAGCAGCTCCTCCTTATCCGCCCGGCCGCCCCAGACCCGGTAGGAGCAGAGCTCCGGCGCGTCGAGGTCTTTCAGGGAGAGCACCAGATAGCTGCCGTCCCGGTCGTGGGCTGACTGGATCTCATAGGCCGTCATGCGGGCCTCGGAATCCCGGTGGCAGAACCAGGTGGCGATCATAGAGGCCCCCTGTTTTTTCATGGCTGCCATGGCCTAAGCCGATCGCCATGCGCTTTCCGCCCTCGATGCGCCCGCTCAGAATCCCGCAGGCCATCTCCTCCGTGCAGGCACGGGCGTGGGCCAGCATGTCCTCATAGGCCGATTGTCTGACATAGATCATCTGTTTTTCTCCCTACTGATCGGATAGGTTTATCATAACAGCTTTTCGCCGTCTGTCAAGTCAGAGATGCTCCGGTTCCTGCTCCCGGCGGCGCAGCCACTCCCGCAGGCGCTGCAGCGGCGTGGGCCGGCGGCGGTAGAAGGGCTTCCCGGTTTTCGTCTGGACAAAGCGGCAAAACTCCTCTTCCCGCTCACCCAGGGCCTTTTTGGGGACGCGGTAGCCGCCGTACGGATCGCGAAAGAGGTAGTAGGCGTCCCTGTCCTCTCCGAGGCGCAGCACCGCGCTGTAGCGCAGCGGCTCCATCTCCTCCCCGTCGGGCAGGGTGTAGATGCGCATGCGCTCGGCCTCAAACACATAGCGGGAGGAGGGAAAGGGAAGCTTTGCCGCTTTCAGCTGTTCGGCCAGCTTGCGGGCCGTGTGATTGGCCGCGGCATAGGTGGAGGTCATCAGATACACGCCGTAGCCCACGATCAGCAGACTCCACCAGTTGCTGCCGTAGATCACACCCACGACGATCAGCACCGCGCTCAGCGCGCTGCGGGCGATGCGGTTGCGGGTGCAGAAGAGGTCATACTGCATGTGGGAGAGGGCCATGAGCGTATCCTCGTTATGCTTCATATGAATGTCAAACGTCGGCACGGCTCCGTCTCCCTTCCGGTGGATTTTCGTGTGTTTCAGTCTATCACGTTCGCCCCGGAATGACAAGCGCCTCCCGGTGTCAAGCTCTGCCAAAAAAATATTTTCTACAAAAAAAGAAGCGGCAATTTGTGCAACCGTCCGAAAGTTCGCAACCGGTTTCCCGGAGGCATTGACTTTCTTCCGAGGGGCGCGTATTATTTGTTTGCAGTTAACAGGTTGTTAACTTTTTTGGGCGGATATTCCGGTTTTTCCCATTTTTTCTGTTTGATAATGCTTGATAAGGGAGAGCGCTCTCCCTTTCGTTTTGCAAAGCAAAACGAAGCCCTTTTTGTATTTCATCGCGCCTTGCGCGTGAAAATAACACCATTTCAAAAAGAAAGGAAGTAACCACACATGAAAAAAGCACTTGCCCTGCTCCTTACCCTGATGATGGTGTTGGCACTGGCTGTGCCTGCCTACGCCGACGATGCGGACGATTTCCACATCGACCTGACCTACTCCAACGTCTTCAACCCCGCTGAGTGGAACTACAAGGCGGCCGAGCTCTTTGCCGAGGCTGTCACCGAGCGCACCGAAGGCCACATCACCGTCACCTATCACGGCCTGAATGAGCTGGACTGCTATGGCGACTCTCTGGTTCACGCCTACAACGGCGATAACTGGATCGGCCTGGAAGAGCCCTCCCTGTTCGCTGAGTATGTGGGCGACTGCGCCGTTCTGGCCGGCCCGATGCTCTTCACCAACGACGAGGAGTACAACTACATCATGGGCTCCGAGATCGTGAAGGACATCACCGATCGTCTGGCCGAGGAGAACATCCATGTTCTCGACACCCACTACTCCTTCGGTTATCGTTCCGTCGTCACCAACAAGGACATCTACACCCCCGCTGATCTGAACGGCGTCAAGCTGCGCTCCACCACCGCTCCTCTGTTCATCAAGACCATCGAGTGCATGGGCGCCACCCCCGTTCCCATGAGCTTCACCGAGTGCCTCTCCTCCATCTCCTCCGGCGTTGTTGACGGCTTCGAAGGCTCCACCTCCACCCTGGCCGGTGCCGGTGCTCCCTATGAGCTGGTCAAGAAGGTCGCTCTGACCAACCACTTCATCGCGACCCGTTGGCTGTTCATGGCTGAGGACGTGTATCAGTCCATCCCCGAGAAGTGGCGTGACATCCTGGACGAGTGCGCTCTCGAGTTCGGTATGTGGGAGCAGACCTCCTGCGCCGATGACGAGGCCGTCCAGATCGAGAAGATGAAGACCGAGGACGGCGTGACCTGGAACGAAGTCGACGTCGAAGCCTTCACCGAGGCCTGCGCCCCTGTCTATGACTGGATCGTCGAAGAGTACGACGCCAACCCCGATCTGCACCAGCAGCTGGTTGACCTGCTCACCGCTTTCCGTGCTGAGAAGGCCGCCTGATCGGTTTTTCCCGAAATACGCGAATACCGTTTGACCTTTACGACTGGACTGCCCGATTTATCGGGCAGTCCATGTCGGGTATATAGCCCCTCGTTTTTCACTCACTCCATACCGATGTAAGGACTGCCTATGAAAAAGAAAAGCCTGATTAAGCGGATCCTGACAAACCTTGACGCGGTTATCTGCGGCGTAACCCTGACCCTCTGCGTTATTCTGGTCAATGCCAATGTCATTTTCCGCTACTTTCTGAACAACCCCATCAAGTGGACGGACGAAGTGGTGACCAGCCTCTTCATCTGGACCGTCTTTATGGGTAGCGCCTATGCGCACCGCAAGCATGCGCACCTGGGCGTGGATATCGTGGTAAACCTGATCCACGGCAAAACTCGCAAGACCATTGAGTTCGTCATGGATATCATCCAGATCCTCATTTTGATCCTGCTGACGTATATCAGCGCCCAATACGTCTGCAACCTGATCTGGAAGCGCGGCATCATCTTCCAGCAGGTGGACGGCGTACTCAAATATGTGGGTCAGATCAAATACACCTACACCGACACCCTGCGTATCCCCAAGTGGTACACCGGCGTTGCGGTGCCGCTCGGCTTTGGTCTGTCCCTGATCTACGCGATCTATTTCTTCCTGCGTGACCGGCTGCATCTGATCAAAGCGAAGGGCACGGAGGAACCGGCCGAGACAGAACAGGGAGGGGGAGCATACTGATGACACTGACCTTTACACAGCTGATCCCCATTTTTCTGGTCTTTATTCTGTACTTTCTGGGCATGCCCATCGTCTATGCCCTGTTTGGCTCCACCTTCTTCTATTTTCTGTTCATCAATGCCAGCGTTCAGCCCTGGACGATTCTGCAGAAGGTCATGAACTCCACCGGCTCCTTCTCCATGCTGGCCATCCCCTTCTTTGTCATGTCCGGCTCGGTGATGAACTACGGCGGCATCAGCGATAAGATGATGGACTTCTGCGAGTGCGTCACCGGTCACATGAAGGGCGGCCTGGCGCAGGTCAACGTCCTGCTGAGCATGCTGATGGGCGGCTGTTCCGGCTCCGCCAACGCCGACTGCGCCATGCAGTCGAAGATGCTGGTGCCCGAGATGGAGAAGCGCGGCTACTCCAAGGCCTTCTCCGCGGCGATTACCGCGGCCTCCTCGGCGGCCACGCCCGTTATCCCCCCCGGAGTCAACCTGATCGTCTACTCTCTGATCGCGCAGGCCTCCCTGGGCCGTATCTTCGCGGCCGGTTATGTGCCCGGTATCCTGATGAGCATCTCGATGATGATCGTTGTGACCATCATCGCCCATAAGCGCCACTACCCCACCACGCGCGACAAGTTCCCGCCGATCAAGGAAGTGCTGAAGCAGGCGTTTATCTCCTTCTGGGGTCTGTTCTTCCCCTTCGGCATCATCCTTGGTATGCGCTTCGGCCTGTTCACCCCCGCCGAGGGCGGCGCCGTGGCCGTGCTGTACTGCTTCATCATCGGCAAGTTTGTCTACAAGCAGCTCAGCTTTAAAAAGCATTTCATCTCCATCATGCTCGACACCATCGCCGGCACCTCCAGCGTCGTGCTGATCATGGTTTCGGCCAGCACCTTCGGCCAGTACATGAGCTACATCAATCTGCCGAAGATCGTAGCGGCCTCCATCACCAATCTCACCAGCAACAAGTATGTATTCCTGATGCTGGTCAACCTGGTCCTGTTGGTCATGGGCATGTTCCTGGAGGGCGGTGCGGCGCTGATGATCGCGACTCCGCTGCTGCTGCCGGTGGCCAAGAATCTCGGTGTCGACGTGATCCATTTCGGTCTGGTCTGCATCGTCAACATCATGATCGGCGGTATCACGCCTCCCTTCGGCTCCATGATGTTCACCACCTGCGGCATCACCGGCTGCAAGATCAGCGCCTTTATCAAAGAGGTCTGGCCATTCATCCTATGCCTCTTCCTGGTGCTGCTGCTGATTACCTTTGTGCCTCGCCTGGTCACAATCGTCCCCGATCTGGTCTATGGCACGGCCAGCGGCAACCTGGTCAACTTCGGTTGATCCCTTCAAAACAGCAAGATGATCTGCATGGACGTCATGCAGATCATCTTCTCTTTATCCCAAACACAGAAAGGAAACACCTCATGAAAAAAGCCCTTCTCATCAACGGCAGCCCCAATGAGCACGGCTGCACCGACGCGGCCCTGCAGGAGCTGGCCGCCTCCCTCACCGCCAACGGCGTGGAGGCTGAGATCCTCTGGCTTGGCAAAAAGCCCATGCCCGACTGCATCGCCTGTGGCCACTGCCAGGAGGCCGGCGCCTGCGTCTTTCCCGATCTGGTCAACGCGGTCTCCGCCCGCATGGACGAGTTCGGCGCGCTGGTGGTCGGCTCTCCGGTCTACTACGGCGGCCCCTCCGGGCGTCTGTGTTCCTTCCTGGACCGCCTCTTTTTCAGCAGCAGCGCGGAAAAGTTCCGGGGCAAGCTGGCCGCGTCCGTGGTCTCCTGCCGCCGCGGCGGCGCCACCGCCAGCTTTGAGCGGCTGAACCAGTTTTTCCTGATGAACAACATGCACGCCGTCGGCTCCCAGTACTGGAACCAGGTGCACGGCTTCACGGCCGAGGACGTCCGCCGGGACGCCGAGGGCCTGCAGACCATGCGCACCCTGGGCCAGAACATGGCCTATCTCCTGAAAGCCCAGGAGGCCGCCGAGGCCGCGGGCCTGCCCAAGCCCGTCTATGAGCCTCCGGTTTTCACCAATTTCATGGATTGATATGCGCTTCCCTCCGGCTTGCCCGGAGGGAAGCTGGCCCGTATGACTCTCTGAGAGCTGATACCCGGAAGTATCAGCTCTCTTCTTTTTCCCACCAGTATCGGCTCTCGTGCATGGCGACGGACAGGGCGTCCCGCAGGTGGTTGCCCTGTCCGGCATCGTGCTGGTCGCCATGGTGCCGCCCCTGTCCATTGCGGCAATCATCTCCGGCAATCTCTATAAGCGCACCGGCAACAGCTGGACGCCGGCCAGCCTGAACGCGCTGCTGATGACCACCATGGCTGTCGCCAACATCCTGGTCGCCTTCAAGTAATTTTGTCTTCCTACGGGGCTGCCTCTTCGGAGGCAGCCCTTTTCTTTTTGTGGCAATCATGATAAGATAGCGTCAGCATAAACGCAAAGGAGAGATCCCATGAACAACTTTATCTATTACTCCCCCACCAAGGTGCTCTTCGGCTCCGGCACGGTGGAGCAGGTCGGGGACTGCGTGCGCAGCTTCGGCGGAACCCACGCGCTGATCGTCTACGGAAGCGAGCGCACGGTCAAGAGCGGCCTGCTGATGCGGGTGCTGATGTCCCTGGAGAAGGCGGGCGTCGGCCATACCGCGCTGGGCGGCGTGGTGCCCAACCCCCGCATCAGCAAGGTCTACGAGGGCATCGCCCTGGGGCAGCAGGTGAACGCGGACTTCCTGCTGGCCATCGGCGGCGGCTCCGTGATCGACACGGCCAAGGCCATCGCCTACGGCATGGGCGAGCCGGACAAGGACGTGTGGGAGCTCTATGCCCATACCCGCACGGCCAAGGCGATGCTGCCCGTGGGCTCCATCCTCACCATCGCCGCCTCCGGCTCCGAGACCAGCAACAGCTCCGTCCTCACCAAGGAGGACACGGGCGACAAGCGCAGCTATAACGACGATATCGCCCGCCCGCGCTTTGCCATCATGGACCCGAGCCTCACCCTCTCCCTGCCGGATTACCAGAGCATGAGCGGCTGCGCGGACATCATGATGCACACCATGGAGCGCTATTTCGTCAACGGCGGCAACCTGGCCCTCACCGACAGCCTGGCCGAGGGGTTGCTCCGCACCGTGATGGCCCAGGCCCGCATCCTGCACCGGGAGCCGGAGAACCTGGAAGCCCGGGCGGAGGTCATGTGGGCGGGCAGCCTGGCCCACAATAACCTGACCGGCTGCGGCATCGCGGCGGGCGACTTCGTCTGCCACGGTCTGGAGCACGAGCTGGGCGGCATGTTCGACGTGACCCACGGCGCCGGTCTCACCGCCGTCTGGGGCAGCTGGGCCCGCTATGTGTATCGGGACTGCCTGCACCGCTTTGTGCGCTACGCCCGGGAGGTCATGCGGGTGGAGCCCGGCGAGACCGACGAAGAGACCGCCCTGCGCGGCATCGAGGCCATGGAGAACTTTTACCGGGAGATCGGCATGCCCACCAATCTGCGGGAGCTGGGCGTCGCCCCCACGGAGGCGCAGATGCGGGAGATGGCCCATCGCTGCGCCGTGGCCCATGGCGGTAAAAAAGGCTCCGCCAAGGTCTTCTACGAGGAAGACATGTATAAGGTTTACAAACTGGCTCTGTAAGGAGGTTTTATCATGCCCTGCACAACATTGCTGGTCGGCAAGAAGGCCAGCTTCGACGGCTCCACCCTGATGGCCCGGAACGAGGACGCCGGCGGCATCAGCTTCACCGCCAAGAAATTCACCGTGGTCCGGCCCGAGGATCAGCCCCGGCACTACAAATCCGTGATCTCCGGCGTGGAGATCGAGCTGCCGGAGGATCCCCTGCGCTACACCGCCATGCCCAACGCCCTGCCCGACGAGGGCATCTGGGGCGAGGCCGGGGTCAACGCCGCCAACGTCGCCATGAGCGAGACCGAGACCATCACCTCCAACCCCCGCGTCAAGGGGGCCGACCCCCTGGTGCCCGGCGGCATCGGGGAGGAGGACATGCTCACCATCGTGCTGCCCTACATCCGCTCCGCCCGGGAGGGTGTCAAGCGCCTCGGCGCGCTGCTGGAGCAGTACGGCACCTACGAGATGAACGGCATCGGCTTCCAGGACGTGAACGAGGTCTGGTGGCTGGAGTCCATCGGCGGGCACCACTGGATCGCCAAGCGGGTTCCCGACGACAGCTACGTGGTCATGCCCAACCAGCAGGGCATCGACTTCTTTGATCTGGTGGACGCCTTCGGGGAGAAGAAAGATCACCTCTGCTCCGCCGATCTGCTGGATTTCATCACGGAAAACCACCTGGATCTGACCATGCGCGCCGAGGGCGAGACCCTGGCCGGGGATCGGGCCTTTGACGTGCGCGCCGCCTTCGGCAGCCGGGCCGACTCCGACCACAGCTACAACACGCCCCGGGCCTGGTACATGCTGCGCTACTTCAACCCCACCAGCTTCTGCTGGGACGGCCCGGAGGCCGATTGGACCCCCGAGTCGGACGATCTGCCCTGGTGCCTGGTGCCGGAGCGCAAGGTCACGGTGGAGGATGTGAAGTACGTCCTCTCCGCCCACTTCCAGGGCACGCCCTACGATCCCTATGCCAAGTACGGCGATCTGTCCCTGCGGGGCAAATACCGCCCCATCGGCATCAACCGCAACAACTTCGTGGCCCTGACCCAGCTGCGCCCCTACGTCCCGGCGGAGATCATGGCCGTGGAATGGATCGCCATGGCGTCCAACGTCTTTAACGCCTTTGCGCCCTTCTATGCCAACGTGGACCGGGTGCCGGAGTATCTGGCCAACACGAGCGCCACGGTCAGCACGGAGAGCTTCTATTGGGCCAACCGCCTGATCGGCGCCCTGGCCGACGCCCAGTACGATCTCTGCAAGTCCCACATCGAGCGCTACCAGAACCTGGTGGCCAACACCGGCACGGCGCTGCTGCACCGCTTTGACCGGGAGGCCCCGGAAACGGATGTGCCGGAGTATCTCGCCCAGTGCAACGAGGAGATCTGCCGCGCCCTGCGGGAGGCCACCGACACGGTCCTCGGCCAGGTGCTCTACGAGACCAGCCTCAAGATGAAAAACGGCTACTCCCGCGCGGACGCCTAAAAAAACGCGATCAGCCGTGTTGGCTGATCGCGTTTTTTATCATTGATAAGAATTAATACGCCACGCCCCAATAGATCATGGTCTTGGCCGGCTTGCCGCAGCAGGCGCAAACCTCGCCCAGCTTTTCCTGCTGAAGCGGCATGCAGCGGGAGGACATACCCGCCTGCTCCTTCATCTTCAGCTCGCACTCCAGCTCGCCGCACCACATGGTCTTGATGAAGCCGCCCTTCTGCTCCTGCAGCTCCTTGGCCTCTTCGAGGGAATAGGCCGCATAGGTGTGCTCGTCCAGGTTCTTCTTGGCCTTCTCGTACAGACCCTTCTGCACCAGCTCCAGCTGCTCGGCCACGGCCGCTTCCAGCGCGTCCAGCGCCACCACGGTCTTCTCGCCGTCGTTGCGGCGCACCAGCACGCACTGGCCGGCCTCCATATCCCGGGGGCCGATCTCCACGCGCAGGGGCACGCCCTTCATCTCATACTGGGCGCACTTCCAGCCCATGGAGTTGTCGGAATCGTCCATCTGCACCCGCACGCCGGCCGCCTTCAGGCGATCCCGCAGGGCGGAGGCCGCCTCCAGAACGCCGGGCTTGTGCTGGGCCACGGGCAGGATGATGACCTGGATGGGCGCGATTTTCGGGGGCAGGACCAGACCGTTGTTGTCGCCGTGGGCCATGATCACCGCACCGATCATGCGAGTGGTGGAGCCCCAGGAGGTCTGGAACGGATACTGCAGCTTGTTGTCCCGGCCGGTGAAGGTCACGCCATAGGCGCGGGAGAACTTATCGCCAAAGTAGTGGGAGGTGGCGCCCTGGAGGGCCTTGCGGTCCTTCATCATGCACTCCACGGTGTAGGTGGCCTCCGCGCCGGCGAACTTCTCCTTCTCGGTCTTGCGGCCGCGCACCACGGGGATGGCCAGCACGTTTTCATAGAAATCGGCGTAGCAGTTGAGCTGCTGCTCGGTTTCCGCCTGGGCCTCCTCGGCGGTCTCATGGATGGTGTGGCCCTCCTGCCACCAGAACTCACGGGAGCGCAGGAAGGGGCGGGTGGTCTTCTCCCAGCGGATGACGGAGCACCACTGGTTGTAGAGCATGGGCAGCTCCCGATAGGAGTGGAGCACGCGGGACCAGTGGTCGCAGAACATGGTCTCGGAGGTGGGACGGAAAGCCAGGCGCTCCTCCAGCTCCTCATTGCCGCCCATGGTGACCCAGGCGCACTCGGGCGCAAAGCCGTTCACCAGCTCGCTCTCTTTTTTCAGCAGGCTCTCGGGGATCAGCACCGGCATGGCCACGTTCACATGGCCGGTCTTTTTAAACTCCGCGTCCATCAGCTGCTGCATATTCTCCCAGATCGCATAGCCGTAAGGCCGCAGGATCGTGAAGCCCTTGACCGACGCATATTCCACCAGCTCCGCCTTGCGGCAGATATCGGTATACCACTGAGCAAAATCGACCTCCATATCGGTGATCTGCTCAACTTTTTTCTCTTTCGCCATCTGTAACTCCTTTCGCCGGGGCGCAGGCCCCCGCTGTCAGACTGTCATATCATTTTATAGTCCATAACTTTCCTTGTCAATACATAAAAAAGCGGATTTCGAAGATTTTTTCTTGACCTTGGCACCCCAAACCGCTATAATGTCTATGATTATGGCCTTTGGGCCTTTATCCCCTTTGCGGAGGTGATATCTATCAATAAACAGAAGTTTTTGGCGGAGCTGGGGCGGCTGCTCACCTTCATGTCGGAGGAAGACCGGCAGGAAGCGCTCACCCTCTACGCCAAGATGTTTGACGACGTGGAGGACGAACAGGCTCTGCTGCAGTCCCTTCTCTCTCCCACGCGTCAGGCGGTCATCATCGCCCGCGCCTACGATGCCAACGCGCGGAAGCTGCAGGCGCGCGCCAAAGCCCGCCGCGATGAGGACGAGGAAGACGATAACACGCCGGACTTTGTGCTGGCCATTCTGCATGTCTACGAGGAATGCGTGCCGCTGCTTCCCGAAGAGGAAGTGACGGAAGAGGATTCCGTGATGGCCAACCAGTTCTCGCTCTTTGAGGACGACGGGCGGCCCACCGAAGAGTCGGTCTATGAGGAGACCTTTGTGCTCCACGAGACGCCGGAGGACCCGCTCCCGCCGGACGAGGGTGAGGAAGCGCTCCCCGAGGAGGGAGAGGCCCTGTCCCCTGCCCCCGAGACCGAGGCGGCAGCCGAAACGGCGGAGGAATCTGATGAGGTGGACGCCTTTATTGCCAATTTCAGCATCCAGGATAACGAGATCGACGAGGCCCCGGCCAAGAGCACCCCGCTGGTTCTGGAAGAGCGCCGGGTCGACTCCGTGGACGAGGAGGAAGAAGTCCGCGCGCTGGTGGAGGACCTGCTGGACGAGGCGGAGGAGGACGTCGTTCTCGTGCGCAAGCCCCGGGTCGTGCTGCTGGTGCTGTTCGTGCTGCTGGCCCTTCCGCTGACGCTGTTGGCGGTCGGCCTGCTGCTGCTCCCCACGCTCCTGTCCCTGGTTCTGGCGGCTGTGATGATCGCCGCCGGCTGCGCCGGGCTGATCGCCGCTTTCGGCGGCTTCCCCGTTCTGGCGGATATTCTGGTGGTGCTGGGCTGCGCCATCATCGCGCTGGCGCTGGGTCTGTTGCTGCTGTGGCTGTTCATCTGGTTTGTCGGCACCGCCATCGGCGGTCTGATCCGCGGCGTGATCCGTCTGGGCGGCAGCTGGTGCTATAAGGAGGTTGCGGCATGAAAAGTGGATGGCGAGTCATTCTCAGCATTGTGCTGATTGCCGCGCTGCTCGGCGCTGTCTGCGTGGGCGTCGGTCTCATTACCGGCGGCGAGTGGGCCCGGATCTACTCGACCCTGGACAGCCGCTACCACGTGGCGGCCTACGTGGATTACGTACAGCAGGTCATCGCCGTGTTCCAGGAAGCGCTGTTTTCCCCGGCGGCCTGAGCCTGCGGATGGGCAGAAAGAGATCACATGGATACAAAATACGATGCACTGAAAATCGGAAATCAGCTGTGTTTCCCGCTCTACGCCTGTTCGCGGGAGATCATCAAGCGCTACAAGCCCTTCCTGGATGAGATCGATTTGACCTACACCCAGTACATCGCGATGATGGTGCTCTGGGAACAGGGCAGCACCACGGTGAAGGAACTGGGCAACGCGCTGTACCTGGATTCCGGGACGCTGACGCCGCTGCTCAAGAAGATGGAGGCCAAGGGACTCATCACCCGCCGCCGCTCCGAGGCGGACGAGCGCAGCCTGATCGTCAGCCTGACCGCGGAGGGCGAGGCCCTGAAAGACAAGGCGCTGTCCGTCCCCCGCCAGATGGCCAGCTGCGTCTGTCTGGAGCCGGAAGAAGCCCGGGAGCTCTACCGCATTCTCTACAAGCTTCTGAAATAAGCCAAACCCGCTTTTGGTTAAGCCGAAAGCGGGTTTGACTGCGGTTTGACGCCGCCCTGCTCCACAGCAGGGCGGCGTTCCTTTTAGTCGCTCAATTTGACGATCAGCACGTCTCCGTCCATCCTGACGGAGCCCTCATAGGGATAGCAGGGCATGGCGGCCAGCGCCTGGCTTCCCCGCAGGGCGGCCAGCTCCTCCTCGCCGGCAAAGGGCACATCCCAGCCGATGTAGAGCCGCATCAGCTCCTGAGCATGGACACTGCGCCGGATGTTGTTGCCCGGGAGGGTGAAATTCCCGAAATCAAAGTCCTGCCGCTGATTGATGTACTGCTCTCCCGGCTCCCCGATCAGTGCCAGGCGGCTGTTCTGGGTGAAGCCCGGCGTCTGCTGGGCACGGACCATCAGCTCCGTATAAAAGCTCTTGGCGTTTTCGTATTCCAAATAGCTGCACAGGGAAAAGGCATTGGCGAAATACACATTTCCCGCCAGCACCAGCGCCATGACCAGCACGGCAAAGCGGCGCGGCAGCCGGGCTCCCTCCCCCGCTCCCCCGTCCAGAACCACAGCCGTCAATACATAGACGGAGCAGAAGCTGTACAGGGCCAGGGAGTGGATAAAGCCGGTATCCGCCAGCAGGTACAGGCAGTCGACGGCCAGAGGAAGCAGCACCAGAGCCAGCAGACAGAGAAGCCGCCGCGAGAGCTTCTGCTGCCGGGTGCGCAGAAAGAGCTCCGCCAGGACAAGCAGTATCCCGGCCGCGTGCAGAACGAGCGAGAGCCGGCCGCGCACATAGCCGAAATAACCCCGCGTCAGAATATGCAGGAAAGCGCTGTAGGCCACGGCTGCGCGCATCGGCAGGCTTTGCCGGGTATTGACCACGTCCGCGGTCAGGGCCGGGAGATGGAGCAGCCGCTGCTGCAGCAACATACTGAGCCCATAGCCGCCCGCCGCCAGGACGAGCATCAGCAGCATCGCCAGGCCCTCACGCACCACGGCCGCCGTGTCCTCTTCCTCTCGAAGCAGGCGCTGGATCAGCAGGATGAGACAGAAGCTCGCCGCGAAGGCAAAGTAGCCCTGATAGATGGAGCAGGAAAACAGCAGCAGCGCCGGGGCCGCGAGATAGCGCCACCGCTTCCCCCGCTGAAAGGCCGCCACCGAGGCGATCGCCAGCAGCAGGGCCAGGGCATAGGGCGCGCTGGTAAAGGTATAGCTGATGGTGCCGGTCTCCGCCGGGAAGCAGACGAAGAGGCCGCAGAGCACGATCTGCAGCGCCGGATGTTTCAGCCGGAAAATGCCGACGATCAGGCAGGCCGCGAGAGACAGGAACAGCAGACTTAGCAGCCCGTAAAACCAGGGAAGGGACAGATCCGGCATGACAAAGCGCAGCAGCGCCAGGCCCCAGCGGCCGGAGATCGTGGTCGCTCCCTTGCCGAAGAAGAAGGGCAGGTCGTCATCCACCGGGATCTTGTTGGCCAGCAGGAAGCCATAGGCCAGCAGTCCGAACAGGAACGCCGAAAGAAAGGGCACGCGATACACGTCCCAAAGCTGTTTCCCTCGATTCTCTTTCCTGGTCTTTTCCATTCTCTTCCTCCGGCGGTGATCTGCCTGTATCTTATCATGCCCCTGCCCAAAAAGCAAATCCCCGCCCATAAAAATCGGCGGCTTCCCTTGGGAAGCCGCCGATCCGCGTGTAAACACTCAGACTTTCTGGCAGTCGATGATGATCTTGCAGAGGTTATCGCCGTTGATCATCATGTTGATGGCCTTGTCGATGTCACTGAGCGGAAGAATATCGCTGACCATGCGATCCAGGTGCAGTTTGCGCCAGTTTTCTTCCACGAAACGGACGCCGCCTTCAAAGTCTTCCTGCGTGTACAGGCGGTTGCCGATCAGGGTGATCTCCTTGAAGGAGACCTTGCCGATGATGAATTCATAGGCGTCGCCGGAGAGGTTCAGGCTCATCATCTTGCCGCCGCAGCGGGTCAGATCCGGCATCTGCAAGGTCGCGGACTTCGCACCGGAGGTGTCGTAAACCATGTCGAATCCACCGCCGCCGGTCACTTCGCGCATGAGATCCATGGGGTCGGTCTGCATGGGATTGATGGTCTCGATGCCCATCGACTCGACAAACTGACGCCGGGGTTCATTCACCTCGGACACGATGACCCGTCCGGCCCCATAGGCCTTGGCAAAGATCGCAATGTACAGGCCGACCGCTGCGCCGCCGGAGATGAAGACGGTGTCGCCCTTTTGAAGCTGGCTGCGGACCATGACGTGATAGCCGACGGCAAAGGGCTCGCCCAGGATGGCGACCTCATCGGGGAAGTCGTCGGGGATGGCGACCAACTTATCGACGCCGACCTTGGTATATTCCGCAAAACCGCCGTCCCGGTGGATGCCGAGGAGTTCCAGGTTTTCGCAAACATGGCCCAGGCCGCGCTTGCAGGCCGAGCACTTCCCGCAGGAGACCACCGGGTTCATCAGCACACGCTGGCCCAGCTTGAAGGGTCCGTCGTAGCCCTCGGGCAGGCTCTCGATGGTGCCGAGGATCTCATGGCAGAGCACACGGGGAATGGTGGCGGTCATATGTTTATGGCGATAGACGACCATATCGGAGCCGCAGACGCCGCCGTAGCGGACCTTGATCAGCGCCTCGTCGGGGCCGGGAGTCGGAACGGGGATGTCCGTCAGCTCCAGGTCAAACCAATCTTTTAAAACAGCTGCTTTCATACTGTATCAATCCTTCCTTCCGATTTCTTCCCGTCCCCCCGTCTCCAACGCAGAGCCCAGCGAAGCGGGTCTGCGTTGGTAAAGGAAGACGGAAGGAGCGGATATGCAGCTTTCGCGGCTCTTTCGCAAACCGCGGAAGCGAAATGGAGCGAGTTTCGTCTGACGTCAAGGCTGCTTGCCGATGTAGGCCAGGATGCCGCCGTCCACGTACAGGACGTGGCCGTTGACGAAGTTGGAGGCGTCGGAAGCAAGGAACACGGCCGGGCCCATCAGATCGTCCGTGGTGCCCCAGCGGGCCGCAGGGGTCTTGGCCACGATAAACTGATCAAAGGGATGGCGGCTGCCGTCGGGCTGGCGCTCGCGCAGAGGCGCGGTCTGCGGCGTGGCGATGTAGCCGGGTCCGATGCCGTTGCACTGGATGTTGTATTCGCCGTACTCGGAGCAGATGTTGCGGGTGAGCATCTTCAGACCGCCCTTGGCCGCCGCGTAGGCGGAGACGGTCTCTTCAGACCGCCCTTGGCCGCCGCGTAGGCGGAGACGGTCTCGCGGCCCAGCTCGCTCATCATGGAGCAGATGTTGATGATCTTGCCGTGGCCCTTCTTGATCATGCCGGGGATGACGGCCTTGGAGACGATGAAGGGTGCGGTCAGGTCGATGTCGATGACCTGGCGGAAGTCCTTGGCCTCCATCTCGATCATGGGGATACGCTTGATGATGCCGGCGTTGTTCACCAGGATGTCGATGGTGCCCAGCTCCTTCTCGATGTCCGCCACCATCTTGACCACGTCTTCCTCGTTGGTCACGTCGCAGAAATAGCCGTGGGCGTCGATGCCTTTCTCGGCATAGGCCTTCAGGGCCTCTTCCATGTGCTTCTCGCCGCGGCAGTTGAAGGCGATCTTGGCGCCGCAGGCCGCATAGGCCTCGGCGATGGCGAAGCCGATACCGTAGGCCGCGCCGGTGATGAGGGCAACCTTACCCTCCAGAGAGAACTGTTTCATCATGTCCATGGGATGTTTCCTCCTAATCTCAATTTGCATGCGGAGCACTGGCCCCGCGCGTGTACTTTCTCAGCGCTGCACGCGGCCGGAGCCGTCGCCGCCCATAAGCTTCTCCACCTCGTCCACGCTGACGCGGTTGAAGTCGCCCAGGATGCTGTGCTTCAGGCAGGAGGCCGCCACGGCGAACTCCAGCGCCTGCTGCTTGTCCTCATAGTGGGTCAGACCGTAGATCAGACCGCCGCCGAAGCTGTCGCCGCCGCCGACGCGGTCGACGATATCGCGGATCTCATAGCGCTTGGACTCGTAGAAATGCTCCCGGTCGTTGAGGCAGGCGGCCCAGCCGTTCCAGTCGGCGGACTTGGATTCGCGCAGAGTGATGGCGATCATCTTCATGTTGGGATAGGCGGCCAGGACCTTGTCGCCCAGGGCCTTGTACTTGGCGCGGTCCAGCTCCCCGGACTCCACGACCACGTCGGTGGTGATCTCCAGGGACTTCTGCACGTCCTCCTCGTTGGCGATGGCCACGTCCACAAAGTTTGCGATCTCCCGCATGACCTCGGCGGCGCGCACGCCGTACTTCCACAGGTTCTTGCGGTAGTTCAGGTCGCAGGAGACGGTGATGCCCCGCTTCTTGGCCTCCTTCACGGACTCCAGGGAGAGCTCCTTCGCGCTCTCGGAGATGGCCGGGGTGATACCAGTGATGTGGAACCAGTCCACGCCCTCAAAGGCCTTGTCCCAGTCGATATCGCCGGGCTTGGCCAGGGCCATGGCGGAGTATTCGCGGTCATAGACCACCTTGGAAGGACGGGCGTTGGCGCCGGTCTCCAGGTAGTAGATGCCCATGCGGCCGGGGCCGCGGACGATGCGGGTGGTATCCACGCCGAACTTGCGCAGCTCCTTGACGCACTCGTCGGCAATCACGTTCTTGGGCAGCACGGTGAGGAAGGCCACATCCTGCTCATAGTTGGCCAGGGAGACGGCCACGTTGGCCTCGCCGCCGCCGAAGGTGGCCTCCAGCATCTGGCTCTGGAAGAAGCGCTCCAGGCCGGGAGATTTCAGACGCAGCATGACCTCACCGAAGGTTAAGAATTTCATGGCAGTATTCCTCCTGTAGGATGGTTAAATCCGATTTTTCTTACTTCTGCAGCAGATGCACCGCGAAGCCGCCGATCTCGTCCTTCAGATAGACGGAGTTGATGCGGTCGCCCTTGCACTTGAGGGTGTCCATATCCAGGGCAAAGCCCTTCTTCTCCAGCTCGGGGATGGCGCAGTCAATCTTGTTGGTGCGCACGGCCAGATGGCCCTTGGCACCCAGGAACTGGCTCTTCATGACCTCGACGCCGGTGCCGGCGAAGTTGGAGGAGTTGCCCGGCTTCACGCCGAAATCAAAGGCCGCGTCAAAGGCCTCGGCCACTCCCATGGCGGTGTCGGCGTCGTCGGTGTTGATGCCCACGTGGGCGACCTCAAAGCCCAGCAGGGCCTTGCGGGCGTCCTTGCAGAGCTGGGTGATCTTGTCGAAGTTGTGGGCGGCGATATCGGCCTTCGGGCAGATCCAGCTGCCGCCGATGGCGTGGATGAAGGGGGAAGCGGCAAACTCGGCGATGTTGTCGTTGTTGACGCCGCCGGTGGGGATGAACTTCATCCCGACAAAGGGACCGGCCAGGGACTTGATCGCCTTCAGGCCGCCGTAGACATTGGCCGGGAAGAACTTCACGACCTTCAGGCCGTGCTTGAGAGCCATCATGATCTCGGTGGGCGTGACGCAGCCGGGGGTCACGGCGATGTTGTTCTCCACGCACCAGGCCACGGTCTCCTCATCGTAGCCGGGGGCGACGATGAACTTGGCACCCTGGGCGACGGCGAGCTTGGCCTGCTCCAGGTTCAGCACGGTGCCCGCGCCGACCAGCATCTCAGGGACGTTATCGGCCACGGCCTTGATGGAATCGGCCGCAGCGGCGGTGCGGAAAGTGATTTCCATGGTGGTGATGCCGCCGGCCAGGAGGGCTTTCGCGGTGGGGACGGCGTCCTCGGCGTTCTCCAATACAACGACCGGCACAATACCGGAGGCGGCAAACTGTTTCATGATGTCCATTGTGGTTTTCTCCTTTCGTATTTGGCGTTTACTTTTATTGCTTTTTTCGGTATAATACTCAAAAAAAGAAGCAGAGGGATACGCATATGAACGACTATCAGGCCTGTTACCGGCAGATCGAGGGGCTCTATCAGGATACGGCGATCCGGGATCGCCGCTATTATCCGGACTTTCGCCGCAGTTGGGACGCGCTGCTGCGCCGGGCGGCGGAGAGCGAGGTCCGGTACTTCGACCCGGAGGCCCCCTCGGTCATCACGGTCCCCTGCACCTACGGCGGACTGGACTTTACCTTCCACCTGGATCAGGACAAGATGGCCGACTGGTACTACCAGGAGGCCAAGCGGAAAAAGCGGGTCGTCTTCACCCCCAAGCGCTTCAAGCGCAGCTTTTCCGGCAAGCTCAGCTTCCACGAGTCCAGCTGCCATTACGACCCGGCGCTCCCGGAGCCCACGCTCAGGGAGTCGGACAGGAACATCATGGCCGCCGCCTTCCCCGGCCTGCCGCCGGAGCTCTACGTGGTCTACGGCAACAAGTGGGTGGACAAGCAGCTGAGCCCCTTTCACCGCAGCTCGGTGTCCCTGTTCCTGATTCAGACGGCCTTTCTCCCGGCCTTCCTGGCCACGCCCTTTGAGGTCTGCCTGTACCTGTTTTTGATGGACTACTGCATCATCAAAGAGGATTACCAGAAGGTCAAGGACGAGGAGCTCAAGCCCCTGCTGCACATCTTCCAGCCCAGTCCCATGCTGAAAATCAAAGGTCTTCTCTGAATGTTTCCGAAAGGCTTGTCAAAAAAGCCTCGCAGAGTTTTTCGCTCGCAAGCGAAAAATCATTCAAATCCGTTTTCTCCGGCGGCGTGTACGTCGGAGAAAACACCTCTCAGCGCCGAAGTGTGCGAGTTGTCCGCCCTTGGCGGACAGCGAGTGCGCGCACGGGGCTGCATCTCCCTCCGTCAAGAAAGTCCATAGGACTTTTTTGACGGTCTCTCCGAAAGGCTTCCCCGAAAGGGGAAGCCTTTCGGTTTAGCGCATGTCGGTGATGGCGATGTTGTCCATGTCGTCGAAGGCCTGGTTCTCGCCGCCCATGGCCCAGATGAAGGTGTAGGCCGCCGTGCCGCAGCCGGCATGGATGGACCAGGAGGGAGAGATGACCGCGTCGTAGTTCTGCATGACGATGTGGCGGGTCTCCTGGCCCTGGCCCATCATATGGAAGACGACGTTGCCCTCGGGGATGTTGAAGTAGGTATAGACCTCCATGCGGCGCTCATGGGTGTGGGCGGGCATGGTGTTCCAGACGCTGCCCGGGGCCAGCTGGGTCAGACCCATGGAGAGCTGGCAGGTCTCCAGCACGTCGGGATGGATGAACTGGTTGATGACGCGCTTGTTGGCGGTCTCCTCGGCGCCGCAGGGGCGCTTGTTGGCGTCGGCAAAGGAGAGGAAGGTGGTCTTGCAGGCCTTGTGGGCCGGGGCGGAGACCAGATAGAAGCGGGCGGGATTGGCCGCATCCTTGCTGGCGAAGCTCACGCTCTTCGTGCCCTTGGTGATGTACAGGCAGTCCTCAAAGCCGAGCTCAAAGCTCTCCTCGTCCGCGGTGATCACACCGGGGCCGCCCAGGTTGAAAACGCCGGCCTCGCGGCGCTCCAGGAAGTAATTGGTGCCGAAATTGCCCCAGACGTCGATGCCCTTGTCAATGGGAACGGTTTCCTTAACCGGCATAATGCCGAGGACGACCATGCGATCCACGTGGGAATAGACAGCCTGCACGCTGTCGGGCTGATAGAGATTCTGGATCAAAAACTCCTTGCGCAGCTCCTCGGTGGTGTAGCGCTTGACGTCGTTGGGACCGGTGGAATAGCGAATGTCCATGGGAATGTACCTCCAATAAAATCAGTGGAAGCGGGGAGCAAGCCCCGCTCCCACCTGGTATGCGGAATGGTTATGCTCCCGATCAGGTCAGGCCAAGGGCGTTGGGAATGGCCATCGACAGAGCCGGGACATAGGTGATCAGCAGCAGGCTGATCAAAATCACGACAAAGAAAGGCAGCAGCATGCCGATGATCTGCTCGATCTTGACCTGGTGCGTGCGGCAGCCGGCGAAGAGGATGGCGCCCACGGGAGGCGTCAGGGTGCCGACGCAGAGGTTCATGACCATCATCAGACCGAAGTGCACGGGATGCATACCCCAGGTCTGCACGATGGGCAGGAAGATCGGCGTGAAGATCAGCACGGCGGGAGTCGGATCCATGAAGCAGCCGACAACCAGCAGGATGATGTTCATGATGAGCAGAATGATGTACTTGTTGGTGGTCAGGCCGAGGATGGCGTCGGCAACCAGGGCGGGGATATGGGTATAGGTCATAACGAAGCCCATGATGCCGGACACGCAGACCAGATACTCGATAACGGCGGTGGTCTTGACGCTGGACCAGATGATGCCGGGCAGATCCTTCAGGGTGATGTTGCGGTAGATAAAGGACAGGATCAGGGAGTAGGCCACGGCGATGGCGGAGCCCTCGGTGGCAGTGAAGATGCCGCCCAGGATACCGCCGATGACGATGACGATCATCAGCAGGCTGGGGATGCCGTCCCACAGGGTCTTCATGACGAACTTGAAGTTATAGCGCTCGGTGCTCACATAGCCGCGCTTCTTGGCCATAACGCCGGCCACGATCATGCAGGCCAGGCCCCAGAGGATGCCGGGGACATAGCCGGCCATGAACAGCGCCGCGATGGAGACGGAACCGGCGACCGTGGAGTAGACGATCATGATGTTGCTGGGCGGGATCATCATGCCGGTCGGGCCGGAGGCGATGTTGCAGACGGCGGTATACTCGTCGGAGTAGCCCTCTTCCTTCTCCATGGGTCCGAGGATGCCGCCCATGGCGACGGCCGCGGCCACGCCGGAGCCGGACATGGCGCCGAAGAGCATGTTGGCGACGATGTTGGTCTGGGCCAGGGCGCCGGGCAGACGGTGGGCCACCAGCTTGGCGCAGCCGACCAGACGCCGGGCGATGCCGCCCGAGTTCATCAGGTTACCGGCCAGCACAAAGAAGGGGATGGCCAGCAGGGAGAAGGAGTTGACGCTCTGGAACATTTTCTGCGCAGAGATAATCAGCGCGTTGGTGCCGGGCATGATGATATACAGTGCCGCGGCGGAGCCCATTCCAATGCTCAGGCCGATGGGGAAGCCCACGGCCAGGGTCACGAAAATGAGCACGATCATAACAGTGCCGGCTAAAGCAGTCGTTGTCATTCTCTCTCTCCTCCTATCAGGCTGTCCCGCCCAGGGGATCGCTCAGCTTGCGCTTGCCTTCCCGGTAGTTACGCACGGAGCGAACACAGTTGTATATCGCATAATACATGGTGATCACGCCGGTAAAGGGAACCGAGGCATACATGATCGCCTTGGAAATATGCAGGGCGGCGTCGATCTGCTTGACCTGGCCGGTGGTATAGAGATAGCCGCCGATCACGCAGATCAGCAGGACGAAAGCGAACAGGCAGATGTTGGTAATGACCTCCACGATCATGTTCATCCGCGGGGGGAACTTGTCCTTCAGAATGTCGATGGTCAGATGCTCCAGCGTACCGTAGACATAGGCGCTGCCGAACATGATCATCCAGACAAACAGGAACTGGGCCAAAGCCTCGGAGATGGCACTGGGGCTGTTGAACACATAGCGCGCGACAACCTGATAGACGATCATGACGGTCATGATCGACAGGCAGATAATTCCGAGGACCTCCAGAATTTTGTCAAAGACGTGCTTGATTGCATCAAGAACTTTCATTGGGAGCCTCCGTTTTTTGTTGGCTGAACCCAATAGGCACAGGTGAAGCGCTCATCTGTCCCTACCGGGTTCAGCTGACGTCTTAGAACAGCGGCCCACAGCGTGCTGTGGGCCGCTATAACGACTTGCGATTACGATTACTCGCCGCGCAGGGAGACGATCAGGTCATACATGCCCTGAGTGATCTCGGTACGGGCAGCGACCTCGTTGATCTGATCCTGGCAGAGAGCCTGGAAAGCGGGGATGTCAGCCTCGGAGAAGGTGACGCCCTTTTCCTCAGCCTTGGCCTGGTAATCGGAGCGCAGCTCCTCGCACAGGTCGTAGCAGAAGGGCATGGACTCCTCGCAGACCTTGCGCAGAGCAGCCTGGTCTTCCTCGCTCATCTTGTCGAGAACCTGCTTGGAGATGACCAGCTCATCGGGGAGCAGCAGGTGGCCGGTGTAGTTGTAGTAAGGAGCGACCTCATACTGCACCAGGTCGACATAGGTGATGATGTTGTTCTCAGCACCGTCGAGAACCTTGGTCTGGATGGCGGAGTAGACATCGCCCTGAGGCATGCCCTGGCCAACGCCGCCCATGTTGTTCATCATGTTGATGCAGGTGTCGGAGCCGATAACACGGATCTTGAGGCCCTTCAGCTCTTCAGGAGTGGTGACGGGGCCGTCGCGGGTGTAGAGGTTACGAGCGCCCAGGGAGTAGGTGCAGAGGACGACAAAGCCGTGCTCCTCGGTGGTGGCATACAGAGCCTCGAGGGCGGGATCGCCGGACTCGAACACGCGCTCCTGATGGTCGATGTCGTCATAGACATAAGGAGTGGCGATGATGGCGAAGTCGGAGGCATAGGGCTCGATGATGGCGTTGCCGACCAGGGACATATCCAGGGCGCCGATCATGACGTTCTCCAGGGTCTGAGCCTGATCGCCCAGGGAGGCGTCGGGATAGACTTCCAGGGAGTAACGGCCTTCGGTGGCGTCATACAGGTCGTCGCTGATCTTCAGCAGGGTCTGCGCTTCGGGGTTGGTGATGGTCTGGTTGAAGGCGCACTTCAGCACAGTCTGGCCAACCTTGGCGGCAGGGGCAGCCTCTTCAGCGGGGGCGGCCTCTTCGGCAGGAGCGGCCTCTTCAGCAGGGGCGGGGGCTTCGGCGGGCTTGGCACTCTGGCCGCAGGCAGCAAGAGCCAGGACCATCATGAGAACCAAAGCCAGTGCAACAATTCTCTTCATGTGGGTTCCTCCTAAAAAATATTATATGTCAAGCATTTCTGCCGACAATACAGATGGATAAAGTGTAGCACAAAGTCCTGTTAAGATCCTATCACAAAAACAGGCTTTTGTCCCTTTTGTTCGCTTAACGGTTTCGGAAACCGGTAAACGAAGTCAATGCATCGAAACAGCTCATCCCCACTCCCCGCCTTTGACGGTGGAAGAGCGGAGGATCAGCTCGGTCGGAAGTTCCATGCTGCGCGCCGGTACGTTCTCCGCGGTCCCGGTGATGCGCTCCAGCAGCATCTGCGCCGCCGCGGCGCCCACCCGCTCGGTCTGCAGGCGGATCGTCGTCACATCCGCCAGGGAGAAAATGGACCAGTCGTCAAAGGTGCACAGACCCAGATCGTGCCCCGGCCAGAGTCTCAGCGCCTTCATGGCCATCAGAAGCTCCTGCCCGGTCGCGCCGTTCACCGACAGCAGCGCCAGGCGCTCCCCCGGAAACGCGCTCCGGAAAGCCTGCAGGCAATCCCCGCAGCTCTTGGGGTCATGCCGGTCAAATTCATAGACATAGGGCCCGGCCTCCGCGGGGGCCAGCGCCTTCATCGCGGCCAGATAGCCGTCCCGCCGCTGGATACGCGGCATGACGTCCCGAATCTCCTCCGAAAAAAAAGCGATCCGTGTATAGCCGCACTCGAGCATCAGGCGCACCACGTCCCGGATGCTCTTTTCGTATTCGTTGATCGCGGTGTCCAGCCGTCCGCCCTCCCGCAGGGAGCGGTCCGCCAGCGTCACAGGGACGCCCTTGTCCGCGATGGCCGATAAAAACTCATCGTTTCCGCCGGGGGTGTTGACGATCAGGCCGTCCACGGAATTTTCCAGGAAGCCCTCGATGGCCTGGCGCTCCTTCCGCGGGTCCTCCCCACTGTCGGCAAAGAGCACCTGATAGCCCGCCGCCTCGCACACGCCGGTGATGCCCCGCAGCAGAAGCCCGGAAAAAGGGCTCCCCAAATCGCCGATGCAGCAGCCGATCAGCATGGAACGGCTGGCCTTCAGGCGCTGGGCGGAGCGGTTCGGCCGATAATCCAGCTCCCGGATCACGCGCTCGATCCGCAGTCGGGTCTCCTCGGAGATGTTCTCGTAACGGTGGTTCAGGAAACGGGAAATCGTGGTTTTCGACACCCCGCAAAGCGCTGCGACCTGATCGATCGTTACCTTTTTTCCTGCTCCACTATCCATGGCAAACAGTCCCCTTCATTATCTGTTCATACTTTATCATCCTGTTAATCTCCTGTCAATAAGGTAAAAAGCACCATAAACGGCCCTGAAATTCTGTGCAACATGACACATTGACAATTTCCCAACTCTCTGCTTGATTCGCTTATTTCTCTCTGGTATAATGAATAAAAAACAAGAACCGGAGGTGACCGTGCGTGGCTTTGGATCAGGAATACTTCGACTCCATCCATATCGACATCGTCAAGAAAAAGTACTATAACGCCAATAAGGTCGAGGCTGTGTTTGCCGACATCCGGAAGCAGGCGCAGGAGCTGATGGAAGAAAACGCGCGCCTCCGTGAGCAGCTGCAGGGTGTGGGCAGCCGCAAGGCCGAGCTGGGCGAGGCCGTGTTCTCCGCGCAGGAGCTGTACCGGGACATCATCGAAAAGGCCAACCGCCGCGCCGCGGCCATCGTGGCCGAGGCCGAACAGAAGCGCCTGGCCATCGACGGGGAGAACCAGCGCCAGCAGGACTACTCCGTGCAGAAGGTGGAGCAGTGCTTTGACCGGGTGCGCCGGCAGCAGCAGGCCGCCATGGACACGCTGAACGCCGCCTGGCAGGATTTTCTCTGCGGGCTCTACCCGGACGAGCCGGGAGCTGCTCCCGAATCCGACTCCGACCTGCCGGAGGACCTGAGCGAAAAGGTGGACGCCATCGCGCGGGAGCTTTTTGCCTTAGAGAACTGATCTAATATCCAAAAACACGCCGTGAAGCCCTCGGGTTCCACGGCGTGTTTTTATATGGGTAGAGAAATCAGTCCGCTTTGAAGCCCTCGCCGTGGACCTCGGTGGAGTCCATGACAAAGGTGAAGGCCTTGGGGTCGGTCTCCCGGATCAGGCGCAGGGTCTGGGCCAGGACGCTGCGGCGGGTGACGGTGATGACCATCTGCTTCTCCCCGCCGGTATAGCCGCCCTGGGCTGGCAGCAGCGTGGTGCCCCGGTCGGTGCGGGTGTTCAGTACCTGAGAGACCTCCGCTCCATGCTCGGTGATGATGTAGATCACCTTGGCGTAATCCACGCCCTGGGCCAGCGCGTCGATCACCTTGGAGGAGACCCAGATGGTGATGCTGGAATAGAGGGCCACCTCGAGATCCCGGAACACGCAGACGGCGAAGGCCACCACCGCCGCGTCGATCAGCAGAAGCAGCGTCCCCGAGGGGACGTTGGGAAAGACCCGCCGCAGCAGCAGCGCGGCCAGGTCGGTCCCGCCGGTGCTGATGCCCCGGAGGAAGAGGATCCCCACGCCGAGGCCGCTGATCGCCCCGCCGAACACGGCCGCCAACAGCACGTTGTTGCTGTATCCCGGCAGGAGCGCGCCGAAGAGATCGATAAAAAAGGAGAGCAGCACCGTGGCGATCAGGGTCATCACCAGCGGTCGCAGGCCCAGCATCCGCCAGGCGGCCAGCAGCAGCGGCACATTGAGCAGCAGAGCCCAGACGCCGACGCTGAGAGGCGAAAAAGAGGCCAGCGCCGTGGCCATACCGGAGACGCCGCCCGGCGCAATATCGTTGGGCACGGTGAACACGGCCACGGACAGCGCAACCAGCATGCTGCCCGCCAGAACCATCAGCATATCCAGGAACAGGCCCTTCCAGCCCTCCGAACCCAAAAGCCCTTTCATGTCTCCGCCCTCACCTTTCTGTTTTTATGTAGTCTATCACAGATCACTCTTTCCGTCTATCCCCAGAGCAGGCGGCAGATCCAGGCTGAGGAGACAAAGCAGGCCAGATCCGCGCAGAGGGCCGCCGGGATTGCCCAGCGGCTGTGGCGCACATCCGCCGCGGCCAGATAGACGGCGATGACATAAAAGGTGGTCTCGCTGGAGCCCAGCATTACCGCCGCGGTGCGTCCGACCAGGGACTCCGGCCCCCAGCCTTCGATCAGCTCCGCCGCCGCGGCCAGGGCAGCGCTGCCGGAGAAGGGGCGCAGCAGGAGCAAAAGGCCCGTCTCCGGCGGGATCCCCAGCCGGCGCAGCAGCGGATTCAGCAGCGGCGCGAGCATCTCCGGCAGGCCGGAGCACTGCAGCAGCTTCAGCGCCGGCAGCAGCACCAGCAGGGCCGGAAACATATCCCGCAGGATATCCAGGCCTTTCCGGCTCCCCTCGGTCAGCGCCTGAAAGGCGTCCACATTCCGCCGCCCCGCGGCAATCAGCCCGGCGGCGATGAGCAGCGGTGCCGTCAGTGCCATCAGGCTCTTCACGGCCAGTGCCGCCTCAGCAGCGCGGCGGCGCCCAGCCCGGCTGCCAGCGAACAGAGGCTGCTGATCCAGACGGCCGGCAGAATGTCAAAGGCGGCGACGGCCCCCGCCGCGGCTCTCAGGGAGGCGATGGTCGTGGGCAGCAGCTGCAGGGAGGCGGTGTTGAGTACGATCAGCAGGCAGAGCTCGTCCCGGGCCGCGGTGCCCATCTGCGCCATGGCCCGGGCGGCGCGGATCCCGGCGGGCGTGGCGGCGTTGCCCAGGCCCAGCAGATTGGCCGTTAGGTTTTCCGTCAGGGCGTCCGCCGCCGCGGCGTCCCGGGAGGCGGCCGGGAACAGACGGCGCAGCAACGGGCGCAGAAGCCCGGCTAAACGCCGGGCCAGACCGCAGCGCTCCAGCAGCTCCATCACCCCGCTCCAGAGGCAAAGACTCCCGGCCAGGCGGAGGCAGAGCTCCACCGCCTCCCCGGCGCCGGTGAGGACGGCCGCGCCGGCCTGATCCGCCCGTCCCGTGAGCAGGGCGAGCGTAACGGACAAAAGATAGATGCCCAAGAGGAGCGCCGTCATAAACACCATCATCACCAACCCGCTTCAGGAAATTTAAGAAAAGAATTAAGCATCAGGGAAAAAATTCTATTGACCACGCCCCCAATTATGATATAATATTTTATATCACGCGAGAGTCAACAGCCGCCGATGGGGATACGGCGGATGCTGCTTGTGGAAGAATAGAGAGGAGAAAATCATGAAATCGACTGGAATCGTCCGTAAAGTGGATGAACTGGGGCGCATTGTCTTGCCCATCGAACTGCGCCGGACACTGGATATCTCGGAGAAGGACGCACTGGAGATATATGTGGAGGGCGACAGCATTATTCTTCGCAAGGATCGGGACGCCTGTGTTTTCTGTGACAGTGTCCGGAATCTGACCAGTTTTAAGGGCCGTAACATCTGCTCCGATTGCCTGGCCAAGCTCAAGGCCAAGGTCTGAACCGGGCTTTTCCATACATAAAAACAGCGAGCTGTGAACCCGTGGGTTCACAGCTCCTTTTTCATGTTCGATGGTAGATGCGGCAAAATTCCGCGCTCTCCCCTCCCCCGGCCTCGGCCAGGATCAGCGGCGCCTCCAGGGACAGGCCGGGCTTTCCGCCCCGGCGGCCCTCGGCCAGGATCAGGCTCGGGGCGCGCTCCGGCCGCTGGCACACGGTGCGCAGCCGTTTCGGCTCCAGGCCCTGGGCCGTCATGGTACACAGCAGCTCGCTCAGCCGCTCCGGCTTGTGGACGAGGAAGAAGCGCCCGCCGGTGGGCAGGAGCCAGGCCGCCGCCCGGCAGAGCTCCTCGAGGCTGCATTCCGTCTCGCCCCGGGCCCGGGCCCGGGCAGGATCGGGCGAGAGGCGGCCGCTGCCCGGCGGATAGTACGGGGGATTGGCAATCACGAAGTCGAAGCTGGCCGCGGGGAAGAGCCCTCGCACCTCCCGGATATCCCCGGTCAGGATCCGGCTGCGCTCCGTGAGGGCGTTGACGCGCATGTTTTCCCGCGCCAGCTCCGCCGCCTCCGCGTCCAGCTCCAGCCCTGTCATGTGCAGCCGCGGCTCCCGGGTGAGCAGCAGCAGGGCGATCGCCCCGGAGGCACAGCCCAGGTCGATCCCCTTCTCCCCGCCGCGGAGGCGGGCAAAGTCGGCCAGCAGGACGGAATCGGTGCTCAGGCGCATGGTCTCGGCCTGGGCAAAGCGCGGGCCGCCGGGCCAGAGTTCGCTAAAATCTGTCATGGTTTTCCCTCAAAATAAGAAAAGCGGGCGAGGAATCTCGCCCGTTTCTCGGTTTTTTAAGTCTTACTCGAGGCTGATTGCCTCGGCAGGACACTGAGCCGCGCAAGCGCCGCACTCCAGGCACTTCTCCGGATCGATCTCATAGTGCAGTTCGCCCATATCGATCGCCTCGGCAGGGCACTGAGCTGCGCAGGAGCCGCAGGACAGGCACTCGTCGCTGATAACGTAAGCCATGATCTTACCTCCTTATAGAATGGAAAATCGGGCCATCCGGCCTTTTCGTCTTCATTGTAACACACATTGCGCAAAAATCAATTACAAAATTTAAGCGTCTCTTTTGAGCCGGGAAAAATCTGGTCATAATACTGTTAAGCGCTCCTTTCCGGACAGAAAGCCGCCGAAACGGAGGGAACGGTCTTTTTCCGCCGCGCCGCCGTTTCGCCGCTTTTGGCACCGGCGGAAGGTGATAATGGGAGAGCGTAAAACGGCTGCGGGAGGTAACGATGAAAAGCAATGAGAAATTCACCCAGCGGGCAGAATGGGCGATCGAGCGGGCGCGATCCTGCGCCGGAGAACTGGGCCAGGAGGAGGTGGGCACGGAGCACCTGCTGCTGGGCATCCTGCAGGAGCGGGAGGGTCTCGGCGCCCGGATCCTGCGGCAGCGCGGGCTGGAGGAGACGACACTGCGCCAGGCGATCCTGCGCTGTCACGGCAGCTCTCTGCCGCTGCCGCCCCGGCAGAACATGAGCTTTCACGCCCGGCAGGCGGTGGAGCGCTCCATCGTGGAGGCCAATGAGCTGCACCAGGGCTATATCGGCACGGAGCACCTGCTGCTGGGCATCCTGCGCCAGCCGGACTGCGGCGGCGCCAAACTGCTGGAGTCGCTGGGCCTCTCCCTCAACGACGTGTATACGGACATTCTGGCCATCTTCGGCAATCCCAGCTCCGGCAGCCGGGCCCAGCCCGGCGCGATCCGCAGCCTGCCCCGGCGCAGCGATACCCGGGTGCTGGACCAGTACAGCCGCGATCTGACCGAGATGGCCGCGGCCGGGCGCATCGACCCGGTGGTGAGCCGGGGTGAGGAGATCCGCCGTGCGGTGCAGATCCTCTCCCGCCGCAGCAAGAATAACCCCGTCCTGGTGGGCGAGCCGGGGGTCGGCAAGACTGCTGTGGCCGAGGGCCTGGCCCTCAAGGTGGCCCGGGGCGAAGCGCCGGAGGAGCTGCGGCAGAAGCGGATCGTCTCGCTGGACATCCCGGCGATGCTGGCCGGCACCAAATACCGGGGCGATTTTGAGGAGAGGGTCAAATCCGTCCTGCGGGACGTAAAGCGGGCCGGAGACGTGATCTTGTTCATCGATGAACTGCACACCATCATCGGCGCGGGCAGCGCCGAGGGGGCCATCGACGCGGCCAACATCCTCAAGCCCGCCCTGGGCCGGGGTGAGATCCAGATCATCGGCGCCACCACGCCGGAGGAATACCGGCGGCACATCGAAAAGGACGCGGCGCTGGAGCGGCGCTTCCAGCCTGTCACGGTGGCCGAGCCGGGGCGGGAGCAGACCCTGGAGATGCTGCGCTCCCTGCGCCCCGGTCTGGAGGCGCACCACGGCCTGCGCATCAGCGACGAGGCGCTGGAGGCGGCCTATTCCCTCTCCGTGCGCTACATCGGGGATCGCTTTCTCCCGGATAAGGCCATCGACCTGCTGGACGAGGCGGCCGCCGGCGTGCATATCAGCGGCGGCCGGGAGGCTCCGGTGGATGCCGCGGACATCGCCCGGGTGGTCTCCCTCTGGACCGGGATTCCGGTCACCGGTCTGGACCGGAGCGAGAGCGAGCGGCTGCGGCACCTGGAAGAGGAGCTGAAGCAGCGCATCATCGGCCAGGACGAGGCGGTCGCCGCCGTGGCCCGGGCCATCCGGCGCAGCCGGGTGGGTCTTCGGGATCCCGGGCGGCCGGTGGGCAGCTTTCTGTTTTTAGGCCCCACGGGCGTGGGAAAGACGGAGCTCTGCCGCGCCCTGGCCGCCACGGTCTACGGCGATGAAAAGGCCGTGATCCGGCTGGACATGTCCGAATATATGGAAAAACACTCGGTCAGCCGTCTGATCGGCTCGCCCCCGGGCTACGTGGGCTATGAGGACGGCGGACAGCTGACGGAAAAAGTGCGCCGCCGCCCCTGGTCGGTGGTGCTGTTCGACGAGATCGAAAAGGCCCACGAGGACGTCTGGGGCATTCTGCTGCAGATCCTGGACGACGGGCACCTGACCGATTCTACCGGCCGCCGCGTGGACTTTCGCAACACCGTGATCGTCATGACCTCCAACGTGGGGGCCAAGGCGATCACCGAGAGCCGCAGTCCCCTGGGCTTTGCCGACGGCACAGCACAAGGCGACGCCGCCATGCGTGACCAGGTCATGGAGGAGCTGCGCGCCACCTTCCGGCCGGAATTTCTCAACCGGGTGGACGAGACCATCGTGTTCCACCGCCTGGACCGGAAGGATCTGACGGCGATCACGGAGAATCTGGTCCGGGAGGTGCAGAAGCGCTTTGAGGCCCTGGGCCTGGGGCTGCAGATTCCCGGGGAGACACTGCGCTTCCTGGCCGATACGGGCAGCGATGAGAAGTTTGGCGCCCGTCCCCTGCGCCGGGCGGTACAGCACAGTCTGGAGGACCGGGCGGCGGAACTGCTGCTGGAGGGCCGGGCCCGGCCCGGCGACACGCTCTGTGCCGAACTGCAGGACGGAAATGTGGAGCTTGTCGTCCGGACATGAAAAAAGGAAGTGCGTTCGCACTTCCTTTTTTTCATGAAAGAGATGAGATCAGACGGCGCGGCCCGCCAGGTTGCCGCTCAGGACGGCCTGCTGAATGTTGTGGGGATCCGCGCAGTCGCCGGCGCAGTGGACCTCAAAGCCTGCACTCTCCAGCTCCTCGGCCAGCTCGGTATTGGGGACCATGTTGTAGAACTCCACCACGCTGTCCACCGCGACGGTCTTCTCACTGCCGGTATCGGTGATGAACTTCACGCCGCCGTCCTCGATGCCGAGGACCTCTGCCTGGCTCCAGATCTTGGTGCCTTTGGCCTGCAGATAGGGGACGATGTACTTCTTGAACCAGCCGGACTGGCCCTTGTCGATGTCGATGGCACTGTCGGAATGGATCATGACCACCTTCTTACCCAGGGTGACCAGGTAGGCCGCGAAGTCGACCGCCTGCACGCCCGCGCCGAGAATAGCCACGGTATCGCCAAGCTTAGCCTCGGAGCCGAAAGCCTGGGTCGGGGAGAAAACGGGCACGGCGTCCGTACCGCTGAGTTTCTGCTCGCGCTTGCCGCCGACGGCGACGATCACGGCGTCGGGCTTCTCCTCCTTGACCAGATCGGCGGTCACGGTCTTGAAGAGATGGATGTCCACCTTGTTCTTTTCCAGCTGATGGCTGATGTAGCGAAGATAATCATCGAAGTGCTCATGGTCGCCTTTGACGCCGCGGGCGAAATGCAGCAGGCCGCCCAGCTTGTCGGAATTGTCATAGAGGCTCACGCTGTGGCCACGCTCGGCGGCGACGCGGGCCGCCTCCAGGCCGGCAGGGCCGGCGCCGATGACCATGACCTTGCGCGGCGTCTCCGCGGGCAGGGGCTTGCCGCCCTCCGGCATGATCTCGGTGAAGGAATGGTTTGTGTTGGGGTTCATGCGGCAGGTAGAGGGATAGCGCTTGCCGGTGCTGTTGCTGTCGTGGCAGTGCATGCACTTCATGCAGGGAATGACGTCCTCGCGGCGACCCTCCGCCAGCTTCTGCACCATCTCGGGGTCGCAGTTGAGCGGGCGGTTCATAAACACGAGATCCAGATCGCCGCGGGCAATGGCGTCGTTGAGGTAATCGGGGCCGACACGCAGATCCATATAGGCCGCGCAGCCCACGGGCACGTCCACCACTTCCTTGACAGCCTTGACCATGGGCAGGAAGGAGGCGAAGCCGGAGTGGCTGCCGTCCAGCATACCCTCGAAATGCTGGCTGTAATCAAACTGGGTGCCGTAGCCGGTCATGCCGTCCACATCCCGGACGATATGCTGCACGTCGGGGGCCCAGATGTTCATCTCCTGACCGGTGGCGCCCACGCGCAGCTGGATCCAGTCGGCGCCGGCGGCAACCAGGGCCTTGGCGATCTCCTTGGACTCCTCAATGGTGAGGAAGAGCTCATTGTCGCCCAGGTAGAGGTCGTTCTCCTCCACGCCGTTGATGAGCGCGCCGACGGGAAAGTCCGCGCCGTTGACCTCTTTGATCTTCTCGATCATGCGGCGGAACAGGCGGGTGCGGTTTTCGATGGACTGGGGGCCGTACTCGTCCTCGCGCTTGTTGATGCGGCGGGTCAAAAAGCCGTTGAGCGCGTCGGCGCTGGCGCCCTTGATCTCGATGCAGTCGAAGCCCACGCTCTTGGCGCGCTCGGCGGAGATGCCGACGCGCTCGATATAGGCGTCCAGATCCTCGACAGGCGTCTCGTTGATGACGGAATCGGGCACGGTGGGGGCCAGGCCGCCAAAGCACATCTGGAAGCCCAGCTTGGCCTTGCCCTCATGGACGATGGAGACCAGCTCCGCCGCGTCGGCCAGCGCCGCGTCCAGATCGTCCACCTCCAGGCCGTCGGGCAGGATGCCGTTGTTGCGGATCGCGCCGCCGGCCAGCAGGATCAGGCCGACACCGTTCTGGGACATGGTGCCATAGAGCTCCCGGAAGGCGGGGTGCTTGCTGCCGTTTACATCCACCCAGGGAGAAGGGCTGCCGGCGGACTTGACAACGCGGTTGTCGATCGTCATGCCGCCCAGCTGGATGGCCGCGAGAACTTCCGCCAGATCCCCCTCAAAGGAGGTAAAGTCCTCATCCTGGGGATTGAGAACGGTCTTCTCGGCCGCGGGGATCGTCAGCCCCAGGGCCTGGACCTTGCAGGCGTTCACGCCGTCGCGGATGGCGTTGGAGCAGAGGGAGGCCCCGGTCACGCCGTCCACGCCCTCGGTGGTGCCCGCCTCGACAATGCGCTCACAGTAGCTGTTCAGGGGATTGGCAAAGGGGGTGAAATAGTCCGCCGTGGAGGTTTTGAGGACCTCATAGCTCACCTCGGTCAGGGCGTTTTCACTGAAGCTGCACTTGACCTCGACGGTGGCATAGGGCGTGGTCTGCACACTGGTATAGGTGCCGGGGATGAAGCCGACAGAGGCGCCCTCCGCCTGAGCGGTGGGGGTACGGAACGCCGCGCCCGCGGCCAGGCCGACGGCGCCGGCCGCCAGGCCCTTGATAAAGCTGCGTCTGGAAATGGAATTGCTCATAATGAATCCTCCTTTTCGTATCCTGGTTTTTGCGTTTTCGCTGACATAAGTTTAACACAGTTGTTGGGCTTCGCGGTTTAA